>DAHUXR010000162.1 GCA_027307045.1 Acidobacteriaceae bacterium
ACGCAGATACAGATTCAGGTTTAAGGATTCGATGATGGAGCCTTTTGTGATTATGAAGGGTATAAACGACCTCCTCATCAGTCAACAAAAAGTCTTGGAATTAGAAAACTAAAAACGCTTGCCCCTAGTCAATCTGGAATGAACAATAGGAAGAAGGCCAGCCCCCTCACACCACCCTAATCAACGGCTTCCCTGGCGGAAGCACTTCGCCGATCTCTACTGCGGGCACGCCGGCGCTCTTTAGAGCGTCGAGCAGCGCGGCGGAATCAGCGCGGGCAACGGAGAGCAGCAACCCGCCGGCGGTCTGGGGGTCGAAAAGAATGGTCCGGATTTCTGCCGGGACGCTCTCGTCATAACTGACCAGGCATTCCGCAAAGTCGCGGTTATTGTTGAGACCTCCGGGGATGAAGCCGGCGCGCACGCAGTCCATGGCCCCGGCCAGCAGAGGCACGTTGGCGGAATTGATGCGCACGGAAACACCGCTGCCTGCGGCCATCTCCCGCACATGCCCGATGAGGCCGAAGCCGGTAATGTCCGTGGCGGCGTGCACGGTGAACTTGCCGGACGCGGCAACTTCAGCGGCGCGGCCGTTCAGCGTGGTCATGGATTGGGTGGCGGCGTCAATCCACTGCTGCCTGGCCTCACCGCGCTTGATGGCCGTGGAGATCACGCCGGTCCCCAGGCCCTTGGTGAGGATGAGCGCGTCCAGGATCTGCGCGTTGGAGTTGGCCCAGACTTTCTGCGGATCAATCATGCCGGTGACGGAGTAGCCAAACTTGATTTCAGGATCGCGCACGCTATGGCCGCCGATCACGACACATCCGGCCTCCATCATCTTGGAAAGGCCGCCGGCAAGAATCTGCTGTAGCACGTCGAGATCGCCTTTATCGGGAAAGCAAACGATGGCCAGCGCGGACAAGGGGCGTCCGCCCATGGCGTAAACGTCGCTCAGGGAATTGCTGGCCGCGATCTGGCCGAAGGTGAACGGATCGTCAACGATGGGAGTGAAGAAATCCACGGTCTGGACGAGCTCCTGTGTGGCGGAAATTTTATACACTCCGGCGTCGTCGGCTGTATCAAAGCCAACCAGAACGTTCGGGTCATTTTGCCGGGCTAATTTCCCAAGCACCGCGTCCAGCGCCGCCGGACTCAGCTTGCTTGCTCAACCCGCGGCTTTTACCTGCTCCGTGAGCCGGATTGTCTTGAGTTCTGCCATCAGTTCGTATTTTACAGGTATTTGTGTTTCCGAAGTCCCGAAGCGAAGCGAGGGAACCCTATCGCCTAAATGGTCGCAAACCTTGAATATGAATTTATTTCGGCAATCAAATCCGAACGGAAGCTGGAAGGATTTCGGTTGCCATAGGGGCACCCTCGCTACGCTTCGGGGTTTCAGAAAAAAGCTAATACCCAATCGTCACCACTTTCACCGTCGGGACCTGGCCGTCCCAGTCGGTGGTGACGTGCTCCAGCGTAAGGCGGAAATCGCGTGTCTGGCCCGGAGCAAGCGGAGCGCGATCGATGAGACCGTAATCGACGTAAGGAACATTTGGCAGCAGAACGGTTACAGGGAGCGTATCTGTTTGAGCGATCTCACCCAGAGAATTCTTGAAGATCACCTGCACGCTTGCGGCGGTAACTTTGCGATCAGCGCCGTTGGCGAGCTTGCCCTCGATGTACGTCACCGATCCGCCGGCAAAGTTTTCCGCCGTTGCCATATGCAATCCGGAAACCTGCAGCTTGGCCAGATTAGGATCGCCGGGCGCGGTGCTGGCAGGCTTTCCTGCGCGCGTCAGCAGGACCAAACCGACGATCAGCACCAGCACAAACACTCCGCCGGCCGCCATAGGCACCCAGGCTCTGCTTTCGCTCTGGTCGGCGGGAGGGGAAAATACTTGCTGGTCTTTTTCGGAATCGCCCATGGCGGAAATTCTAACCTCTTCGCAGCCATGCTCCAAGCAGAAGACTTTACATTTCGGGATTGCTCTATTGATCCACGGGGTGGAGCAGACATTTATGTCTGCGGTAAAAGCACTCGACAATCGGCTTCAGCCACTGAGGCAAAAAGCTTACTCGCCCGCAATGGTCATGCCATCAATCCGCAGCGTAGGCGCAGCCGTCGAGCCGCGAAACTTAAGGTCATTGCCAATTTCAGAGATGTTGTTGAGCATGTCTTTCAGATTGCCGGCGACAGTCACTTCTTCCACCGGATAAGTGAGCTCGCCATTTTCAATCCACAGGCCGCTCACGCCCCGGGAAAAATCGCCGGTAACCATGTTCACGCCAAAGCCGAGAAACTGGAACACATACAAGCCCTGCTTAATGTTCCCGATAATCTGCTGCGGCGTGCGATCACCTTTTTGCAGATAAAAATTTCCAGCGCCAATGCTCGGCGGTCCAGCCAGTCCGCGGGACGCGTTGCCGGTCGTCTTCATTCCCAGTTTTTTCGCTGTGTACGTATTCAGCAGGTAAGACTTCAGCACGCCATTTTCGATGACCACAGTGCGGCGCGTGGGAACGCCTTCGCCGTCAAACGGCTCGGTGCCAAATCCGCCCGGCATAGTGCCGTCATCTACGACTGTGATGTTGCCGGCAGCCACTTGCTCTCCCAGTTTGTTGGCCAGGAACGACGATTGCCGGTAAATGGCTCCGCCATCAACCGCTTCAAAAATGTTATCCAGAATCGATTCCGCAACCGTGGGATCAAGCACGATTGGGACCTGCGTGGACGCGATCTTGCGCGAGCCCAGCCGGCGCAATGTGCGCCGCGCCGCTTCATGTCCCACGGATTCAGGCGATTCCAGCGTGGCCATGGTTCGCGCCAACGCGTACCAGTAATCGCGCTGCATGTTGCCGTTCTCGTCCTGCGCAATGGGCGCGGCGGAAACTGAGCAATACGACCGCCGAAATTCGCCCAGGAAGCCGTGCGAGTTGGCCAGCACCTTGTGACCAATGGCCGCATCGAACGATCCGCCGTCAGAATTTTTCATCCGCGGATCGGCTTCCAAAGCAGCGCGTTCAGCGCGACGAGCATAATCAATGCGCTGCTCCGGCGGAAGAGAATATACATCTTCGTAATAAAGCTTCAGATCGCCCTGCACAGAACCAAGCTGGTCTGGCTCCGGAAGGTCGGCATAAGAGTCTTCTGAAGTCACTCGCGACAGCTCAATCGCGCCATTGATCAGCCGCTGGATCCCGTCCTTGGAGAAGTCGCTGGAATATGTGCTCGCCGTGCGATGTCCAACAAACGTCCGCAGCCCAATCGCGCGCGACCCGGACTCTTTCAGCGTCTCCACTTCGCCCATGCGCACCACCGTGGAGAACTCTGAGCCTTCGCGCACCACAGCTTCAGCCGCGGTTGCTCCGGCCTTCATCGCGCGTGAGACCACGCTCGCCGCCAGATCACGCAGCTCTGCGTCAACTTCAGTGATTGTTTGTGTATTGGTTGCCATTATCTTGCGGTACCGCCCACGGTCATGCTGTCCAGCTTCAGCGTGGGAATGCCAACGCCCACGGGCACAGACTGTCCGTCTTTGCCGCATGTGCCAACGCCTTCATCAAGCTCCAGATCGTTGCCCACCATTGAGACTTTCGTCAGCGCGTCCGGACCATTGCCGATCAGCGTGCAGTTTTTCAGTGGCGCGGTTACGTGGCCATCCTCAATCATGTAAGCTTCAGACGCGGAGAAGACAAACTTGCCGTTGGTGATGTCAACCTGCCCGCCGCCAAAGTTCACCGCGTAAACACCGCGCTTTACTGATCGAATAATGTCTTCCGGTGAATCGTCGCCCGCCAGCATGTAAGTGTTGGTCATGCGCGGCATGGGGATGTGCGCGTAACTTTCACGACGTCCATTGCCGGTGTCTGGCATGCCCATGAGCTTCGCGGAAAGCTTGTCACTGAGGTAGCCCTTGAGAATTCCTTTTTCGATCAGCACAGTATTCTGCGTGGGTGATCCTTCGTCATCCACGTTGATTGATCCGCGACGCGAAGGCAGCGTGCCGTTATCCACCACCGTGCATTTGTCTGATGCCACGCGCTTGCCCACCATGCCGGAAAAAGCGGATGTTCCTTTGCGATTGAAATCCGCTTCCAGTCCATGGCCAATGGCTTCATGCAGCAGGATTCCCGGCCAGCCGGGTCCCAGCACAACTTCCATTTCGCCCGCCGGAGCCTCAACCGCGCCCAGTTGGATAATGGCTTGCCGCGCCGCGTCGTGCGCGAAATGCTCCGGAGTTTTTTCCGTCATAAAGAAATCGATGCCTACGCGTCCGCCGCCACCCGCTACGCCCTTGGCGGAATTCTCGCCAGACTTGGCAATCGTGCTCACGGTAAACCGCGCCATCGGCTGGACATCACTGGCAAAAGTTCCGTCCGAGCCAATCACCAGGATCTGGCGCATTTCATCAAAATAACCGGCGCGCACTTGTACCACGCGCGGATCATAAGCCCGCGCTGAGCGGTCCGCTCGCATCACCAGCTCCAGCTTTGCTGCAATGTCCGCATCGGCAGAAGGTGAAGCCACGGGATACAACTGGTGATTCAAATTTTCCTTAAATCCCTCAATAGGACTCTTGGCCGGTCCGCGTGCAATCAGCGCCGCGGTCCGTGCGGCGCGCAGAATTTTTTCCGGAGCAAGATCGTCGGTATAGGCATAGCCCGTACGCTCCCCGGCCAATACGCGCACGCCGCAGCCGGCGGAAATCCCCTGCGACGCGGATTTCACTATCGACTCATCCACGCTGATTGAAGTGGAGGTCAGGTATTCAAAGTACAAATCGGCATAATCGCCCCCGGCGGAAAGGGCCTCGCCCAGGTAGCGCTGAAGATCATTGGGAGTAATGCCAAACTTCTGAAAGAAAAGATTTTGATTTTGTGTCATTGGCTCTATATTAGATGTCCCGGAGGCCGGAAAAGGACCGATCCTTAACCCTTATTGTCGCACTTTTCCCCTCTATCGATAGTAAGAGTAAACGGCCCTTGGCAAAAATAGGCTGAAATCCAAAAATCGTCGTCTTTCAGCGGGGGTTAATCCATAAAATTAGATACTTAGTTCCCTTTTGGGCTCCCCTGGTACGATTTTTGGGCACGAGCTCACGCATGCCGCAGTCCGATCATTCCCGGCTTCGTAAATTTTTTCGCCGCCTAATTGGCTGGCTCCCCCGACGTGCTCGTAAGGAACCTGGCCCGCCGCCTGTCGATCCTTATGCCTATGTCACTGCTCCAAAGAAGCCACGGCCATCGAATCGCAGCGGGGCCGCCCTGGCAGAGCTACCGGAAGACGTATCTGGTACGTCCAACTACTGCCCAGCAGAGTGCCAATTACAATCATTAGCTGAACCAGGGTTTAGCTGAACTAGGACTTCTTATGAAAAAGCTTTGTTTTCTTCTCTTTCCGATATTTGTTGCCTTGGCCCAATCCCAGACCACTGCGGCTCCGCCATCTGAAGCGGCAAAGCCCACTCGCTACACCTTTATTCTCTCCGGCAACAAAGCCGGCTATGAAAGTTCCACGCGCAATCCTGACGGCAGCCTGCAAGTCCATTTTGAGTTCAATGATCGCGGCCGCGGCCCCAACGTCAATGAAAAGATTCGCATCGGCAAAGACGGTATTCCGGTTGAAATTGAAATCACCGGAGTCGATTACCTGAAAGCGCCTGTCGATGAGCGCTTCTCGCTCAAGCAAGGCGCCGCAAGCTGGAAAAATCGATCGGAAGAAGGCCAGAAGAAGATCGATGGGAAAGCGTTTTATACCAGCATCTCTGGCGCGTCGGAAGAAACTGCGTTGCTGGCGCAGGCTCTCCTCGCCGCGCCTCAACACAAGCTGCCATTGCTTCCTGCGGGTGAAGCCTCCATTCAGAAGCGCAGCGAACTCAAAATCACCGCGAATGGGCAGTCGCAGGCAGTTACCCAATATGCGATTGATGGTTTAGGTTTTAGTCCATTCCCATTCTGGCTGAATGCCGATGGCAAGCTGTTCGCGTCGGTTTCAACCTGGTCTTCCATCATTCAGGAAGGCTGGGAAGGAACTGCGGGCGACCTGCTCAAAGAGCAGGATAAGTTTGACAATGAGCGGTCGAGGAAGCTGGCGCAGACTCTTGCTCACAAACCAAAAGCTCCACTGGTCTTTGTTCATGCCAACCTGTTCGATTCCGAATCCGCTCAGATGTTGCCGAATCGCACAGTCGTCATCACGGGCGACAAGATCACTGCCGTGGGCGCCGACGGCCAGGTGCCGCTCCCGAAAAACGCTGAGACCATTGATGCAGCCGGCAAAACCCTGATGCCCGGCCTCTGGGACATGCATGTTCACGTCGCGCCCGGCGATGGCCTTTTGCACATAGCCTGCGGCGTAACTTCTGTCCGTGACCTGGCCAATGACACTGATTTCCTCATGCAGACGCGCAGCCGCTTTGACGCCGGGACAGAAATCGGCCCGCGCATTGTGATGGCCGGATTCATTGATGGCCGCGGCCCATATCAGGGGCCGACAAAAGTTTTTGCCGACACGGAAGAAGAAGCCAAAACTGCAATCGATAACTACGCCAAGCTTGGCTATATTCAGATCAAGGTTTACAGCTCGCTCAAGCCTGAGCTCTTGCCCAGGATTGTGGAGATGGCACATGCACACGGCATGCGCGTGAGCGGACACGTTCCTTCAGGAATGAACGCCGAGCAATTTGTACGTGATGGCGTGGATGAAATCCAACACATGAATTTCATCTTTCTGGATTTCATGCCGCAGGTAAAAGACACGCGCACCCCGGCGCGCTTTACTGAAGTTGCCGCCCACGGCGCTGAGATCGACCCAAAATCCGAACAGGTGCAGGCCTTCATTCAGCTCCTCAAAGAACACAAGATCGTTCTCGACCCCACGCTCAGCATCTTTGAAGGCATGTTTGATGATCGTCCGGGCAAGATGGCGCGGGGCTTTGCTCCCGTGGCGGACAACATGCCCGCGCAGGTCCGCCGCGGCTTTCTCTATGGCGGACTGCAAGTGCCCGCAGGCCAGGACCAGCGCTATCAGGATTCATTCCAGCGCATGCTCGACATGGCCAAAACATTTTATGACTCAGGCGTGCCCATCGTGGCTGGCACAGATTCTCTCGCCGGCTTTGCCCTGCATCGCGAGCTTGAGTTGTACGAAAAAGCCGGCATTCCCGCGCCGAAAGTCCTGCAACTGGCCACGCTTGGAGCGGCGCGCGTCGTAAAGCGTGACAGTGAACTCGGCTCAATCGCTCCGGGCAAGCTGGCGGACGTGATTCTTGTCGATGGCGATCCGGCAGCACACATCAGTGACATTCGCCGCGTAAAGACCGTGGTGAAAGATGGCGTAGTGTTTCAGGTTGCTGATCTTGATCGCGCGTTGGGCGTGATCCCGATGAAATGAGCTTGGAAAGAATTGAGGAGATGGGATTGTGCCGAAATCGAAGAATCGGTGGGAGACAAGTGTCAGGGCACAACTTCAGTCGTGCCGTAAAGGTCTGAAAATTAGCCCCTGCTTAATCACCGCACGCCGGCAATAAATCCATCTCTGTTTCCGGCGCAGGTACATGCTGCTCCGCCGCGTTTCCGCTCAGAAGCTCTTCAAAGAACCGCTCAACGCTCGCCAAAATCGCTGGCCCCGTATGCGCGTCATAGCACGCGCGGCGTAGTGCGCTGCCGCCCGGGATTCCGTGGGTGAACCATGCGACAAACTGCTTCATCTTGCCCGGCGAGCCGTGCATGGTTTCGTCCACCAGCATTTTGAAATACGTGCGGATCATCTGGTAGCGGTCCGCTTCCGTCGGCTGATCGTAGCGTCCGGTTTCAGCGTGCTGGCGAATCTGGCGGAAGATCCATGGATTCGACGCCGCAGTGCGGCCAATCATCACGCCGTCGCATCCGGTCTGCGCCACCATGGCAATGGCATCTTCCGGCGTGCGAATATCGCCGTTGCCGACTACGGGAATCTTCACCGCATCTTTCACCGCGGCAATCCATTCCCAGCGCGCATTGCCGCTGTAACCCTGTTCGCGTGTGCGGGCATGCAGCGCCACGCCGTTCAGGCCGCAGTCTTCCGCCATCCTGGCCAGCGGAACGCAGACGATGTTTTCGTCGTCCCAGCCCAGCCGGAACTTCACGGTAAAAGGAATCTTCACCGCCGCGCGCACCGCTTCAAAAATCGTGCCGATTACCGGCAGGTCCTTCAAAAGGCCGGAACCGCCATTGCACTTGACCACGCGCTTTGCCGGACAGCCGAGGTTTAGATCGACTAGATCAAAGCCGGCGTCTTCCACAATCTTTGCCGATTCAGCCAGCGTGTAAGGATCGCTGCCAAAAAGCTGCGCGGAAATAGGGTGCTCGTCTTCGTAGAAAGTCAGATAGCGCTTGCGCTTGGATTCGCGCGTGCGAAAGAGTCCGTCAGCCGAGGTAAACTCGGTCATCAGCAGGCCGCATCCGGAAATCTCGTTTGTTTTGGAAACCGCTTGAGAGTTTTGCTGAGCACCAACGGTGAACTGCGCCTGATGCAGTTCGGCGTGCGACAATTCGATTTTACGCTCTTCCGGCGCGGACATGATTTCGCCCGGCGCCCGCACAAAGCTGGCATTGCGTATAAAGCGGCGAAACACGGTGTCCGTCACGCCCGCCATGGGCGCAAGAATCGTTGCGGGAGCAATGCGGACAGTGCCGAT
>DAHUXR010000163.1 GCA_027307045.1 Acidobacteriaceae bacterium
GAGAGAAAATCGCGCTGATGGGACGCAACGGCGCAGGCAAGACAACGCTGCTCAACGCGCTGCTGGCCAACTCGCCCAACACGCCCGAGACTGAGCTGCGCCAGACCTCTGGCTACGCTGGGCCATTTATCGACGGCGGCAAAACCACCTGGGGACACGAAGCCGCCATTGGCTATTTTCCGCAGGACCATCGCAGCCTGATTGAAAAAGGCAGCACCATCCTGGACTGGATCTTCCAGTGGGACCCTTCGGTTTCCAATGAAGAAATTCGCGGGCTGCTGGGGCAGATGCTCTTTGTCCGCGATGAAGCCACCAAGAAGACTGATGTGCTTTCCGGCGGCGAGGCAGCGCGTATCCTCTTCTGCAAGCTGATGCTGCAAAAGCCCAACGTGCTGGTGCTGGACGAACCTACGAACCACCTTGATCTTGAATCCATCAACGCGCTCAACATCGCCCTGCAGCGCTACCAGGGCACGGTGTTTCTGGTGACGCATGACCACGACCTGATCGACGAAGTTGCCACGCGCATCTGGCGCTTTGAAGATCACAAGATCGAAGACTTCAAGGGCACATACGAGGAATACCAGGCGGCCCAGCAGCAGATGGCGGTCAGCAAATAGTTGGGAAGTAGATCACAGCTCCCAATAAAACTAAAAATATACTTGTAACAAAGGGCACAACGATTCCGTCGTGCCCTTTGTACTTGGTTCAGGTTTTAGAGTCTGAGCACGCCCAGAATCTGGTTCAGCAGATTGGTGATGCTGGTCAGCAATCCACCATTGCTGTTCAATAGGTTGGCTACATCGCACAGGAGATTGCCCAGAAGGTTTCCTGCACCCGGAACGGCCGTGATATTGAGATTGACCTGGTTCAAGTCAACCACAAGCCCGAGTAGATCAAGATGTAACGGGCCTAACGTGAGCGATAGAATGGAGCAGGAAGCCTGCGCCGCCGTGACCGCGGTGGAAACGTTGTTAAAGACAACGTTTGTGACCTGTCCGCCCGCACCTGTGACTGTTCCAACCAGGGTGCCCACGGCTGTGAGCGTGCCATTCTGATTGACAAACTGCTGGACATTGAACGTGCCGTTAAAGGTTCCCGTTCCTAGTCCGCTCAGCGGGCCAGTGGTGGAAGAAGGCGCTACCGTTCCAGTGACGGGGAGTGCAAGGGCGCTCTTTGCGGAGGTTTGTGCGAATGCAGGCATCGAGGATGCTGCGAGCAGGCACACGCATAGCGCGAGCCCGAGGGCAAGGATTTTACGTTGCATTACTGATGTTCTCCTAATTAGTTTTAAGCGTTTCGATTTAGACTGAGTAAGATTCATCCAGTAAATACGGGATCGTATGACGTGAGCTCGATTTCTCCCGCAATCTTGCCTTAGCACTTTGTCACTGGAGTGCAAGGCGAAAACTAACGAAATCCAGATAGAAATCTTGGCGTTCTTAGAGAGGAAGTAGAGATAGATAGAGAGAGAAAGTAACTCAACGATAGAGAAGTAGTTATGTCGATAGTTAGGGGCAAGAACGGTGATCACAGAAAACGCAGAGACAATCCAGAGAGAAATAGAGAGAGCCACAGAGGGAAGTTGAGAGAGTAGCCCAGAGAGGAAACTCCGGAGAAGCCCACAGAGAGAAGCGGAAAAAATAAAGTGAAAGGAGAGAAGGCGCGCGGGTAGGTGAGAGAGAACTGAGAGTGTAAGTGCGAGAGAGACAATGAGTGAGAGAAGGCCCGCCGCTTCAGGCGGACCGGCAGAGCATCAGCCTGAGTCGCTTGCGGGCCCATTCGATTTTACGGCGTGGTTTGTCTTTCAAAACCGGTCTTGCCTGACTGAAAACTGCGGACTCCGGGGCTCGTCTGTCCATCGCGCTCCGAGGAATTGATGGAGTAACCAACGCCGCGCACGGTGTGAATCAACGGATTGTCGGATCCCTGATCGATCTTCGCACGCAAGTAGTTGATGTAAACATCCACAATGTTGGTAAGCCCATCAAAGCCCAGGTTCCAAACGTGCTCTACCACCATGGTGCGCGTGACGGTGCGTCCGGCATTGCGCATCAGGTATTCCAGCACCGCGTATTCGCGCTGGGTAAGGCCAATCAGTTTGCCCGCCCGTGAGACGCTATGGCGCATGCGGTCCAGCACCAGATCGTCCACGCTGATTTTATCCAGCAGTTCCGTAGGACGGCGCAACAGAGCGCCCACGCGCGCGTTCAATTCATCGAAAGAAAACGGTTTCACCAGGAAATCGTCGGCGCCGGCCTGCAGGGCGTTGATGCGGTCTGAAATTTCCTTGCGAGCGCTCAGAAACAGAATGCGCGCCACGGATCCTGACTTGCGCAGCTTTCGCAGCACAGTCAATCCGTCCAGCTTGGGCAGGTTCCAGTCGAGAATCACGAGATCGTAGTCAATTTCAGTGGAGAGTTGCAGCCCGTCCTCTCCATTTTCAGCCACGTCGACGGCGAAGTGGTCTGCCTCCAGACCTTTGACCAGGGTCCTTGTAACTTTTGGTTCATCTTCAACGATAAGAATGCGCACAATGCCCTCCGGAGGCCACACCGCTATTGCAGCCTTGAGAAACGTTCAATCGACTTGATATCCGTGGATCGGCCCGATGGGGAAGCGGCGCGAAGGGGGTGTTTCATTCACCTGAGAGTTTGCTTCCCGTGGAATGAGGTTCTCACGGTGAGCACAGGGTGTCAGTGACTGTGATCACACTTGAAAGGTGACCTGTGGTCGGCCTCGATCACAGGCGTCATCCGCCGGCTGCTTTCCGTGACCGGCCCCGCCTGCGGGGCCAATCTGGCGCCGGTCCTTATGGGAAGCGGCGTGGGCCCAGGCTTGATGAAAGCCCTCTAATCTGGACGGATGGACCAAGGTAGTGCAGAATAGTTCAACCTTCGTGAAACTATTACGGTACCTTTCAGGTGGCTTGTTGCTGTTGGCGGCATTGTGCTCTTCAGCGGAAGTACATATCCGCGAAACAGGCTTGAAGGGCTACATGCGGGGCTACGGCCCTGCGCGCCTGAAGATTGAGATTTCAAACCCGGCATCACAGTCGCAAGATTTTCTCCTGCGGCTGACCGAGACGAATGCCCGCGCTACTTTTTTTCACGCCGATTACAAGATGCATCTCAACGCCGGGGAATCGCGCCAGCTGGAGTTGCCGGTATTGCTGGGACAAGGGCAGAGGCTAAGGGTTGAGCAGATCAATGCCAGCGGGATCATAGTCAGTTCCGATGAGGAGCAGATCATCTTTGACCAGTCAGAGCTGATTGCCGTGGTGTGCAGTACCCCATCAACATGCAAGGCAGTGTCTGATTCAATCCGCTCCGGCATTACAGTTGAAGAGCAGAATGAAAAGGAGCAGCAACTAAGGATCGTGCTCCTGCTGGAAGCCCCGCAAACCTGGTTTGCCTACACTCCTGCGCGATCAGTCATTGTGGCAGGGCCGGTGGAACAGCCTGCCGCAAGAGATGCAATCGCCAACTACGCGAGATTTGGCGGGGACGTTATCGTGGCAACCAGCGAAGCGCCTCATGACTTTCTGGCACAGTACCGAATTGCCGGAGCGGGAAAGGTCCCCATAGGCAACGGTACCGTCCGATTCGTTGGATCGGCCGCTGGTCCGGAGATGAAAGCAATTTTCACTCCTGAGAAACCCCGAAAGCGTAATCCCTGGGACATCGCAATTACCTTTCAGGCGACGATAAGCAGCAGTGCGTTGCTGCAATGGACTGGAACAGAGTTTGTTTTTCCCAAGTTGCGATGGGTGATTGGGTGGATGGTGATCTATACACTCATCATTGGCGTGGTGAATTTTTTTGTCCTGCGTCGAATGGGCCGCGTCGAAATGGGCTGGATCACGGTTCCCGTCATAGCGGCGTGCTTCGCTCTTTTGTTCTATGGCATCAGCGTTCGCGGAAAAATGACGAGATTTGTCCTGGATGAAGCGACGGTTTGCTGGATGGACAGCAAAAGCACGGTCGGCGTTGCGGAAAATCGTTTCCGTGTCGCGTCACCGCAGGTGCGGGATGTCGTACTGCATGTACCGACTTCATCGGTCATGTCTGCCAGCGCGCACGATCCACTGTTTCGAGCGAGCGACGCAGCCACCATATGGGATGACGAAAAGCGTCGTCCCCCCAGCAACGTTCCTGACATTGTGATGGACTCCGCGCAGCATGTTCCGCTGGAAATGCTTCGGCTGTCTTTTCGGGATATTGAGTTCAAGACGGTCCATAGTTTTCCGGGGACCGTGCGGCTGGAAGATGGAGTGCTGAGGAACGGGACAGGCCAGACGTTCGAGCAGGCGGTGCTTGTCGATTTCGACAGCCGGCAGTTCTACGATCTGGGCCGGCTGCCGGATGGAGGAGAAGCGCATCCTTTCTCAGTGTCTGCACAGAAGTTGCGCACGGATCCCCACGCAAATTTTCGCTTCAACTCCTCCGATCATTTGCAGAATGCATTTAGTCTTGCCGGATTTCTCAATTCAGAGAGCTTCGTCTCCAGTTTCAGCGCGAAGCCGCTGACATTCATCGGCTTTACCGATCAACCCCTGGTTCAGGGTGAGTTGGAGCGCATCAACCCGGTGCGAAAGACTTATACCTTATATGTGGTGACGCTGGAAGGTCCGAAATGATCCACGTAGAGGGATTGAAGAAGCTTTACTCCGGGGACCGCGGACTACGCGGCTTCAACGTGAATATTGCTCAAGGTGAGCTTGTGGGACTGGTGGGGCCGAATGGCGCAGGTAAAACCACGTTGATCAAGATTCTGGCAACCCTGTTGCCTCCTGATTCCGGGACCGCCCAGGTAAACGGTCTCGACGTACAATCGGAAAAACGCGCAGTACGAAAACTCATCGGCCATATGCCCGATGTGCCCGGCGTCTACCAGGACATGAAGGTGCGGGAGTTTCTGCTGTTTTTTGCCGATGCCTATCATCTTCCTTCAGCCCGAAAACGCGCGGCTCTTGAAGATGTGCTGGCGTGGTCTGGCCTGGGAGACCGGGCTGAAACGTATGTGGAACATCTTTCGCTGGGTTGGAAGCAGCGTTTAGTCCTGGCTAAGACCCTGCTGCACGGGCCGACTCTGTTGCTACTGGACGAACCGGCCACGGGACTCGACCCGCTGGCGCGTCTGGAACTGCGCCGTCAGCTAAAAGAACTGCATCGGCGGGGCGTTACCATGCTGATCTCGTCGCACATTCTTACTGATCTGGAAGACATCTGCACGCGCATCGTCTTTATTGCGGACGGAATGAATGTGGGGCAGACCTCTCCGTCCGCTTCAAGGACGGATGGGGTTGACGGTGGGACAACCGTGTACGAGATTGAATTCCTAAGTTCGTCCAAACCGAAGGAGATCATACAAGGCTTTCCTGATGTGCAAGTATTGTCGTTAGCAGAGACTACGCTCAGACTTGGCGTTACTGGCGGCCGCGAGCAGGTGGCCAGGGTGGTCAGCGCTTTGGCCGCCGCTGGGGTGGGCGTAACCAGGGTCCAGCCTGCAAGCGCTCTGGAAAGCCAGTATCAACAGTTGTTTGGGAGCCGGCAATGAACCCGATGGTGCGCAAAGAACTCAACCTGCGCATGCGCGAGCGTCGCGGCTGGATATTGCCCACGCTCTACCTGACGGTGATGGGCGCGACCGTCGCATTTGCTTATTATGCGGTGACCTCGGAGGTTGGTCGGGAAGGCATTCAGGGCGCGACGGTTGGCGCCACCACTTTCCTTACGCTGAGTTACGCGCAGCTTTCGTTGTTGCTGCTCCTGGTGCCGGTGTTCAGCGCGGGTGCGCTGACGATTGAGAAGGAGCAGCGCACTTTGGGCGGGTTGATCACCAGCCTGCTGCGACCAAGAGAGATATGGGAGGGCAAATTCTCATCATCTCTGCTGTTTGTTGGGCTACTGCTTTGCACCGGTCTTCCCATCATGGCGCTGGCCCTTTCCTTCGGCGGGGTCGGTCCCATTGAACTGGTTTTCACCGTCCTGACCACGCTGGTGATTGTTGCTACTGTCTCAACATTCGGCCTCTATTTTTCCGCCACTTTCCGCCGAAGCGTTCACTCTACAGCGGTGACCTATGCGGCGGTAATCGTTCTTGCGGTGGTGACGCTGGTTGTATTCTTTCTGCTTTATTCGCAATGGACCTCAGGGCATCGAGGGTTGCCTGATTCAGAAATGCCGCGATACCTGCGTGTGCCACTCTACCTGAATCCCTACTATTTCCTCACCATGGGATTCGGAGTTGCCGCCAACATCAGCCGCTCAGAGTGGCTGATATGCCTGGCGGTATATGTGAGCATTGCCGTGTCCTTCATTGCGCTTACCTGGCGAGCGATTGAGAACAGCGGGGAGCAATTCTAGGCTTTCTGAAAAAAGACGAACGCTGTTAACGCCGTGATCGGGAGCCCAAGCACCTTACCAGCGATGAACACGGATGACACACATTGAGACACCCATCCTTACCCTTGTCCCATCTTCCCTCACCCTTTGCCGTCCCCGCCGCTCTCGGAGTCGTACCAGACTGAACGCCCCCGCTGAGTTAGGTTAAAATGCTTTAACCTTGGCATGGGTCTGCCCGGCCACTTTTGCATGCGACTTGTTTACAGACGATTTAGCGTGATTGGCGGCTTTGCCATTTTGCTGGCCGTGCTGGTCATTAATACCGCAGTCACGCGCCGCCAGATTGCCGTCCAAGACAGCAACCAGGCCTGGGTGGAGCACACACAGCAAGTCCAACTGGAATTAGCCGAGTTTGAATCCCTGCTGAAAGACGCTGAGACCGGCCAGCGCGGCTATCTTTACAGCGGCGATCCCCGCTACCTGGAACCTTACAACAATGCCGTGGCGCAGGGTTACCCGCACATTACCCGGCTGGCGGAGCTGGTGGCAGACAATCCGCGGCAGCGGGAGCGCGTGGCCCGGCTGCGCACGCTGAAGCAGCAGAAGCTGGATGAACTGGCGCAAACGCTGAAGCTTTACGACGAGGGTGAAAAAGATCAGGCCAAGTCTACCGTGCTTTCCGGGCGGGGCAAGGCCGTCATGGACGAAATCCGCGTTGTCACGGGGGAGATGAGGCGTGAAGAAAGCTCGCTGGAAGCCGCGCGGCTGCAATCGGTGAGCGACAGCACACGGTCTCTGGTGCGGACGCTCTATCTGGCCACGGTTCTCGCTGTCATTGGGCTGGTGCTGCTGGCGTTTTACATTATTCGCGAGATGGACGAACGCGAAAAACACGCATCGGAAATGCGCGAGCGCGAAGAGTGGTTCCGCGTGACGCTGGGCAGCATTGGCGATGCGGTGATCGCCACCGACGAACATGGCACGGTAATCTTTATCAATCCCATTGCGGAAGAGCTAACCGGCATCCAACTTCACCAGGCCCAGGGACAGCCTATCCACAACGTTTTCCCCATCTTCAATGAGCAAACACGCAATCCGGTGGACAATCCGGTGGCCAAGGTGCTGGAGCAGGGACGCGTGATGGGCCTGGCCAACCACACAATTTTGCAACATGCTGACGGCCATATGATCCCGATTGAAGACAGCGCCGCGCCGATCTTTGACGACGCGCGGAAGCTGCGCGGCGTGGTAATGGTCTTCCGCGACGTGACGGCGGAAAAGCAGGCGCAGGACGTAATGCGCAAAGCGGAAAAACTGGCCGCCGCCGGAAGGCTGGCGGCCACCGTGGCGCATGAGATCAACAATCCGCTGGAAGCGGTCTGCAACCTCATTTACATCGTGAAAAACACCGGCAGCCTGCCGGAAGATACTGTCAACTATCTGAACATGGCGGAGCAGGAATTGGACCGCGTGTCGCACATCACGCGGCAAACGCTCGGCTTCTATCGTGATTCATCAGAGCCTGGGCCGGTTGCGCTGAGCAACGTGCTTGAGTCAGTGCTGCGGCTTTATGAAAACAAGCTGAAGAGCAAGAGTATCGCGGTGGAAAAGGAGCTGTCAGATTGTCCTCCGGTCCACGCCTTGCAAGGCGAAATCAAACAGCTCTTGGCCAACCTGATCTCCAACGCAGCGGACGCGGTAGCTCCGGGCGGGAAGATCCGCATCTCCATGGCTCCGGCGAAGCAGGGTGATGGTGTGGAGATAAAGATTGCAGACAATGGCCCGGGCGTCGCGGAGAAAAACCGCGCTCATATCTTTGAGCCGTTTTTCACCACAAAAGAAGATGTTGGCACCGGACTGGGCCTGTGGGTGAGCAAAGAGATTGCTGAGCGGCATGGTGGCCAAATCCAGTTAAGTCCTGGTAAAGACTCTGGCCTGGGAGGCGCTGTGTTTATGGTC
>DAHUXR010000164.1 GCA_027307045.1 Acidobacteriaceae bacterium
CCCGATCCTTTTCCGGTGAGCGGCCCGAGACCGGCAATCGCAAGAGTAAAAATGCTGGGAAACATAACGGAATTGAATAGACCGACCAGAATAAGCGTCCACATGGCGATGTGTCCAAAAGTCAGCATGGAAATTGTCACCAGCAGCGCGGCCACAAATGCATTGAACGCCAGCAGCTTCTGAGTTCTAAACCTTTGCAGCAACATTGAGCCAACAAAGCGGCCGATCATCGCGCCGCCCCAGTAATACTGCAGGTAGCCTGCCGCGTCTTGCAATGAAAAGCCGCCAATTTCCTTCTGGGTAAAATAGTTGGTCATCAGGCTGCCGATGGCGACTTCCGCGCCCACGTAAACGAATATTCCCAGCGCACCCAGCACAAGCCGCCGCTGGCTCCAGATACTCCCGGTGGCGTGACCATGCGCTTCTGCGTATTCAATGACCGGCAACTTGAACCATGCCACAGTCGCCGCGAGCAGAATCAACGCCACGGCAAGTCCGATATATGGTCCTTTGACAGAGGAAGCTTGCTGAATCCGATAGCTATGCAATTGGTCGATGCTCATGGCACGCATGACTTCAATGCCGGCAGGAGCCAGCGCAGCACCCAGGATGAGCCAGCTTCCAAATCGTGGGGCCAGTGTGGTTCCCAGCGAATTAAAAGCCTGTGTGAGATTCAAGCGGCTGGAGGCCGTGCGCGGCGGGCCTAGAATGGCCACATATGGATTTGCCGAGGTTTGCAGGATGGTCATGCCCGCAGCCAGCACAATCAAGGCGCTCAGAAATAATGGGAACGATGGGATTGAAGCCGCCGGAACAAACATAAAAGCGCCCGTGGCCATGGTGAGAAGGCCGGCCACCATGGACCGCTTGTAGCCGATCCACTCAACAATCTTTCCCGACGGCATGGAGAACAGGAAATAAGAAGAAAAGAAAGCAAACTGCACCAGCATGACTTCCGTGTAATTCAGGTCGAAAATATTCTTTAAATGCGGGACCAGAATGTCATTCAGGCAAGTTAGAAAGCCCCAGGCAAAAAACAACGTTGAAACCATTGCCATGGCCCGCCAGTCGGTTTTCTCGGGAACGCGGCCAAGCGGCTTGGTTGCGATGTCGGATTGACTGAGGATAGCGATGTAGAGGAACCCGGAGAAAAATGATGCTTCTGACCACTAGCATAACAGTGCTGGGTAACTTCAAAACGCCCGGATTTCCCTAATTAATGAAATCCGTTGCATCGCCGGCAAAGAGCCCAGTAGCGCGGGGGCCGCATTCCAGGATTCGATTGGACCGCGAAATCGGCGTGTTGAGCAGGTTATAATTCGCGCAAGAAGAATAGAATTCCTACATGGCACTTGCGGCCACATCACATACCGAAGAAGCAACACTCCTGATTGAAGTGGCGGGGACGCAGCGCCAGATCGTCATCACCAAATCGCCTTTTACGCTGGGCCGCGCCGACGGATGCGATGCCACCATTGCTGATCTGAAAATCTCTCGCCAGCACGCCCAAGTGCTAATTGAAGGCGCTGAATTCTACATTGTGGATTGTGACAGCCGCCATGGCACGTTCGTAAACGGCTCACGATGTGAGCGCGCCAAGCTCAAAAATAACGATGAAGTTACCTTCGGCGTGGCCGGGATAAGAATTGTCTTTCGCCACGGCAAGGCGATCTCGCACACTACAAATAACTCCACCAATCTTCTGCTCTCACGGCTGGTTTCACAATCCGATACATCCGACCTGGAAAAACTACGCTTGTTTCTTGAAGCCGCCCGCAGCCTCACCAGTGGCGGCGTGGTGTTGAATGAAGTGCTTGGCAACATGCTCGATTATGCCTTGAGAATCACCAAAGCCGAGCGTGGTTTTGTCTACTTGAAAGATGCGGCAAAGGGCGGCCGGGCGGTCCTGGCATGTGGGCGGGACAATAACGGCGCGAGCCTGACCAATGACGTGAGAGTTTCCCATTCAGTCGTGGAAGAGGCCCTGGCCTCAGCGGCGGAATTCATTACCGGTGACGCTTTAAAGCAACAAGCGCTGGCCGAACGGCAAAGCATCGTGATGAATGAGCTCAGGACAATCATTGCCATTCCGCTAAGGGCACGGCAGCGTGGAACCTTGCCCATCCAGGCCGATGGCGTGCTCTACCTGGACAGCCGCTCCGTCTCACTGAATCTTTCCGGCGTGAGCCATGAAGTGCTGCGCGCCCTGGCGAGTGAGTGTGCGGCGGTTCTGGAGAGCGCAAAATTAGTGGCGGCGGAACAAGCCGCGCTGCAATACCGCAAAGAAATGGACATTGCCGCGTCCATCCAGCGCAGCCTTACTTCGGCTTCAAAGGTAGAGAACGATTTCGTCCGGGTGAATGCGTGCAGCATTCCCTGCCGCGAAGTGGGCGGTGATTTTTTTGATGTCCACGTTTCACCCGATGCAGTAACGGTGATTGTGGCCGACGTTTCCGGGAAAGGAATTTCCGCAGCGCTGCTTGCGTCAGTGATTCACGGCATGTTTTACGCGCAGATGACCAGCGGCGCCCGGCTGGTGGATGCTATTGCTTCAGTCAATACATTTCTGTGTTCGCGCGTGGCCGGGCAGAAGTACGCTACGCTGCTGGCGGCGCAGCTCAACCGCGATGGCAAGCTTGCCCTGGTGAACTGCGGCCACGTTCCCGCCATTCTTGCTGAGGATGGAAAAGTCATCCATGTTGAAGATGGCGACATGCCGGTGGGACTGGTTCCCGAGGTTGGTTTTCACGTGATCGAGCGAGAGCTATCAGCCGGTTCGCGGCTTTGCATATTGACTGACGGAATCAGCGAGACGGAAAATGCCGAAGGAGCGGAATTTGGCACCCACTTGATAGCTGATTTCCTGTGCAGCGAGGACCCGATCCGCAAGATCTTCGATGCCGTCCAGTCCTTTGGCGGCAACACTGAGGCCCAGGACGACCGCACTTTGCTGGTGATGGAGAGAATCAAATAGCAGATTCAGTACTGAAAGCTCAATCCTGAAAGCTGAATGCGGCTTTCACTTTTCTGACCCGGCTGAGGGTAATGATGGGCGCACCGGTATTGGCCGAAGTGACCTAAAGAATCATAAATGGAGAATTAGCCACTCCGGAAATCGAGCATCTCCCAAATTTGAGCCCAGGATTTTCGACAAGTCCGAGCTGTTGATGGAACTAAGGCTGCAACTGTGATTTTGATCACTGCCGCTTCTGTGTATCCGTCGCAGACTCGGGGCAGGAGTTTGCTTCATGTCAACCTTGCGGCTTCTTCTTCTGCTTACCCTCGTCTCATTTTCCTCTCTCCGTGCCCGGGCATCCTGCACCGGCTCTATTACGGTACTCGCCCCAAAAGAAGGCGCATTGGTCGGCTCACGCTTTCCTGTTGCGGCCTCTGCTATTTCAAACTGTGCAATCGCGGCCATGCACGTCTACATAGACGATCTTTTGCAATATGAGCAATTCCAGCCCAATCTCTCAGGGCGCTTTCTGGCAGAGATGGGTCCTCATCGGGTTGTAATCCAGGCGTTCGCTGCGGATGGAAGCGTTCTTAAAAAACTCGTGCATATCAATGTCACGTCGCAAACGCCGCAGGCGTGCCCGCCGGACCCCTTAGTGCGCCTGTGCACGCCGCCACGGCTGTTCATCACCAGCGGCCCGGTGGGCATACGCGGGGCCACAATGAAGATCAGCGGCATTCCCCTTGTGGGGCTTGAAGTCATTGTTGGTAATTCTGTGATAGCGCGGACTTTTCATCAGAATGCGGCCGAGATGGATGTTGCGCTGATGCTTCCGCGCGGATTGCATTTTGTGGAACTCTTTGCATTGCTGGAAAATAATGACGGTTTTCTGGCATTGGTGCCCGGACAGATCACATCCTCCGCAAAGCAATGCGAGCCTCCATTCCTATCCGGTGGAATACCCACCAACCTGCCCATCTTCTTCGATGAGTTTTTCGTCGCCGCCGATTCCGCAGCATGCCCTATCGGGAGCCTGCGCATGTTTGTCGACGGCAACCTGCAATACGCACAGTCCAATCAGGGATTGTTTGATGGCCGGCTGGTCATCGAACCGGGGAGGCATCAGTTTGTCGTGCAAGCCACGAACAGTCAGGGTGTTGTGCGCCAAATGACAGAAACCATAGAAGCGAGCGGACCTGTAGGGCCGATTTGCGCCCCTGCGCACGACCCCGGGGTCGCGCTCTGCTTCTCCCAGCAGAGTCCCGGCTTCGGCCACATTCTGTTTGGCACCCCTGAAAGGCCGTCATCACCGGTACTCGCAGTCCGTATTTACGTGGATAACATCGTGCGCGCGCAGTTCTATAATTTCGCCGCTCAGCGCGGTGAGACCGAATTGAAGATGAGCAAAGGCAGCCATCGCATTACAGCGGTGGCCTGGACGCGGCATGGAGATGTTTCTACCGATACCATTACTTTGAATGTTCAGTGAGGCCAGCTTATCTGGAGTGTGCGCAGTTTATCTTCACGCTGGTGAAACGCGGTATTTCTCTCTGTTCGTGAAAGGCGGCTTTTTTATTTAGGCTGAGTCTCGCGCACGGGTGCATGCGCGGTTTACGGCCGTTTTTCAACAGCATGGGTTGCTTTCGCAGGAGGACAGAACATCAATCCTGAAAGCTGAACGCGGCTTTCACTTTTCCTACTTCAATCACGTCCCCGGCATTCAGCTCGCGCTGGCTGACGACTTCTTCGCCGTTGATCTTCACCTTGGCCTTGCTCTCTGAGGGAGAGATGAAATATTTATTGTCGCGCTTGCTGATCAGGGCCGCCGTGGTCGGAGCGAAGAAGCCTTTCAGCTTAATGGACGCCATGCTCGACTTGCCGATCATGGTCATCTTGCCGGTAAGAACGTATTTCTCCTGGTCAGTCTTCCCTTCCAGGATGCTGAGCATGCCAAGGCGGTCCTTGGCGGCAGTAAATGGGTCGGCCATCCACGCGGGACGCGAAATTCCCAGCGGGCCTGATCCCGCCGAGGGAGCGTTCTTGTCGGCAAGCTTCTCGCGGGCCTGCTTGGTATCCAGCATCATGGTGGCTTCAAGCTTTGGCGCGGACGGCCCGGCCTTAACGGCTGCCACAGCAAAATTTGGCACGGAGCTTTCATGCTTGAATTCAACCAAATGTTTGCCGATCTTGACCTGGTCGCCGTTTTTCAACGTAGCCCTGCCCACGCGCTCATTGTTGACGTACGTTCCGTTGAGCGAGCCGAGGTCCTCCACAATGTAGTGGTCTTTTTCCCACGTGATGCGGGCATGGTGGCCGGAAACGGCAAGATTGTCTATCTGCACGCTGTTGTCCGGCAGACGGCCAATGGTAGTTGCCGCCTGCGACAGAAAGACCTCTTTCAATACCTGGCCGTTCTGCTCAAATTTCAAATAGAGTTTTGCCATTGCGGGCCTCCGAAAAACAGCTTTCCCAAGATTTTTTGATACCAGGGCCGGTCGACGATCCGCACCAGCAAGCAGGTGATATTGTCATCGCCACCGCATTCCCTGGCCTTCCTTACCAATTCACCGCAGGCCTGTTGCAGGCCGGTGGGGCCATGCACGATCCTTAAAATGTCTTCATCGGGCACATAACGCGTGAGGCCGTCTGACGCCATTACCAGGACGTCGCCCGGGAGCGCGACGAGGTCTTCGATATCAGCCTCAACCGCTTCTTCTGAACCCAGCGCGCGCAGGATGATGTTCTGCATCTCTGACTGCTGCGCCTGTTCCAGCGTGATGTATCCGCGCCGCACCTGCTCCATGACCAGCGAATGGTCCTGCGTGAGCTGCTGGATTGTGCCCTGGCGGACCAGGTAAATCCTGCTGTCGCCTACGTTGGCGATGGCCAGCGAGTTTCCCCGCACCAGCGCCGCAACCATGGTTGAACCCATGCCGTTGCGCCCGTTCTGTTGCTGCCCGGCTTGAAAGATTGTCTTGTTGGCCAGTTGGATCGCGTTGGCCAGGCTCTGCGCCGCGGAAGAACCGTTTTGTCCGTTCAGCGATGGCTTTGCCGCACCGGAAGGCTGGTTCCGGAAATAATCCAACAAAATATCCACGCCCATTTTGCTGGCGACTTCGCCGGCGGCCTGCCCGCCCATGCCGTCACAGACCACAAAAATGCCATAGCGCGAATCGAAGCCAAAATTGTCTTCGTTGTTCGTGCGCACGCACCCGACGTCGGTTTTGCCGGCAACTTCCACCGCAAGCGCCATATGTGGGTCCCGTGTATGAACCGTTGAACGTCCTCTAATTGTCCCGTTCGAAACCATTATCCTGTTTTCAAAAGCAATTTTGGGGGAATTCAATATTGCTGGAGGAGATTCGCGCGCCTCAATTTTTGTCGCTTCGCTCCAACCCGCTCAGCAGCTTCGCTTGATTGAACGCGTTGATGCTCCTGTAGCAGCGGGCTCTCACCCCATTCAAGCGAAAACCGCGCTTGATGGGGACTCCGGCTCGCCGAGTGGTTCGGGCTCGCCCTTTCTTAAGGGAACTGGGCAAATCTTACTAACCTTTATTTATAAGGTGCAAGTTACGGCGGGCACACGACTTAGCCACCAATGTGGACCATGCTGCGCGAAGGCTTGATAAATCCAGCCTCTCCAATGTGATGGCGGGCTTCTTTCTGGTCGACCACTGACCGAACGTAATCAGTTAATTCACTGTCACTGGCGCCGCGATACATTCGCCCAGCCATGTCATGATCGAGCAGGGAAAACAGGCAGGTGCGGATCTTGCCGTCTGAGGTCAGCCGCACGCGCGAGCAGTGCCCGCAGAAAGGATGCGACACGGGCGCGATAATGCCGATTTCGCCTTTGCCATCGTCAAAGGTATAACGCCGAGCGGTCTCACTGAGTTCATTGGGGAGCTGGCGCACAGGACGAAACTCATTGAGTTTTTCCAGAATTTCATCCATGGGGACGACGACGTTGGGCGACCAGACGCGATCCTCTTCAAGCGGCATGAATTCGATGAAGCGCACGATCACGCCTTCTTCACGCGAGAAGCGCGCAAACTCGACGATCTGATCTTCGTTAAATCCGCGCAAAAGAACGCAGTTAACCTTGACCGGTTCCAGTCCCGCGCGCTTGGCAGCGCGGATACCGGCAAGAACGCTGTCATAACCATTGGGTACGCGTGTGATGCGGGCGAATTTTTCAGCATCGACGGCGTCCATGCTGATGGTGGCGCGACGCAGGCCGGCATCTTTGAGCGGCTGAGCGAGTTCAGCCAGCAGATGACCGTTGGTCGTGATTGCAAGATCAGGCTTCGCACCATTGAGCGTGCGCAGCCTAGCCAGATCGCGAACAAAATCTACCAGGCCATTGCGCAGAAGAGGTTCGCCGCCGGTGAGCCTGACTTTTTCAATCCCGGACTCAATGAAGATCCGTACCAGCCGCAGGTAGTCGGCAAATGGAAGCTCAGAATACTGAGCGCCTTCATTCCCGGTGCGGCAATAGACGCACTTGTAATTGCAGCGGTCCGTAATGCTGACCCGGAGGTCAGTGATAAAGCGCCCGTGTTTGTCCTGAAGCCGCATATGCTTCGCTGATCCTGGCGACGGCGATGGTTGCTGATGAATCGTTTTGCAGGGAGACGAAAAGGTGGGAAACACGCCGAAGCGTATTTCGGTTCCTTTCCAGGGCTCCCGGATTGCGCCGTTTTTGCGCAGTCTGAGAACTCGATACGGGAGGCCCGTGCGTTTCCGCTCCAGACCCTCGTCCTTGCATCAGCAAGGAGCCGCCACAGTGGCCAGGTATTCCTCAGGCCGGATGTGGTCGGAACCTATTAAGGAATTATAGACGATGCCATGTGCGTCAAGTTTTTCTTTTGTTGTCTGAAAAAAAAGGCCAGACAACGTGTCCGGCCCTTAAAATTTCGTCTTCTTCAGGGTTTAGAAAGTGAATCTGGCTCCAAATTGAATAATTCGGGGTGCGGCGGTGCTGATAACTTGGCCGAACGTCGAACTATCGATATTGGTGTCAGGATTGTCGAACTCAGCATGGTTGAACAAGTTAAAGAATTCGGCGCGCAGTTCCAGCACCTTATTTTCGGTCAGGGTGGTTTTCTTGGAAAAGGCCATATCCATATTCGTCCGGTTTGGTCC
>DAHUXR010000165.1 GCA_027307045.1 Acidobacteriaceae bacterium
CCATTCAGGGCCGCGAAAGTTGCGCTGTTAATTACAGGCGCTCCCGCGTCCTGCTTGAGGCGCTCGGCATCGAGAAAGAAAAACAGCTTGTCTTTAAGGATCGGGCCGCCGAGGTTGCCGCCAAAATTATTGCGCTGGACGTAGAGTTCATTTGGGGCAATTTTTGCCGCCAGTGTGTGATCACGGAACAATCCGAAAGCCTCGCCATGCCATGTGTTGGACCCAGAGCGAGTCACGACATTGACAGCGCCTGATGACGTCAATTCGGTGGACATATCCAGTGAGGATTGGCTGACCTGGAATTCCTGGATCGAGCTGGCAGGCAGGTTCTGCGTGGTGGTGCCGACGGTTTCGTCGCTAATATCAACGCCATCCACTTCAATGCGGGCCGTGCGTCCGAAGCGTCCGCCGAAAGAAATAGAAGAGAAGCCGTTCTTTGTGGGATCGAAGTTGCCGCCGTCCTGGATCTGCACACCCGGTTCGAGCTGGGCCAGATCAAGGAAGTTACGTCCGTTGATGGGCAGATTTTCAATCTGCTGCGTGCTCAGCACACCCTGCACCGTAGCCTGTTCCGTATTGACGGCGACCGCTGAGCCGGTTACTTCAACGATTTCAGTCGATTGGCCTACAGTCAGTTTTGCGCTGCCTTGCGCGATGTTGCCGACTTGTACCGGAACATTGATCACCTGGGTCTGGAAACCCTTAGCTTCAATGCGGACTTCATAATCGCCCGGAATCAGTGCGCCGGATGCGTAGGTGCCGCCACCCGAGCTGGTGAGCTTGCTGGTTTGGCCCGTGCTCTTGTTCGTGATGGTGACGGATGCGCCGGGAACAACGGCGCCGTTTGGATCTGTGACCGTGCCTTGAATGCTGCCGGTGGCAATTGTCGATTGGGCGCCCGCGGGCAGCAGGCTGAAGGTGGTAAAGCAAACACATAGGATAAAAGCAAACCAGAACCTTGAACTTCTCATTTTTTTCCTCCTCACTGTTATGGCAAACTGTGACGGGCCGGGGGACAACAAAGCGCAGGGAGTACATCCGAAACGATCAAAGGGATAATGGTCTTCAACAATCATGTGCCGTTTTTACAAAGCATGAGCGATGCCATATTCAAAAACCCGTAACCGCAAAGAAACAAGGGACGAATACCGCCGTTGGGACGGAAAACATCTTATCAAGATATCGAATTCCATAACCAGAGATTCTCAAAACTACCGAATCCCATAATCAGAGCACCGGCTCCTTTATTACAGGCCAGCGATTTGCGCCCCGGTGATTCGGTGTGATAACTTCCGCTTCAACAATTCTTTACAGAGGACTTATTACCAGGAGCAAACAATGATGCCACTGATTGTGATCGGGATATTGGTGCTGGGCGCGATCTTCATTCTGGCCGGGATGTACAACAGTCTGGTCCAGTTGCGCGTTCGCGCGGACTCAGCATGGTCAGACATTGACGTGCAACTGAAGCGCCGCCATGATTTGATCCCCAACCTGGTGGAGACAGTAAAGGGTTATGCCGCGCACGAAAAGGGGACATTTGAGAACATCGCCAAATTCCGCTCCCAGGCCATGCAGGCCACAACTCCGGCGGACAAGGCCCAGGCGGAAGGCCAGCTTACCGGCGCGCTGAAGAGCCTGTTTGCCGTGGCGGAAAATTATCCTGAACTGAAAGCTTCAGAGCAGTTCACGGCGCTGCAGAGTTCGCTCAACTCAATTGAAGACAACATCCAGAACGCGCGGCGTTACTACAATGCCGTAGTGCGCGACTTTAACACCCGCGTCCAGTCTTTTCCGACGAACATCATTGCGGGCATGTTCGGCTTCCACGCTCGACAGTTCTTTGAAATGGAAACGCCCGCCGATCGCGAAAATGTGGCTGTAAAGTTCTAAGCGAAGTGAAATTTACTGGCCATTCCCGAAGCCGGGCCTTTTCTGCAGCCAAGATTGCGGCGGTGCTGCTGCTGGTCTTCAGCCTGCCCGCGTGGGCGCGCAACTACCACATCGCAAAATTCAACGGCACGATTCACGTCGAGGAAGATGGCTCGGCGCGCGTGGAAGAGCAGATCACGTTTGTTTTCTCCGGCATTTACCAGGGAATCTATCGCGACATTCCCGTGGATTATCCCGGCGCTGGTGGCTCGAATTACACGCTGTTCGTGAAGGTCTTGTCCGTCACGGACGACAACGGCGACAAGCTGAAAGTCGAGAAAAAGACCAGCAATGGTTTTCTCCACTTAAAAGTTTTTGTGCCGGGAGCGGTGGACGCGACGCGCACGGTGAACATCGAGTATTCCGTGGCCAAC
The DNA here is from genome assembly GCA_027307045.1 of Acidobacteriaceae bacterium. Taxonomy (GTDB): domain Bacteria; phylum Acidobacteriota; class Terriglobia; order Terriglobales; family Acidobacteriaceae; genus Angelobacter. Next base: position 2,307 of record DAHUXR010000165.1, read on the forward strand.
GGCACGCGTTTTTTCGAAGACCACGACGAGTTTTACTGGAACGTGACCGGCAATGACTGGCCTGTGCCGATTCAACAGGCGTCGGCGACGATTTACTTTCCGGCAGAGGCAAGCGGCAAGCTGCGGGCCCAGGCCTTTGAGGGCATCTACGGATCTTCAGAGCACGCTTCTGCTTCCGTCATGGCATCCAGCGTTACGGTTGAAGCCAGAGACCCTTTGCCCATGCGTGGCGGATTGACGGCTGATATTTACATTGAAAAAGGCGTGCTGCACCAGCCCGGCGCAATCGCGCGGTTTTTCAGGTTCGTGCGCAGCAATCCGGTGCTCACGCTTCCGCTGTGGGCTTTTGCCGTGATGTTTCCCATGTGGTGGCTCAAGGGTCGCGATCCTGATCCGGGAATGTCCGTGGCGCCCATGTACGAACCGCCGGAACAAATGGGCCCCGCCGAAGTGGGGACTTTGATTGATGGCAGCGTGGATCCCCGCGACATCACTGCTGTGCTGGTGGATATGGCGGTGCGCGGCTACGTGAAGATCGTGGAGACGCAGCACAAAGGCTTTCTCTCTTCGACCAAAGATTACGAGTTCCACCTGCTGAAAGGGCCCGGAGAGTGGAAGGACCTCACGGACTACGAGCGGGCGATGCTGCAGCAGGTCTTTGCCGGCGGCGAGGTGACGCTACTATCAAGCCTGCGCAACCACTTTTACACCGCGCTGCCCATGATCAAGGGCGAAATCATGAGCGCGCTGAAAGCCAAGGGCATGTACACGGTTGATCCGGACTCAGCCGCGGGATATCTGGGACTTGGATTTCTGCTGGTGGCTCTGCCATACGCCGCGCTCCAGGTCATGGGCATTGCCGATTTCCTGAATTCCGTGCCGATGGCCATTGGCTCCGGCCTGATTGCCGTGGGGATCATCCTCATTATCGGCAAACAGCTGACAGCGACAAGTTTGAAAGGCGCGCGAACGCAAGTACAGATCAAGGGTTTCCAGGAATTTATGAATCGCGTGGACGCGGACCGGTTGAAACGCATGCCGCCGGACACGTTTGAAAAATTCCTGCCCTATGCCATGGCTCTGGGCGTGGAACATCGCTGGGCCAAGGCTTTTGAAGGCATCATCCAGAACCCGCCCACGTGGTACCAGGGATACGGCCCAAGCCCGAGTTTCAGCACGTTCTACTTCGTCAACAGCCTGGGCTCCATGGCGACAACGGCGAGTTCTACGTTTGTCTCCGCTCCGCGCGCGAGTTCCAGCGGCTCAGGATGGAGTGGCGGCGGTGGTGGTGGCGGTTTTTCCGGTGGCGGGTTTGGCGGCGGTGGAGGCGGTGCGTTCTAACTCGGAAAACCAAAGGCAGAACTTACCGCGGATTTGCGCGGATGCGCGCGGATTAAAGACCCACCGCGCTAATCCATTGCCACACCTTCGCGGTTAACCATCCATCTCCCCCGCGACGCGCCATCCTTTCAGGATGGCGCATTCATGAGGATAGAGATTGGTGATTTGGGATATAGCAATCTAGAACCGCTTTAGCTCGGGATATGGATCACGAGGTCTATCTGGCATGGTATTGGCGTGCCATCACGTTTGGCTGGAATGTACTTGAATTCGCGGATCGCGGAGAGCAGAGTTTGTTCAATCGTCGGGGTTGCCATTCCGCTCATGAGTCGCGCATCGGCCACTCGACCATCCGTGTCAATGGTGACTTCCACGATCAGATATTGTTCAAAACGAGGCGGCAGCTCATCCGCCGAAATTACGGGAATCGCCCCGGAAGTCTGAACGGCAAGCTTGTAGTCAATGGTAGAAAATCCATAGGTCAGGCGCTGCTTAATGCCCACCATGAGCCCGGCCGTCGCCGCTTTTGCATGCGCCCGCAAGGTTTCCAGCGCTGTGCCGGTGCCTGAAACGTCCTGCTCCTGCAAGCTGGGCTTGGGCTTGCTGCGAGGCACATGAAACGGACTTGGGCGCGGGGGCAATGCTTTGGGCGGCGGATTGTACGTTACCTGGTCCGACCTCGAGACGGCCTGAACCATCTCGTATTTGGTGGGAACGATTTGCGGCGCTGTGGCATGCCGTACCAAGATCAAAACCAGAACGGCTACGTGAGCAATCAATGACAGTGAGAGGATTGGCACACGAGGGACGGGCCCGTCGGAAACGAATATCTGGCGTTGGTCAAACATCAGGTTATTGAAGCTTCACTCCCACTTTGCTCATAACAAGAGACCATCCTTAACAAAGAGAAGGTAGCACCGTTAAGCAGTTTTTCGCTCCCTACATCTGCGAAAAGGCCCGCAGGCTAAAAAACGACCGGCTCACAATGCCCCGCCAAGTCCAGTAAATAGGATTACCCTTGAGGTTTTTCAGGCGTCAGCCGGATTTCCGGTAGTGGCCTAATTAGGACACTACCGATTACTTTGGTTTTCAGGCGTTCAGCGGGGTTTTCCAGCGGTTGCGCAATGCAAGACCACAGGCCAGCAGCTCTCGAATCCTTCTAATCCCCTGCAAACACGCAGGCCAAATCCGACATCCTAGTAACCCAGAGGAACTACTATGGCCGAGAGCATGCAAAACAGCTCAGATGTCCCCAATTTTGATACCTATCCCTCAACGCCTCCAGATCGCCTGCTTGATACCCGGAGCGCTGAAAGGTCTTCTCTGGAAGAGCGCGCCGCCGAACTGGGCGCCGCCGCAGGCAGAATTGCACTGATCTTGCGGCAAACCAAAGAAAACGTGGAAAACCTGGCGCAGCATGAGATCTACGATCGCGTGACCAATCTGGCAGAGAACGCCAAGATCCGGACGGAGCAGATGCGCCGGGACGCCGCCGTCCGTGTGCAGGAAATTGCACACGCCGCACAGGACAAAGCGGTCGAACTCGGCAACCAGGCGAGAGAGAAGACAGTGGAACTGGGCCGGCAGGCAAAAAGCAACTATTTCCGCGCCCGGCTGAAAGCCAACCAGACGGTGCGGGAGTATCCGGTGGAAACGGCGCTGGCGGCTGGGGCCGTTGGGCTGTTGGTCGGCGTAGCGCTAAGAATTGGGAGGGCGAGACGTGCATACTGAGAAATCAATTGCAACCATCCTGTCTGAGACCAAGGAAGAGCTGAAGCAGTTTGTCAGCACACGGGTAAACATGCTGAAGGCGGAAATGGATGAAAAGATCAGCCGGCTCAAGGCTGTTATTCCGCTGGCGGTAGTGGCCGCGTTATTCCTGGTTTCCGCCTGGGGGGTCTTTACCTTTGCCTTGATCGCCCTGCTGCATGCGCTGTTTGTGCCCAGCGTTTACGCGTGGCTTTGGGCCAGCCTGATTGTGGCCCTGGTTTACGCGATAGTGGGCGCAATAGCGGGCTGGTTTGCCTACTCCGAAATTAAGGCCACTAAATTGACCCCGACCCGCACGCTGAAGGTGCTGCAACAGGACCAGGTATGGATCCAGAATGAAGCGAGGACAGCATGACTGAAGGAATTCCCGTAGAAGTACTGGAGAAACGCGCGGCCGATGAACGCCGCCAGTTGCATAACTCAGTGCAGGAGCTGCGTGAAAGCGTGCATGAGCGGCTGGACGTTAAACGCAACGTAAGAAACCACTTGGGGACTATTTGCGGCGCTATGGCGGTGATTGGGCTGGCCGTGGGCTATACCGTGACCGGCGTTTTTACCCGTGACTAGGCTTTTGACCGCTGTCAGGCCTTCCCAGGCTGGGCGGTAAGGTTTTTGCTCGATTCGAATGGCTGCTGGGGCGTTTCCCGTCCGGCAGCCGTTTACTTTATAGCGTCTTTATTGGGCTTTTCTGGCCATCTAAGTTGAAGACCATCTACTCTGCTTTGCTTTTTCGTGGTATAAACCTGATTCGTCAACTTTCCATCGTTTAAAAATGCCCTTTTTCCCCAGGCAGGGGCGTTTGCTGAGGAGTGTAGTGAATGTCAGAAGAGGCTAGAACAGGGAAACGATTTCCGCTGGAACTGCCGATCAAGATCCACGGCAAGGGCGGCGAAGATAGCGCCACCACCGGAAACATGAGCGCCGCAGGCGTATATATTATGGCCGATCTTGATCTGGCCATTGGCTCCAACATTGAATTTGACATAACCTTACCGGCCAACGTGCTGGGAACGCCCGGAGACGTGGAAGTCCACTGCACCGGGCGCGTGGTGCGCAAGGACGCAACCGCGGCTGCCGCGGCGGGAGCGAATTCAAATTCCACCAGCAAGAAAAAGAAATCCAAGAGCGGCGTTGCTTGCGTGATTGACCAGTACAAATTTATCCGCAAGAGCAAAGGGGCCAAGTAAATGCTGAAGATCATTTTGGCTGACAATCAAGCAATCTTCCGCACAGGCGCGGCCAAGGTCCTGGCCGTGGAAGACGATCTGCGCATTGTGGCGCAGGCGGAAAACACCGAAAAAATGATGATGGCGCTGGAAAAGTTTCATGCAACGGTCATGATCTTTGGCGTTGACACCCATCCCAGCCTGCCTACCGTGGTGGAGATGGCAAGAAAGTTCAAGACCAAGCTGGTGGCGATTGCCGAAACCGGACAGGATTCACGCCACTATCTGACCAACGGCGTGCATGGCGTGATCTACCGCAACGTTAGCGGCGAATCACTGGTGCAGTGCGTCCGCAAGGTCAGCAAAGGCGAGACCTGGGTGCAGGACACGCAGGAAAGCAAAGAGACTGCGGAGAATGACCTGGTGGGCGCGCGCGTGCGCGACCGGCTGACCGCGAAGGAACTGCGCATCGTGGCGTTGATCGTGCAGGGCTACAAGAACAAAGAACTCGCGACGCAGCTCGGCACAACCGAGCAGGTCATCAAGAATTACCTGCGCAACGTCTATGACAAGATTGGCGTCTCTGACCGGCTGGAACTCGCGCTGTTTACGATTCACCATCGTATTCTGGCGGAAGCGGCGGCAACATCAGTGGCGGCAACTGCGACACCGGCGGCGCGGTAACAATAAGTCCAAGAATCTGCAGCGGCCGAGAATTTCTCGGCCGTTTTTCTTTGTGAGTAGGTTTCTCGGATGTATCCAAGCGAAAGAAATCTGTTTCCCGGGGCACTCGATTGTGGGGTAGTGTGAACAGCAATATCAGCAGTACGTAGATACGTATTTTCGGCAGAGGCTTCTAAATGAGCAACAACAGAGATAGCGGGTTTCGTCGCAAAATGATCATTGTGTTGTTCGTTCTAGTCGTCGGAGTTGGCGCATATATTCTCGTCGGCGGAGCCGTGTATTACTGGAAGGAGAATGTTCATCATTACGAGGCAGGTGCGGTGGCGCGACTTTTTGCCTTGCATACCATGGAAGAAAACTACAGGAAGGACCACGAAGCGTATGCTGGTTCGTTTGGTGAATTGGGGGTCCCGTTAGGAGCACGACTGGAAGGAGATTCTCTAACCTGGGACGGCCCGTATCGCTTTCGAGTGATCGACGTTGTTCGCAGTCAAGCAGGCTCAGTTCAGTACTATCGGATCGAAGCTCGCCCGATTCAATATTCTAATCAATCCAAACGCAGTTTTCTCTTGGAGAGTAGTGGAAACATTCACTTCACCGTTGACAATCGGAAAGCAACGCCTAGCGATCCTGCAATTCCACCAGAGAAGTAAGATCGCCCATGCGACAAAATATCTGGTGACCAAAGGGATATTTCACTGCCAAGTAACGCGACAACGAATCCAGTCTCGACTACTTTGGGGGTTGCGGCCCTGCGTGGGAATCAAATCACCTTCCGCAATAGTTCAGGC
>DAHUXR010000166.1 GCA_027307045.1 Acidobacteriaceae bacterium
TTTGAACCCCCGATACCCGTTAAGGTATGTCCGCTTTCGAGGCGGATCGTTTCAACCACTCACGCACCTCTCCGCGTTGTGAAAATTCGTGGTCTGCTGATCATTTTATCAGGTGTGGCGAAGCGCAACTACGCTGCCAGCCAATCCAACAATCTGTCAGGCATTTAAATGGAGCTATTGATGCCGCAGGGCTTCGATTGGATCCACCTTCATGGCGCGGCGCGCCGGAACGTAGCAAGCCAGCATGGCAATGGCGGCGAGCACGGCTGCAACCGAGATAAAGGTCACGGGATCGGTGGGTCGAACCCCGTACAGCATGGTTCCCATCAGGCGTGTGAGTGCCAGAGCTCCGATCAGGCCAATAAGAATTCCGGCCAGCGTCATGCGCGCGCCATCTTTTAAGACCATGCGCAGGACGTCAAACCTCCGCGCTCCCAGAGCCAGGCGCACGCCAATTTCCTTGGTGCGCTGCCCCACCATATAAGAAAGGACGCCGTAAATGCCGATGCTGGCCAGCAGCAGGGCCAGAAGCGCGAATACGCCGAGTAGCGTCATGGTAAATCGCTTGTTGGAGATGGAATCGGCTACGGTCTTTTCCATGAATTCAGGATTATGAACAACCATCCCTTCGTTGTATTCAAGGACTCTGCTTCGCAGGGCCGCTATATTGGTCGCTCCAGCCGAGTGCAGGCGCACGAATACGTCCGTTGCCACGCCGGCGCGCTGTAGTTCCTTATCCGGAATCTGCGCCAGTGGCAGATACATCTGGGCGCGGAGCGCGTCAGGCCCGTCGCTATCCAGCCCCCACTGGTTCACGTGGCCAACCACGCCAATAATCTGCGGGTTCGGTAATTTATCCAGCGCGGAAGGATTGGTGTTGAGATCAATGTATTGTCCAATTGGGTCCTGGCCAGGAAAATATTTTCCAGCCATGCTTTCATCGATAACCGCAACTGCCGCCGTGTGCTCATTGTCTGCGGCAGTAAAGAAGCGGCCACGCTTGAGCGGAATCTGCATCACTTTCAGATAGTCCGGCTCCACGTCATACTCAATGGTCATGGGGTAATCGCCTGGATGCCCCGGTTTGGGCCTGCCAACAATCCAGAAGAAGTCTTCGTCATCGCCCTGCATCGGATGTGCGCCCCAACTAAAGGAAGCGGCTTCAACGCCCGGACTTGAGGCCACCTTGTCATGAATCTGGCGATAAGCCGATCGGATGGCGTCTGCTGAACCACCTTTGAAGGATGCGGGGCCAGACAACTCCAGAGTCAGGACATTTTTAGGATTGAAGCCCGGATCGGATCTCCACAAGCTGACTAACGTCCGGATCATCAATCCTGCGCCAATCAGCAGCACAAGGGCCATCGCTATTTCTCCAACCACGAAAACACGTTGAGCGCCGCCGCGTGCGCCTACCAGAGCGCGTCCGCTTTCAATCAGCTGTCTGCTTACACTGCCCTGTGATGCGTTCCATGCCGGCATTAATCCAAAAATAAGGCCTGCGAGAATGGACAGAGCAAACGTAAACAACAGGACGCGAAGATCAAGGCCAATATCCTCCGCGCGCGGCATGGTGCGCGGGACAGCCGCCAGCGCCGCCGTGATGCCAAGCTTGGCCACTAGCAGCCCCAGCGCGCCGCCGATCATGGATAAGAGCAGGCTTTCCGTCAACAGTTGACGTATTACCCTGTGCTGTCCCGCGCCGAGAGCGATGCGGATGGCAAATTCATTTTGCCGCGCCGTGGACCGCGCCAGCAAAAGGTTTGCGACATTCACGCAGGAAATCAGAAGAACAAATGCTACGGCGCCCAGCAGGACAAAAAGGATAGGGCCCATGTTGCGTATCATCTCATCCTTCAAAGAAACGAGATTGGATTTCTTGCCGGAGTTGAAGTCTGGATATGCCGCAGTGAGGTCGCGTGAAACCCGGTCCATGTCTTCACGCGCCTGCTGAAGCGTTACACCAGGTTTGAGCCTGCCAATGGCGTCAAGACCCCAGCCGGCGCCCCGCTCACCATAGAATTTGGGTTCATTGTATTCTCCCACCGGGGCATAAACTTCGTTCATCGGGCCGCCGCGCTGGAAGTTCTGGATACGCAGATGAAAGCTTGAGGGAACTACACCGATAATAGTCCGGCCAACATCATCCAGGACCATCCTCTGGCCAATGATATCTTTGCGTCCTCCAAATTTGCGCTGCCACAAGCCTTCAGTAATCATCACGGTTGGGTTCGCGCCCAGGCGGTCTTCGTCGGCGGTAAACGTGTGACCCATGATCGGGTTCACGCCGAGAATTTCAAAAAAGCCTGCGGAAATCATTTCGCCGTGCAGGCGTTCTGGTTCGCCATTGCCGGAAAGGTTGAACCCGACAGAGCGGTAAGCTGCCATGCCCGCGAAGGTGGTGTTCATTCTCCGCCAGTCAATAAAGTTTGGATAAGAAATAGACCCATTATCGAAGTTAGGCATTTTCTGAAACATGGAGACCAACTGCTCAGGATGGTGGAACGGCAGAGGATTGAGCAGCACGCCGTTGACCACGGAGAAGATTGCCGTGTTCGCTCCAATGCCAAGCGCCAGGGTGAGAATTGCGATGAGGGAAAAGGCAGGGGACTTGGCCAGCACTCGAAATCCATAACGCAGGTCTTGAGGCAGAGAGATGAGTAGGTTGGCGACCATATGTGTTTTTGACTTCTACCACGGTTTCCGGTTAGCAGGAGGTCTGCTGTCTTTTTTGGCGGAAAAACTTCTGCAGAATCTCTGAACATTTTTCAGCCAGCACGCCTGCTGTCACTTCCATCCGATGATTCAGGCTGGGGTGGTTAATCACCTGTAAGGTTGAGCCGGCAGCTCCGGCTTTTGGATCACTGGCGCCATAGACCAACCGGGCAATCCGCGCATGAATGAGCGCGCCGGCACACATGGAGCAGGGCTCAATCGTCGCAACCATAGTGCATCCGGTCAGGCGGTGGTTGCCGAGTCGAGCGGCGGCTTGGCGTAATGCAATGATCTCCGCATGGGCCGTTGGATCGTTATCCAGCAGGTTGCGATTATGGCCTTGGCCGATGATTTCGCCATCTCTGATAACTAAAGCGCCAACAGGCACTTCTCCGGCCGCCGCGGCGAGCCGTGCCTGCTCCAGAGCCAGTTCCATCCATACGGCATCTTCTCCGGGTTGCATGTCTGCTGCTCTGTTTTGTGTGTCTGTCATAAACCTTGCCTCGGGGTGTATCAAAAATCTAGCACGAGCAGCAGCTCTGCTTATGTTTTATTTCTCAGTCAACCCGAGAGAGTTTACTAGTCTCTAACCAGTATCGGCGTCCTTACCTCAGTGGACGTTGGCGGGAAATACTCGCATCAAGCCCAAACGGGCGCAGATAACGAAGGAGCAACGACATGAACAAGAAATTTATTTTGGCGCTGATGCTGACTACCGGCATGGCATTTGCGCAGACAGGCGGCTCTGCTTCCACACCAGATCAGCAGACGCCACCCCAGCAGCCACCGAGCCAGCAATCCACCAGTCCATCCACCTCGCCTTCCACGGCCGATCAAACGAATTCAAGCACGACCACCACAAATTCCACCACGACCAGCACGAGCGACCAATCGAATTCCATGCGGGGCTGCCTGAAACAGTCCGGCGGCAACTGGGTGCTCGCGTCTGACAGCGGCCAGACCGTCAATTTGCAGGGCGACAGCTCCATGCTGAAGCCGCATGACGGACACCAGGTCCAGGTCCAGGGAACGCGCGCCAGTGATGGCTCATTGCAGGTCAGCTCAGTCAACATGATTTCTGACTCCTGCACCAACAACCAGGCTGCCGGTTCCGGCGCTGCCGCGGGTACTTCCGCTGCCGATGCTTCTGCTTCAAACGCAGCGGCCCCCGCTTCCAGCACGTCAGCTCCTGCTGCAACCAGTTCGACTGACCAGAGTGCGGCTTCGCCTTCCACGTCAGCCAGCAATAGCACGCCAGCAGCGGCAGGCGGCACCGATACAAGCAATGCCAATGCAGCGTCATCCACCAGCAGCGCTCCGGTAAATCCTCCGGCGACCGGCACGGACCAGAATGCTTCCAGCAGCACTGCTCCGGCCACGACAACGGCCCCTGCGGACCAGACTGCCGCTGCTTCCAGCACCGCGTCTCCCAGCACCACTGACCAGAGTTCCACGGCTTCCAGCACCGCTGCGGATCAGACTCCTTCAACCGGCACGACTTCACCCAGCAGCACCCCCACTGATCAGAACGCCGCTGCCAGCTCCACCACAGCTCAGAATCCTCCGGCCAGCAGCACCACCGGAACCGATCAGAACGCGACTCCTTCCAGCAGCACCACTGCTGCTGACCAGAGTGCTACCTCTGCTGACAAGAACTCCACGGCGGCCGATAATGCCTCCGCGGCTGACCAGAATGCTAATGCAAGCGCAGGTCAGAAACTGCCCCAGACCGCTTCTCCGCTGCCGTTACTCGGCCTGCTGGGATTCGGCTCTTTAGCTGCCGGCTTTCTTGGCCGCAAAAAGAAATAACCAACGCTCATCTACTTAACCGGCTGCCCGTATGCATTGCATGCGGGCAGTTTGTTTTTTGAACGAAGCAAACTTCTGATAAATGGGAGTTTGTGAAAAGTTGGGCGCGGAGCTAGGATTTATGTCGGGCCAGGTAAATTGGCCGCGAGGTGTTTCATGTCGAATTCAATTGATGCCATTAAGTTCGATATCTGCTGCGCCGCGCGTGCGCTTTATCGTGCCGGCCTAAGTGCGGGAATCGCGGGTCATTTGAGCGTAGCCATCGGCGAGAACAAGATGCTGATGAACCGCTTCGGGCCGTCCTTTGGCACGCTTCGTCCGGCGGACATCTGCGTCTTTGACTTCAACGGAAACGTTCTGGAGCACGATCCTTCCATCGATCCCTACGTGAATGACACCATCTCGCTGCATGCGGTGATCCATCGTTTGAATCCGCAGATAGCGGCGCTGGCGCATACTCATCCTCCGGCCACGGTAAGCTGGGGAACATTCCGCAAGGTGCCTGAGATTTATGACCAGGAAAGCTGCATCATTGCCGGAGACGTGTGCATTGTGGAAGAAGACTACACCGGCACGGCGGCAAGCGAAGATCGCGTCCGCCCATTTGCCGATGCCGTCGCAAAATATCCGGCGGTGATCCTGCCAAACCATGGCGCCATTACTTCCGGTCCAAACATTCAGGTGGCGCTCACGCGCATGCTCCTGCTGGAAGGAACGTGCGCCCGGAATATCTCTGTGGCGATGGCTGCACAGGCCACCGGATTGAAGCCGATTCCCATCAAGATGGAGCATGCTTTAACCGCCAAGAAGGAAATCGCAGCCATGCCCGCGATTCCGGCCGTATGGAAAGACACATTGGAGAAATTGCAAAAGAGCGATCCCGAGCTGTTTGAGTTCAGGCCGAGAACCGCGGCGGCGGCAGATTGAAGGAAAGTTTTACCTGAAGGGTGCGCAGGCGAGGACACCCGCGGTCCACATCTATTTTTGAAAGCAAGCCGCAATTAATTTCTTGCGGGTTGTTTTGGGTCATGCAGTTACGCCGGTTGCTGCTGCGTCATGCAGTGAATCGCGCCCAACCCCCAGATGAAATCTCCGCAATGTATGCCAACGATTTCGCGATCGGGGAACAGCTCAGCGAGAATATTCAGCGCGTGGCGATCATTGGGATCGTTGAAAGTCGGTACCAGTACCAGGCCATTCGCGATATAAAAATTGGCGTAGCTGGCAGGCAGCCGCTGTCCGCGGAAGATAACAGGGCGGGGAAGCGGTAGCTCGACGATCTGCAGCTTGCGTCCCTGAAGATCGGTGGCGGCGCGCAAGGTGCGCAGGTTCTTTTGCAGCGGTTCGTAGTTGGCGTCGTTTCGATTCGGCTCGACCACCGTCAGCACCGTATCCGCCGCGACGAAGCGCGAAATGTCATCGACATGGCCGTGCGTGTCGTCGCCCTTGATGCCGCATCCCAGCCAGATTACTTTTTGCACACCCAGATAATCCGCGAACACCTGCTCGAGGTCGCGCTGCGATAGGCCCGGATTGCGCTCCTGGACCTTGCTCAGATGGCACTCTTCCGTGCTCAGCATCAACCCCTGGCCATTCACGTCAATGCTGCCACCTTCAAGGACCACGTGATGCGGTTTGCGGTTGCGATCGATCACGGGTGTAAACTGCCGCAGCTTAAGCTTTTTCGCAATGCGCTCAGGAAGCTGGTTGTCATGCTTCCAGTCGGAATATTTGGCCCAGGCATTGAAGCGCCAGTTAGTCAGCGCGACCCCTTCTTGGCTCCTGACAAAAATAGGTCCAGAGTCGCGCGTCCAGATCCGGTTGGTGGGCCAGAGGTGAAACTTTACGCGCTTCGTGTCGACGTGGCTGCGTTTCAGAACCTCACGCGCGGTTTGTTTCTCGCGCGCTGAGGAGACGATCAGGTTTACGTCTTCCACGCGGCCAAGATGGCGGATGATATCGGCAAAGACCCAGGGAATGGCGTCGAATTTTCCCGGCCAGTCAGAACGATTACGCGGCCACGCGAGCCATGTGGACTGGTGCGGCTCCCATTCGGCAGGCATACGATAACCGAGAGAGCGCGGCGTGGGCTGCGGATCTGCCGCCGTTTTCGCGCGAGACATCAATCCAGAAACCTGTGTGTAATGCCGTCATAACTGTCAATGCGACGATCACGCAGGAAAGGCCAGTTGCGGCGAACGTCTTCAAGATGTTTCAGATCGCACTGGCCGATCAGGATCTCTTCCTTATCGTGCGAGGCTTCCACGATAATGCGTCCAAACGGGTCGCAAAGAAACGATCCGCCCCAGAATTCCAGGCCTTTGCCCTGGGCTCGATTGCCGAGAATGTCACCGAACTCATGGCCCACCCGATTGACCACGCCCACAAAAACGCCGTTAGCGATAGCGTGCGCGCGCTGGATGGTACGCCATGCGTCATGCTGGACCGTGCCGAACTCGGCCTTCTCATCCGGATGCCACCCGATTGCCGTTGGGTAGAAAAGGATATTGGCGCCCTGCAGAGCCGTAAGGCGCGCGCCTTCGGGATACCACTGGTCCCAGCAGACGAGGGCTCCCATGCGTCCATATTCCGTGTCAAAGGCCTTAAAGCCGAGATCGCCGGGAGTGAAGTAAAACTTTTCGTAGTAGAGAGGGTCGTCAGGGATATGCATCTTGCGATAAAGGCCCCTGGTGCTGCCGTCAGCATCAAGAATGACCGCCGTATTGTGATAGAGACCGCGGGCGCGACGCTCAAAGACAGAAACCACGATGCTGGTTTTTGTTTCGCGGGCGACGGCCGAGAGCGCTTCAGTCGTGGGACCGGGAATCGGTTCAGCCAGGTCAAAGAGCGCAGCGTCTTCACGCTGGCAGAAATATTGAGTGCGAAAAAGCTCCGGCAGGCAAACCATCTGCGCGCCCTGTTTCGCTGCCGAGCGGACTTTTTCCACTGCCCGGCGAACGTTGTCGTCGGGGTCGGCAGAGCAGTGCATTTGGATCAGGCCAACGGTAAAGATGTCAGACGCCATCTTCCTCCATTCCCTACGTTGAGTTGAACACATAAGAATAACAAATGTTTTAGGCAGGGCAGGCCGTGAGCCAGCATGTTACCGCGGATGTTTGACATACAAACTGTCTAGCTGTGAAATCTATGCATGGTTGATGAGCACAATCTGAATTACGAGCCGATCCCGGTCCTTACGCGGACAGAAATTGAGGATGCCATCCAGCGCGATGATCCTCAGGAACTACTATACGCAGTGCTTTCAGCCGCACTTTATGCGGAGGATCAAGAATGGGCACAGGATGTTTGTCTGCGCCTTGCTTTTCACCCGCATTCAATTGTTCGCGGTAACGCCATACTGGGCCTCGGGCACATTGCCCGCGTGCATCGCTGCCTGGATCGAGTGCGCGTGCAACCGATCAT
>DAHUXR010000167.1 GCA_027307045.1 Acidobacteriaceae bacterium
GGCGGCGCCGCCGTGTCGTCGACCGGCCAGTCAACCGAGCAGGCCGCCGAGCGAGCGATGAAGGACAGCCGTCCAACGTATGGCGCGCTGATAGGGGCATTTGGGCACGTCTATGGTCCAACGAACGAAGGCGGAGTGATTAGCCTGTTTGGAGCCATGGCAGAACGGCTGGGGTTCCTGATACTTAAGGTACAGACTGAGTTTCCGGACTGCGAAGCGCTGCGCGCGGCGGGGAAAGACCGGAACAGGCCGGTGAAAATTGAGTTTGAGCTGGAAAGCCGCAACTTTTTGCGGCACATGCATGATCCGAACGGATGCGACATCATTGTCTGCTGGGAGCACAACTGGCCGGAGTGTCCGCTGGAGGTGATAGAGCTGAAGAAAGCAGTCAGCAATCAGCGGTCAGCATTCAGCCAAAGCAAGAGCAAAGCGTCACCACTGATAGACACGGATGACACGGACCCGAGCGGGGAATAAAACTTACCGCGGATCCATGCGGATGAACGCGGATCGGGCAATTGCCAGAACTGCCAAAATTGCCAAAATCGCCGAAATTTGGAAGGCAAAAGACTGAAACACGGAGGAACAGAGGAATCCGAGGGAATGGCGCGAATATTTAAGAAAACGAAACCCTGCCCACCCTGCCATTCGAGAAGGGCAGGGTGGAAGGAGGTAAGGGCCCAGTTACTTTGCTTGCAAGGGCTGCTCGTGGAGCGGAGGCTGGCCGTGGGCCGGGGTTTTGAATGTAAAGACGGAACCAACAGGCTGTCCGGTTTTGTCGGTCATCCGGACGTAATAGGTGGTGTTGGGCTGCAGATTGCTGATCGTGGCGCGGTGATTGTCGCCGCCCGAGTGCTCGATGGCATCAGCCGCCTGGTTAAAATTGTTGGGGTCAGTGCTGTACTGCAGAACCAGATCCTGGCTGGCTTTTGAGGTCCAGGCGATCTTGGCGGAAGTGGCGTTGGCAAATTCCAGCATAGGTTTTTCAACCTGAGCGCCGGCTTGCTGGCTAGCGGTTGGAGTCTGAGCGGTTGCGGGCGTCTGCATGGCAACAAAGCAGACGCAGAGCAGCATAAACGCGGCGATTTTGAAAACTTTCATCTTAGGTTCCCTCCAGTACGACAGGTGGCTTGATAATTCCGAAGCGCTTAGGCGACAGGAGGTTGTCTTCCACCCCAGAAACGCGCAAAAAGCACGTCTTTCCGGCGATCTCTGCGGCTTTACAGTTTTCGCCCCCGCGTGTTACTCTGTTTAAGTCACTTACAGGACGAGATTTAGATATAGGAGTCGACCAGAATTCAGTGTTAGCGAGAGAGCGCAAGGCCGACGTCATCAACCGCTTCCGTACGCATCAATCTGATACGGGCAGCCCGGAAGTCCAGATTGCCATTCTCAGTGAGCGTATCGGCGAGCTGACGGAGCACTTCAAGAGCCATAAAAAGGACCATGCCTCCCGGCGCGGTCTTCTTATGATGGTCAGCAAGCGCCGCCGCCTGCTGGACTATCTGAAAACGTACGATACCGAGCGTTACAAAGACGTCATTCAGAAACTTGGAATCCGTAAATAATCGATCGAGATCGAACGGAAAAACGGTCGTCTAGCGCCGGTGGGAAAGGTGTGTTCTCCCGCCTTCGCGCTCAGATTGCTCTCTTTTGAATTCAGACTGCTGGTCCTCCTGGAAAAGAGGAACTGATGAAGCAGACAGCCACTGTTGAACTTGCAGGCGGCAAAACCCTCCAGATTGAAACGGGACATCTAGCAAAACAGGCGCAAGGCTCAGCCATTGTGCGCCAGGGAGATAACGTTGTACTGGGCACGGCATGCGCCTCGCCCGATCCCCGCGAAGGCATTGATTTCTTCCCCCTTACGGTTGATTATCGCGAATACACTTACGCCGGAGGACGAATCCCCGGCGGCTTTATCAAGCGCGAAGGCCGTCCGCAGGAACGCGAGACGCTGACCGCGCGCCAGATTGATCGCCCCATCCGCCCGCTGTTTCCGGAAGGCTTCCGCAATGAGACACAGGTGATTGCCCTGGTGCTCTCAGCCGATACGGAAAACGATCCTGACGTGCTGGCGATTAACGCGGCTTCCGCGGCGCTGACGCTTTCCGAGATCCCATTCCACGGTCCCGTGGGCGCGGTACGCATTGGCCTGGTCAATGATCAGATGATCGTGAACCCGACGTATGAAGAAATGCGCGACAGCCTGCTCAACATTATGGTGGTGGGAACGGCTGAAGGCATTGTGATGGTGGAGTCCGGCGCGAAGGAAGTTTCCGAAGAGCAGGTGCTCAACGCCATTGAGTTTGCGCATGAGCAAATCAAGAAGATCTGCGCCGCGCTGAAAGATCTGGCCGCGAAAAACGGCAAGAAAAAACTTGAAGTCACCGCGCCGGAGTTTGATCAGAAATATTACGACCAGCTGATGAAGAAGGTCGGCAAGGAACTGACGGACGCGTTGGATACGGCGAAGCATCCGAAGCATGAGAGCTACGAGAAAGTCCGCGAGATCAAGAAAGCGCTGAAAGCCGAGCTGCCGGAAGACGATAAAGACGCCGCCGCGAAACTTTCAAAATATTATGAAGCTTTGCGCGAGCGCATTTTCCGCGAGCAGGTCACGAAAGACCGCAAGCGGCCGGATTCACGCGCGTTTGATCAAATCCGCGATATATGGATTGAAGTTGGAGTGCTGCCACGCACACACGGTTCAGCCGTGTTTACCCGCGGCGAAACGCAGGCGCTGGTTACCACCACGCTGGGCACGCCGGACGACGCGCAGCGCATTGAACGCTTTGAAGGCGAAACCAAGAAGCGCTTCATGCTGCATTACAACTTCCCACCATTTTCAGTGGGCGAAGTGGGCCGCATGACGGGCGTTGGACGCCGCGAGATTGGACATGGAGCGCTGGCAGAACGCGCGATTCTGGCCGTCCTGCCTGACGTGGAGAACTGGCCTTACACGATGCGCGTGGTTTCAGACATTCTGGAATCAAACGGATCATCGTCAATGGCTACGGTTTGCGGCGCGTCACTTTCACTGATGGATGCTGGAGTGCCGCTTTCGTCGGCTGTGGCGGGCGTGGCCATGGGACTGGTGAAGGAAGAAGATTCCTACGCCATCCTGACGGACATTGCCGGCGCAGAAGACCATTACGGCGATATGGATTTCAAAGTCGCCGGAACGCGGAAGGGAATTACCGCGCTGCAGATGGACATCAAGGTGATGGGCATTACGTCCAAGATCATGCATGAAGCGCTGGAGCAAGCAAAGCGCGGGCGCTTGTACATCCTGGACAAGATGGAAGGCACCATTACCACTGGACGCGAAAATATTTCCAGCTTTGCGCCGCGCATTTACACGCTGCAGATTCCGGTGGACAAAATCCGCGACCTGATTGGGCCGGGCGGAAAGATGATTCGCAGCATTATTGAAGAAACCGGCGTGAAGATTGACGTTGACGATAGCGGCAGAGTGAACGTCGCTTCAAACGACGGGCCTTCTGCGCAGCGCGCGATTCAACGCATCAACGATCTCACGGCGGTGCCGGAAGTCGGCAAGACGTACCTGGGCAAAGTGGTGCGGCTGGCCGAGTTTGGCGCGTTCGTCGAAATCATTCCCGGAACCGATGGCCTGCTGCACATCAGCGAAATTGCCGAACATCGAGTGAAAGAAGTGAAAGACGAACTGAAAGAAGGAGACCAGGTGCTGGTGAAAGTCCTGGGGATTGAAGGGAACAGAATTAAGCTGAGCCGCAAAGCGATTCTGCGGGAGCAGCGCGCAAAGATGGGCGGCGGTGACGGCGAGAGTCCAGCCGGCGGCGGGCATTCAGGTGAGGGTTCGGGCAGCGGAGGCGGTGAACGCAGCGAGCGTCCTCCTGCTCAGCCGCGCGGCGAAGGCGAAGAGACTATAACCTTCGAAGGCGGCGGCGACTTCAACGATGATGAAGGCGGCGAACCGAATTTTAATCGCGAAGACGCAAACCGAGAAACCGTTGCCGCAGGTAGGCCGGAGCGTCCAAGAGCCGATCGTCCACATGGCGGAGGCGGAGATCGGGGAGGCCGTGGTGGCCGTCATCGTCGTGGAGGGTCTGGAGGCGGCCGCGGTCCGAGAGGCGGCGGCGATCGTGGTCCTCGTGGCGGCGGTGGTGATCGCGGCAACCGTTAAGAACAGCCATTAGCAAAAATAGCAATTAGCCTTTGAGTCGCAACGCTCTCAAACGGCTGATTGCTTTTTTGCTTTTGTGGCGATGGATTCTTCGCAAAAGATATCCCGAACCGTCGCGCGATTCTCACCGCTGCCAATCACAAAGGCTAATTGCTGCCGTTCTTACGCCGTCGTTCCCGCTCCGTGGCATTTCTTATACTTCTTGCCTGAGCCGCACGGACAAGGATCATTCCTCCCGACCTTCGCTTGCCCGCGCACGACTTGCTGTGGCGCCGTGTTGCCGTTCGATCCCGCCATGCGCGCCTGTTCCAGTTCTTTCTTTTTGCGACGTTGAAACTGCGCTTCCAGATCGTCCATTGAAGTCGACGCGCGCTTCCTCGGCGGCTGCGGCAATTGCTGCGGTTGATCGCCATTCGATTCATCCACCGCCACCGCTGCCTGCGCCGTGGGTGCATCCATAATCTGCATGTGGAACAGATACCGCACTGCGTCCTGCTGCGACTTCTGCATCATCTCTTCAAACATGTCGAACGACTCGCGTTTGTACTCCACCAGCGGATCATGCTGCCCATACCCTCGCAGCCCGATTCCCTCTTTCAAATGGTCCATGTTGAGCAGATGGTCTTTCCACAGCGTGTCCAGCACGCTCAGCATGATCATGCGTTCGTGGTAACGCATTGCGTCGGCGCCAATTGTTTTTTCCTTGGCGTCATACAGTTCTTTCAGCTTCTCAAAAATCTGGTCACCCAGTTCCTGACGATTCAACTGCCCGGCGTCAATGCCTTGTTTCTCCATCTCCAGGCCAAACTGCTCGATCAAATATTTATTCAGGCCTTCGATGTCCCACTGGTCGGCGTGAACGTTGCGTGGCGCAAACTTATCCAGCGCTTCTCCCACCATCGTCGCAACGTAATCTTCCAGGATCAAATCTTTCTGGTCGATGCCCGACAGCAATTCCTTGCGCAGGCCATAAACCGCCACGCGCTGTTTGTTCATCACGTCGTCATATTCCAGCACGTGTTTGCGCGACTCAAAATTCTGCGCTTCCACCGCCTTTTGCGCGGTCTCAATGCGGCGTGAAATCATCTTCGATTCAATCGGTACGCCTTCTTCCATGCCCAGGCGCTGGAGCAGCGTTGAGACCCACTGTTTGGCAAAGATGCGCATCAGATCGTCTTCCAGTGACAGATAAAACCGTGACGATCCCGGATCGCCCTGGCGTCCAGCGCGTCCACGCAACTGGTTGTCGATGCGCCGCGCTTCGTGGCGTTCCGTGCCCAGAATATGCAACCCGCCAACGCTCACTACTTTTTCGTGCTCCGCGTCGGTTTCTTTTTTGTACTTGTTAAAAGTATCGTTCCATTTGTCGGCGGGGCATTTATATTCCTGCCCGTTGTAATAGAAAACGATGTTCTCCGACGTGTCCTGCTCCAGCACAACTTCGCCGCCGGCGGTGCGCAGTTGTTGCGCAATGCCTTTTTTCACCATCTCCTGGCGCGCCATAAATTCGGCATTGCCGCCCAGCAGAATATCGGTGCCGCGGCCCGCCATGTTCGTGGCAATCGTCACTTGGTTCATGCGGCCCGCTTGCGCCACAATTTCGGCTTCTTTCTCGTGAAACTTGGCATTCAGCACCACATGCTTCACGTTTTTCTTTTTCAGCAGGTCAGAGATGCGCTCAGACTTTTCAATGGACGTGGTGCCAACCAGCACCGGCCTGCCTTCCACCGCAATCTTCTGGATCTCGTCCGCCACGGCGTAATATTTTTCTTTCTCCGTGCGATAAACAACGTCCGGATTCTCTTTGCGCAGCATCACGCGGTTCGTCGGGATCACCACAACCTGCAGCTTATAAATCTTGTCGAACTCCGCGGCTTCCGTTTCGGCTGTTCCGGTCATGCCCGCCAGCTTTTTATACATGCGAAAATAATTCTGGAACGTGATCGTGGCCAGCGTCTGCGTCTCGCGCTCCACCTTCACGCCTTCTTTGGCTTCAATCGCCTGGTGCAGACCGTCAGACCAGCGCCGTCCCGGCATCAGGCGTCCGGTGAACTCGTCAACAATCAGCACTTCGCCGTCTTTCACCACGTACTCAACGTCCTTGCGATACATGGCGTGGGCCTTCACCGCGGTTTCCACGTGGTGCTTCATCGCCCAGTTTTCCGGATCGGAAATGTTTTCGATCCCCAGCAGGCGCTCCACCTTGTCCCAGCCTTCGTCGGTGATCATCGTGTTCTTGTGCTTTTCGTCCACCACGAAGTCACCCGTATATTCCTTCGGCTCTCCAGGCGGTTTTTCGATCTCCTCGCCCTTTACAAGGTTGGGAACAACGCGGTTCGCCTTGTCGTATTTATCGGTCGACTCATCGCTCTGCCCGCTGATGATCAGCGGCGTTCTGGCTTCGTCAATCAGGATCGAATCGACTTCGTCCACAATGCCGAAGTTATGCCCGCGCTGCACGCACTCGGCCAGGTCGAATTTCATGTTGTCGCGCAGGTAGTCAAAGCCAAATTCGTTGTTCGTGCCGTAGGTCACGTCGGCCGCGTAAGCTTCGCGGCGCTCATCGTCATCCAGGTCATGCACAATCACGCCCACGCTCAGTCCCAGAAAGCGGTAAAGCTTGCCCATCCACTCAGAGTCGCGCTTGGCCAGGTAGTCGTTCACCGTTACCACGTGCACGCCATCACCGCTCAACGCATTCAGGTAAACCGGCAGGGTGGCCACCAGCGTTTTGCCTTCACCGGTCTTCATTTCGGCGATTTTGCCCTGGTGCAGCACCATGCCGCCAATCAACTGAACGTCAAAGTGGCGCATGTTCAGCACGCGCTGGCCGCCTTCGCGGGCCACGGCAAAAGCTTCTGGCAATATCTCGTCCAGCGCCAGGTTGCGCGCCTCAATCCGCCGCTTGGTCCAATCGTCAATCTGGCTGCGGATGTCCTGGTCAGGAGCGGTCTTCATTTCGGCGCTCAGGCGGGCGATCTCGTTGTCCGCCTCCTGCGTCCGCTCTTTTATGCGCGCGCGGAACTCCGCCGTCTTGGCGCGAAGCTGCTCGTCCGTAAGCTGCTTCATCTGCGGCTCAAGGGCGTTCATCTGGTCAATCTGCGGACGCATCCGCTTGATTTCCCGTTCGTTGCTGGTGCCAAAAACCTTGGCTAATGCTTTTCCTATCAAGTGTGGTTTTCCCTTAGAAGTTACTCGGTTGTCAGGACAAAGTTACTCAAATTTAAGCCTAACATATTGGATGAGGCTGGCCCCGCACGCGGTTCCGGCGATGTCAGGATCCTGGATCTCTATACTTCCCTCCGCTTCCTCTGTTGTTCCTCCGTGTTGCAAAGGTTTTGTTCTTCCATCACCCGAAATGCGATTTTCGGGACCTGTCATCGCTGGTGATCCATTCGGGGTTTCTCGTCTTTTACGCCAGTCATTGGTTATGTCCGATAACGATGTAAAATGCTGTAAATAAACAACTTATGTTACCATTGGCGCTTTCAAAAAGCAAGTATTTTCTCCGCCCGATGGCAGCGAATCCCTCTCGATATTGGCGTCTTAGAATGCACGCGGTTCCGTTCGGCGTAGGGACTCTTGGAAACTCTCAACCTCTGTCATCCTGTCTATGACGACAACGGCCGCTGTCAATCGGAAAAAAGGCGTACGGGGGTGTGGCGTTG
>DAHUXR010000168.1 GCA_027307045.1 Acidobacteriaceae bacterium
TGAAGACGGTCAGTTGACGGATGGACTGGGCAATACGGTGGACTTCAAGAACACCATCCTCATTATGACCTCGAACATCGGCGCACGGCACCTGATGAAGCGCAAGGGCCTTGGCTTCTCGCTGGACAAGGAAGAAACGGTCCACGACAAGGTTGAAGAACTGGTCAAACAGGAAGTCAAGAAGACCTTCAACCCTGAGTTCCTGAACCGTCTGGACGAAGTAATCATCTTCCAGGCCCTGACCGATGCCGACCTGATCCAGATTCTGGAACTGCTGGTACAGCAGCTCAACGGAAACCTGGCGCAGCGTCACATTACGATCACGGTGACCGAGGAAGCCAAGCGTTGGATTCTGGACAAGACGCTGGTGGACCGCAGCTATGGCGCGCGTCCATTGCGCCGGGCCTTGCAGCGGTACATTGAAGATCCGCTGTCTGAGGCGCTGATCCAGGGGACCATTACCACTCGTCCGGCGTTCATTGAGGTTTACCTTGACGGTGCGCAGCTGTTCTATCGCCCGGTGGGCGATGGCGCAGAAAAGAGCGATGGAGTGCTGCTGTATAGCAACTAATCAACACTCAGAAATAAGCAGAACCCGTCGGCAAGCGGCGGGTTTTGTTTTTGCGGAGGGGATTTTTAGCCAAATACATTCAAATACTTTATTCTTAATCTTTAATGCCAGCGGCACGACTAACCCGCAGACAATTGCAAGATTTGGCGAAATTACGTCTGAGGGAAGCTGAGGCGCTTTTCGCTGCAGGGCTCTACGACGGCAGCGTTTATCTCGCTGGCTACGCTGTAGAATTAGCTTTAAAAGCAAGGATTTGTCGGTTACTTAGCTTAACTGAATACCCCATAAACGTAGGAAACTCATTTAAAGTCCATGCTCTTGAACAATTGAAAGTACTGGCTGGTCTCAGCGCAGAAATAGATGTCGCAAAAAATAAGGACTTATTCGACAATTGGTCAAAAGCTGTAACTTGGGATCCCGAGGGCCGTTACGAAGCTCCCGGAACAAACAACCAAGCATCCGCAAAGTTGATTCTAGACAGTATCAGGGCAAAGCCCAATGGAGTATTAACATGGCTTTCAAAACGGTGGTAACAAACAACTTTGTGGAAGCAATGAATAAATTTGTTCGGGCTCTCTCTACCCAAAAAGGTGCATTAGCACTCGCCATGCTGGTTCCTTCTGAGTCCGGTTTATCTGATAAATGGAATCTGGTTCTAAGCGCAAAATGGATAGACCAGCAGGGACTTCAAGCAACTATTCCCACAATTTCCTCTCTGCTTCGTACACATGTAGCAAAGATTCATGCCGCTAAAATTGGTCGGATTTCTGTTCTGCGTACTACCGATATGCTGGTCACAGATTTAATGTCTCTTGGTATCACACCAGGAACGGCTTATCGGGTCGATTCGCTAGCACTTACAATGCGTGAAATCAATGACTCCATAATTTTGGTTGCTCAGAAAATTCCGCCACAATCGAGCTTGATTCCCCACGCCATCAAAACACGGGCGTAATCCATTTCGTATGCCCGCAAGCGAGTTCGCGATGCAAGAAATACGTCCGGCATGAGTAGTTCCTCATTTCTGAGTTACTGAAGCCAAGGCGGAACAGAAGCTGATCAACAGGTCAATTAGGCGTGGTCATGGGTGTCGGGGTGCCACTCAGACCGGGAGACAATGGCGTTGGTGTCGGAGTCGCCGTCGCAGTTGGCGTTGGACTTGGGGTTGGACTGGGGTTTATAAGCGTCGGCCCCTTTGGAGTTGCGGTAGGAGTCGGGCTGGGCGTTGGAGCAAAGTCCGGTGTCGGCGAAACGGTCGGAGTCGGCGTGGGCGAGGAGCTTTGCGCGAAAGCGCTACGCGGTGCAACAGCCCATCCTGCAACAATCGGAAGCAACAAGCAACACGCTGCGGTCACGGCAAGAACATCCCGCGTCTTGGTAGCGAGAAAGCGCACAACTCAAAGGGATGCCACCTCAAGCGGAGCGGTTGGCCATTACGATTTGCGCCGTTTTTGGAGCAGTGTGACAATAGAGCCATGAGAAAACTTTTGATCGTAGTAAGAACCATGTTGGCCGCCGGGGTGGTACTGCTGGGGAACGCGGTAGCGCAAACGTCCGCGGCCCCAAGCCAGACTCCGCCGACCAAGAAGCCGGCTGCGCCTGCAGCCAAGAAATCACCCTCCACCGCCAAGAAAACCGGCACAGCGACCAAGGGCGAGGCCGTTACTGCGCTCACCACCAGCAAGCAGAAAGCCAGCTACGCGATTGGCATGAACTGGGGCACGGGCCTGCATCGCCAGGCAATTGACGTGGACAGCGCGGCGCTGATCCAGGGCATGAAGGACGCATTGGCTGGCGGCAAGACATTGCTGACGGAAGACGAAGCGCGCGCGGCCCTGATGCAGCTCCAGAAGGAAATGCAAGAAAAGCAGCAGGCCAAAGCCGCGCAAGAGGGAGAGGCCAACAAGAAGGAAGGCGATGCGTTTTTGGCCGCCAACAAGACCAAGGAAGGCGTTGTAACGCTTCCCAGCGGGTTGCAATACAAGATTCTCACGCCGGGCACTGGCCCCAAGCCGACCGCTACGGACAGCGTGGTATGCAACTATAAAGGCACGCTAATCAACGGCACAGAGTTTGACAGTTCGTACAAGCGCGGCGAGCCGGCAACATTCCCTGTCACGGGAGTGATCAAGGGATGGACTGAAGCGCTCCAACTGATGCCCGTTGGCTCCAAGTGGCAGTTGTTCATCCCGCCTGATCTGGCTTACGGACCTCGCGGCACGCCGGGAGGGCCTATTGGGCCGAACGCGACGCTTATCTTTGAAGTGGAACTAATTTCAATCAAAGACAAGAACCCGCCGCCTGACAAAGTTCCTGCGCCAGGAGCCGCGCCGGACAAGACTCCGGCAAGTGGTGCAATTGTGTCGCCGGCACCGTCGCCAACGCCCTCGCCCTCGCCGACGCCGAAGAAGTAACGATTCATTCGCTTCATTGAGGGGCCGTCAGCAAAGAGACGGCCCCTTTGCACTTCAGCTTGCGTTTTCATGCGCGCTTTTTCTTTTTGCCATTGATGTCTTTGGTGTTCGTTAAAATTGCTTCCACCTGCCGCAGATGGTTAAGATCGTGCCCTGCCACCATCTTGACGACGTGGTTGACGCTTTCATTGCCACGTTCCGCGTGGACGCCGTAATTTTCCCAGAGCTTTCGCGGAACGGATTTGAGCAGAGCAATGTTGGCTTCGCGCAATGTGCGAAAATTCACCAGCGATTGGCGCGGATCGCGGCGAGCATAATTAAACGTCTTCGCCCACAGGTCCTGGTCATAGGGCTGGATGGGAATGGCATTGTTTGCCAGGACTTGACGGAGTCGCCATGCGATGGCCAGTTCCGCATCGGCCAGATGGGCCACAATTTCAGCCACCGACCATTTGTCCGGCGCCAGCCGGCGCGTCAGCTGTTTGCCGGTCTTCCCTTTCAGCAGGGCAGCCAATTTGATAGGCGCGGCCTGTTGTGAACGCAAGGGATCTTTGCCTTCGCTGTAACTTAACAATCGCTGGGTGTACTCCTGAACTGTTTCCTGCATCGGTCCTCCTCCAGATTCGGTGATTGGATATATTTCGCGTGCCGTGCGACTCAGCAAATGATGGGCGGCGGGCCCACCCGCTTGCGTCTTGTAAAACAAGCGGCGTCATGGCCGAAAAACGCATGCAGGTGCGCGAGGATTTAAGGCTGGGCGCGTTCATGCCGCCGGCCCTCCAATTCTGATCGTGTGCGAAAAGTGCGGCAAGTGCGCCACGATGCTGAAGTTTGTCTTTTCCCGAGAGGCCAGGATCGGGCGCTTCGGCCGATGCAGCTGCCTGCATTGCGGACACCAATGGATGATGCCCGCAGGGGTTCACCTCTTCACGCGGGGGGCCGCTCTGGCTCAGGATGCCGTGCCACAAAAATGTCTTGTGGATCCTGAACCGCCCGCACCTGGATTTTATGGAGCAGTTTATTGCCGCTGATCTGCGGGAAGAGCGGATGCCCGAACGCTCCAGCCGCCGACTCTCCTCGGCTTTGCCACGCTGGATCATCTCAGGCAAAAACCGCCATAACGTGGTCCGCTGCCTGAAGAAGCTACGAGAAAAGCTGGAAACAACGAAACTTGGCCGAATCACGTGCTTAGTCAATCGCAGTTTACAAGGCCAGGGGGAGATTGGCGTAAAGCTGCAATTCTGCACCTTCACCGCCCTAGGTTTCATCTAATGCATAACTGCGTATGAAACTGACCGTCTACACTGCCCCGTGGTGCCGCGATTGCCATGTCGCCAAACGCTGGCTTGCTCAAAACAACATTTCCTATGACGAAATCAACATTGAAGAGACGCCCGGAGCCGCCGAGGAAGTAATCCAGCGCACCGGCAAGCGGGCCATTCCGCAGTTCGTGATCAATGGCGCCTGGGTGCAGCCATACATTCCCGGAGAAGGTTTCAAGTATCGGGAAATGGCAGAGCTGTTTGGCGTAAGCGAATAAATCAAAACGCTTCTGAAGCAAAGCAGGTCAGATGGATGCAGTCCGCATCCACCTGACTTTTTAATTGTGCGGCAGCTTCTTTTCCGCTGGCCGTCTCCAGCGCATAGATGGAGGCAGGCGGAGACGCAGAATGCGCTCGCGGTGAAGTTCATCGGCCACGGACAGTTCGCGCGCCTTAAGCAGGTCCTGCAATCCGATCAGCCCTACTAGTTTGGGAGCGCCATTTCGCGTCACCACGGGGAAGCGCGTGAGTCCTGTCGCCGCCATGCGATTTACCACCAGTCGCAAAGGTTCTTCAGGAAATGCCACGACCGGGGCTTTTGCTATTACCTGCGAGAGCTGAACATTCCCGTGATCGCCATCACGCTGGTTTTCTATGGCCGTGAGAAGATCATAGCGAGTGATCACGCCCAGCAGATGCTGATCGCCATTGATCACAGGATAGACGCGCTGGCCGCGTGGATTGCCATTGTGGGCCAGGGCGGCCTCCAATTCAGCAATCGTGCTTTCTGCCGGAAAGGCGGTAATGTTCGTCCGCATCACGTCCTCAACGGCCAGGGCTTCCAGAGGATCGACCACGTACTCGCGAGAAAGATGATGACCGCGACGGCTGATCTTTTCCGTAAGGATTGAGCGGGACATCGTTAACACAGTAAAGGTATGCGCGCTGACGCAGGCGATCAGGAGAGGCAGTATGGAGTGATAGTCGCCGGTAAGCTCGAAAGCAAAAATTACGCCCGTCAGAGGCGATCGCATGGTACCGGCAAGCATGGCGCCCATGCTGATAAGAGGCCAGAAACCCGGGCCCTGATGCGGCAGAAAGAGCGCATCGACCGCGCCCAGAGCGCCGCCCATCATGAGCAATGGAGCAAGTACGCCGCCGGATGTTCCTGAGCCCAGCGAGAAACTCCAGATGAGGCATTTGACGATGAGAACGCCCAGAATCAGCTTGACGGTGGCATTGCCTTGCAAAACCTGCTGGATTACGTCATAACCCACGCCGAGTGCGCGAGGATAAAAATAACCGCCAATGCCGATACCCAAACCGCCGATTGCAGGCCACCACATCCAGTGGATTCGTTTGAGATGAAGAAATGCATCTTCAAAGGCATAGACCAGTTGCGTAAGCAGCGCGGAAAGGCAGCCGCTCAGCAACCCTGCAAGCAAACAACCGAAGAGGACGGCCGGCGCCCACACAACATCATGGGCTGGCACGGGAAAAATTGGGCCGCCCCCCAGCAAGTGCACGCGCGCGGCCGCGGCCGTGATGCTGGCTAGCGCAACCGGAATAAAGCTGCGTGGCTTCCATTCAAACAATAGCAGCTCAACTGCGAGCATGATGGAAGCAAAGGGCGCTGCAAACGTCGCGGACATGCCGGCCGCCGCGCCGGCTACCAGCAGCGTCTTTCGCTCAGCCGATGAAAGGTGGAAGAATTGGGCGATGAGAGAGCCGAATGCCCCGCCGGTCATGATGATGGGGCCTTCCGCGCCGAACGGACCTCCAGAACCGATGGAAATAGCCGTGGAAACGGGCTTGAGCACCGCAAGGCGCGGCTCCACCTTGGCTCCGCGCAGAAGAATGGCCTCAATTGCCTCCGGGATGCCGTGGCCACGAATCTTGTCCGAGCCAAACTTAGCCATCAGCCCAACAACCAGACCGCCAATCACAGGTACAAGAATTACCCAGAGGCCCAGGTGGGAGTCTCCCGGTGAAGCCGGCGCGGTGCTCAGGCGATGAAAGAAAAAGACATTGGTGAAGAAGCTGATCAGCTTGAGCAGGATGACGGCAACATAGGCGGACAGGACACCAATGACCAGGGCAAGCCCTGAGATCGGCAATACCCGCCAGGTTGTGGTGAAATCTCCAAGCGTTCCCGCTGGTGCAATATTTAGATTTTCCGCGAGGGATGACTTTTGCTGGGTCGGTTCTTTCATTGTCCAGATTTCTTGGTTACTCCTGTTCGTGGACGTGTCTCCGTTTTTATGTACCTGGCTCGGCCGTCGCCGGTCAGGCGAAGAATCGCTTCTACCAGGGTCGGACCTGCATCGCGCAGTTCCTGACGCGCTGCAACGCCAAGCCTCCGCAGCAGCGTTTCGCCATCGGGAGTGATAGAAAGCGAGACCTGGCGGCGATCTGTGGCAGAACGTGTGCGGCGAAGCAGGTTGTGCTCCTCACAGCGGTCAGCCAGTTCCACCATGCTGTTGTGGTTGAGCTGCATTCTCTCAGCCAGATTGGTAATGGTCGGCTCCATATCTTTGGGCAGACCTTTAATGGCCAAAATCAATTGATATTGCTGCGGATTGGCCCCCGACAGCCGCGTGGCCTCCTCCATATTCCGGAGAAACCGGCGCAACTGGTAACGAAATTCCCCTAACGCCAGATATTCCGGCTCAGTGAGAGGACGCACATTTTTTCCCTTTGACATTTTATATCGCCCCGCGACATAATACCAACATTCTGCTAGATTCGAGCCTGGGCCTTCAGCCGGTTACCAAACCCGGTTGAGGGCCCCTTTAAATTAAGCGCTCTTTGAAGTAGTGCTCGTTGAATTGTAAATAAACGTAAGCATAATTAAACCGCCTTCCCGTTGCCACCCAGCCAAAGGTAACCGCGCCGTTAGCTTTCCGGGCAAACTCCAGAGTTGGCGAAAAAAGGGCGCCGCCATTTATGATCTGAAGCAGCTGCTTTATGCCCGTTTTCTGAGAGGAAAAGCCTTTGATTCCACGCTATACCCGTCCCGAAATGGGCCGTATCTGGAGTGACGAAAATAAATTTCGCTGCTGGCTTAAGGTTGAAGCCGCCGCCAGCCTTACCCTGGCCGATGCGGGGATCGTCCCCGAGAATGCCGCACGTGCCATTGCCGAGCGCGGCGACTTTGACCTGAAACGCATTCATGAAATTGAAGCCGAGGTAAGGCATGACGTGATTGCCTTTACCACGGCGGTAGCGGAAAAAGTTGGTCCGGAGGCGCGCTGGC
>DAHUXR010000169.1 GCA_027307045.1 Acidobacteriaceae bacterium
GGAACTGTGGACTTCGCGCAGCTTGTGAAGCTGTACGGAGATTATGGCCAGCATGACGCGGCTGCGAAATACTCCCCAGGAAAGATCATGGAGGTTATATCCAAAGTCCGCGATGGCCGTCCCGATCCCGAGCACATCAGCACGTCTTATGTTGAGCGTTCCAATTTGAGTCTGCGTATGCACCTGCGGAGATTTACGAGATTGACGAATGCTTTCTCAAAAAAGCTGGACAATCTGAAAGCTGCTGTTTGCCTATGGTTTGCGTTCTATAACTTCTGCCGCGTACATCAAACGCTGCGGGTCACTCCCGCTATGGAAGCGGGGCTGACGGATCACGTTTGGACGATTGCGGAACTGCTTGGGGCGGCGTAAGATTGCCGCCCCAAGCTTCTGAAGGAGTACGCGATGCCCGATGACCTTTTTGTGCATTGTCCTGATGAGAAGTGCCACTTTCACCAAGACCCCATTCGGCTCCTAATTTCCAACCCATCACAAATATCTGCCGATCAAGCATTGTGGCCTTGGGATGAGACTGACTTATACCTTTCGTGTCCAGGATGCAACGTCGTGTCCGTTCATTCTCACGCCGATGTTCGCGATTTCCCGCAAAACGCCCATAGTGAGCACCAGGACCATACGGGCTGGTTTCGCATATCTTTCCGATGCGCCAGAGCAGATTGCCACACTCCCGTAGAATTTCACGCCCTGATGGGAACGAGAGTCCTTCGCAAAACAGAATTCGACATAATCCACAAGCTACGGAACGAAATTTGGGCAGGCGCTTCGCCGTGTGGTCATTCGATCTCAGTAACGAAACATCAGCATGTAGAGATGTCTTTGAATCACGGCTCTCTGCTTGGGTACAACCCGAATGATTTTCGCTGGCAGGCGATACGGTAGACGCGCGAGACATTATTGACTCTCCAATAAAAAATCCGCCTTCCGGCGGGTAAATTTCCTAAACAAATATTTTGTCCGTGTTGATTCTAAAGGCCATTTGACCGATTTCCGCGATTCGCGCTACTTCGATTACATGACGCGAACACAGATAATAGTCTCAGGCTGGAAAATCACAATTACCCAATATGGCAATGGACTCCTTCAAATCGTTATTGAGCCTCCATGAAGTGCGGGAAGCTGTATCCCGCGATCTCCCGCCAGTTCCCGCGAACGCCCGCGAATCGGCGCAACGCAAGATTAGCCCACTACCGGGTTTTTCCCGGTGTCGGCGATCACGCGCGATTTGATTTATACTTGCTGGTTTCGCAAACTGGCGGCGGCGCTGCTGACAAACCGCCCTCAACTCGCATCTAAGCTGTTGAACAGGAACACACTGAATATGAAGATTCTGGTCTGCATGAAGCAGGTCCCGCAAAAAGACGCGCCTCTTAAACTCAATGAAAGCGGCACATGGATTCGCGATGACGTTTCCTACGAAGTCAACGAGCCGGACGCTTTCGCCCTGGAAGAAGCCCTGCGGCAAAAAGAAAAGCACACCGGCGAGGTCGTGGTCATTACCGCTGGCCCGGCGCGTTCGCAGCAGGTGCTGCGTGAAGGGCTGGCCAAGGGCGCGGACCGCGCTATTCATCTTGAAGACAACGGCTTTGTCGGCCTGGATGCCTTCAACATGGCCAAGGCTTTCGTCGCCGCCATTAAAGATGAAAAGTTCGATCTCATCTTCACCGGCCTGCAATCGGACGACTACGGTTACGCCCAGACCGGTGTGATCATGGCTGAGCTGCTGGGCTGGCCGCACGCCACCATCATCATGGAAATCCAGAAATCGGATAGCGGCATCAAGGTCAAGCGTGAGCTTGAATCCGGCTTTTTCCAGCACGTAAGCATGCCCTTGCCGGCGGTGCTGACCATTCAATCCGGCATCAACAAGCTGCGTTACGCCACGCTGCTGGGAATCAAGCAGGCCAAGAACAAGCCGCTGCGCAAAGTCACCATGGAGGAAGTTAAGTCCGCGCTGGGTGACAACCTGCAGAAGATTGAAAAGCTTTATGTCCCGCAGAAAACCAAGAAAACTGAGATGCTTGAAGGTTCGCCGGGTGAGATCGCCAAAAAACTGGTGGACAAGCTGCGGAATGACGTGCGCGTGATTTGATCCGGCAAATTTCGTTTTAAGGAGCGCCCCATGGAACGCATGGAATATGACCCTGAAGGCGGAGATTATAAGCCAATCACCGAACATGAGACCGGCTCAA
The DNA here is from genome assembly GCA_027307045.1 of Acidobacteriaceae bacterium. GTDB lineage: Bacteria > Acidobacteriota > Terriglobia > Terriglobales > Acidobacteriaceae > Angelobacter. The sequence goes on from DAHUXR010000169.1 coordinate 2,211, forward strand.
CGTTTTTGGTGTTGGGCGTCATCATGCTCATTGCCGGCCTCGGCTGGCTGCTGTTCGTGCGCTGGGACATTCGCGCCGGCGGCGGCCTCATGCAAGGTCTTTTCGCTGCCGATGTGGTCATCGCCCTGGGTTTACTGATACTCGGATTTATCAAAAAGAAACGGCAAATAAACTAGATGGCAGACACAATTCTTGTAATTGTTGAACAACGTGAAGGCAAACTGAACCGCGTCTCCATGGAGACCATTGCGGCCGCGCAGGCCATTGCCGCTGAAACCGGGGCCACGGTTGAAGCCTCTCTCTTTGGTAGCGGCATCGCCGGCCTTGCCCCGGAAATTGCCGCTAAAAAGCTGGCCAAAGTAACCGTCATCGACTCGCCCAAGCTGGCCAAATATGAGCCCGATGGCGTCGTCGCGGCGCTCAAGGACTTTATCAACCAGAGGAAGCCCTCGCTGGTGCTGATGCCGCACACCTACCAGGTGCGTGACTTCGCTCCGCAGCTGGCCACGGCGCTCCAGCGTACGCTCATTAGTGACGCCATCGGCTTCCGTAAAGACGGTGACAAGCTGGTCTTTACCCGCCAGATGTTCCAGGGCAAATTCGCCGCCGACGTTTCCTTTGCCTGTCCCGCGCCGCACTTTGTTACCTTCCAGGCCGGCGCGTTCCGTGGCGACAAAGCTGAAGCCGGCGCATCCGCCGCGCCCGTTGAAACCATAACGGCCAATATCGCCGACGGCGTTGTCCGCAACCAGCCTGAAGATCCTTTCAAAGAAGCCAAGCAGGCTGTTGATCTTACGCAAGCCGAGATCATTGTCTCCGTCGGCCGCGGAATTAAAGAGCAGAAGAACATTGAACTGGCCAAAGCGCTGGCGGACGCCCTTGGCGGCGAGATTGCCGCGTCGCGCCCCATCTGCGACTCCGGCTGGCTCCCCATGGACCGCCAGATTGGCAGCTCCGGCCAAACGGTTTCACCCAAGCTTTATCTCGCTGTCGGCATCAGCGGCGCTATCCAGCACATTGTCGGCATGAAAGGCTCACGCAGCATCATCGCTATTAATAAGGACGCGGAAGCGCCCATCTTTGAGATCGCCGACTTCGGCGTGGTAGGGAATCTGTTTGACATTCTTCCTGCGCTGACCGAAGAAGTGAAGAAAGCGAAGGGCTAAAGCCCAGCAGTTAGCAATTAGCTCAGCACTCGGCATTCAGCCCCTACATTTTTGCGGATTAGGACAAAAAACCTTGAAACGCGGAGGAAAGGAGTAACCGGAGGAGTATGTGTTAATCCCGAGCGGAGCGAGGGATCGCCTCCCTTCACAAAGAACGCTCAGATCGGGATTTCAGAAAAACTTCCTCCGCTTCCTCCGTTCCTCTGTGTTTCAAAGGTTTTCGTTGTTCTATCTTAGGGTGGTCGGGGCTGAATGCTGACTGCTGAGTGCTGAATGCTAACTTTTCGCAAACCTCTTGAAGACATCGACCGTCCGCAGATGGAATCGGACGTAACCATTGTTGGCGGTGGCCCCGCCGGTCTGGCCTGCGCGCTGCGTCTTTCCCAGCTCATTGACCGCCATAACCGCCGCAATCCTGAAGCGCCGCTGAGCAAGGAAAACATCAATGTGGTGGAGAAGGCCCGCGAACTCGGCCAGCACTCGCTTTCCGGCGCTTTGCTTGATCCTCGCTCCATGGACGAGCTTCTTCCCGGCTGGCGCAGTGAAGCTCCGCTCGATGCCGAGGTCACGCATGAAGACGTTTACTTTCTTACGGAAAAGGGCGAACACCGCCTGCCGCTCACGCCGCCGCCGCTGCAGGACCATGGCAATTACGTGATCTCCATCAACCGCTTTGTGAAGTGGCTGGGAGAAAAAGTTGAGCAGGCCGGCATCACCGTCTTCACCGGCTTTGCCGGCTCGGAGCTTCTCACCGAAGGCGACCGCGTCATCGGTATCCGCACCGACGATAAAGGCGTGGATAAACACGGCCAGAAGAAATCCAACTTTGAGCCCGGCTATGACGTGAAGTCAAAGATTACGGTGCTGGCGGAAGGCCCGCGCGGATCGCTAACCAAGCAACTCGTCACCAAATATGATTTGCAGAAAGGTCTGAATCCGCAGGTTTACGGCATTGGCGTAAAAGAGCTGTGGGAAGTCCCTTCCGGCGCGATCAAAAAAGGCCAGGTGGTTTACGCCATGGGCTGGCCGCTCACTACCAGGGAATACGGCGGCGGCTGGCTGTACGGATCAAAAGATAATATCGTCTCGCTCGGCTATGTCACAAGCCTGGACTACCAGGACCCGCGCCTCGATCCGCAGCGCGTGCTCCAGGATTTCAAACAGCATCCGCTCATCGCCGGTATGCTGCGCGGCGGCAAGATGGTCCGCTATGGCGCCAAGACTTTTCCCTATGGTGGATGGTTCTCCATGCCGCCTCTCGCGGGCAATGGCTGGATGATCGTCGGCGACTCAGCCAGCTTCCTGAACTCGCAGCGACTCAAGGGCATTCACCTGGCCATCAAGAGCGGCATGCTGGCCGCGGAAACTGCATTTGCCGCGCTGCTGGAAAACAATTTCACCGCCGCCCGCCTGCACCAATACAAGGAAAGCGTTGATTCCAGCTGGATCAAAGACGAGCTGTGGGAAGTGCGCAACTTCCACCAGGGCTTTGAAAACGGCCTGGTCTCCGGCATGGTGCACACGGCCCTGCAGCAACTCACCGGCGGTCGCGGCCTGCATGAGGTTTATCCGGCGCACGCGGGCCACACGCGCATGAAGCACCTTGACCAGCTTCCTGCCGACGGCGGCAATCGCGCACATCTGCTCGGCAAAGCCAAGGGCGACGGAAAGCTTACCTTTGACAAGCTAACCGATCTCTACCATTCCGGCACCAAACATGAAGAAGACCAGCCCTCGCACCTGATCATCGCCGATACCAACATCTGCAACACCAAATGCGTGACTGAATTTGGCAATCCCTGCCAGAATTTCTGTCCGGCCAACGTCTATGAAATGGAAGAAGACGCCTCGGCGCCCAAGGGCAAGGTGATCCACCTGAATCCCTCGAACTGCGTGCACTGCAAGACCTGCGACATCATGGATCCCTATGAGATCATCACCTGGGTCCCGCCCGAGGGCGGCGGCGGCCCGAATTACGACGGGATGTAGTTGCACCACGTTGTCGGTGCCAGACCGTTTTTGTGCCTGCCCGTTTGTTTGGTGCGCGCCGCACAATTCCATTTTGGGCATTGTTCACGCCCCGCATTGTCCTAAAATCCGATAGCCACTCTCCTTTTTTTCTGATACTGTTGCCGCCAACTTTTGGCGGCCTTTTCAAGGATGCATTTCTGATCGCATGCAAAAAAAGGCAACCGCAAGAAAAAGCGTGAAAGAGGGGGCTTCTATGGGTAACTGCGGCACTCACTACAAGTCTGTAAAACTCCTTTCGTATGTATGCATTCTCATCTTGGCATTGAGCTCACAAGTGGTAGCGCAAAGTGCGCGGGCAAGAATCGTCGGCACGGTAAAGGACCCGCAGGGAGCGGTTGTCGCCGGTGCGAACGTGAGTGTTATCAATGTCGCCACTGGTATTGAAAGCAAGGCCATCACTGGTCAGGACGGTCACTATGAAACCCTCGATCTACCCATAGGCAGCTACAAACTAAAAGTTGAGCGCGACGGCTTTAAAACCACGGAAACGCCCGCATACAAATTGGAAATTAGTCAGGTGCTAAAGGTGGATGTAAATCTTCCACTGGGCGGGCGAAATGAAATTGTGGAAGTCACCGGTGAAGCCAGCCTGGTGGAAACTGTAAATCCCACATTGGGAGCTTCGGTTACCAGCGCCACAATTGTGAATTTACCGCTGAACGGTCGCAATGTTCTGGACCTTGCTGCTTTGCAGCCTGGGGTGACTCCGCACAATCCTGACGACACGAGTGCTGGCTCTTTCAATATTGCAGGCTCACGTTCCGATTCCGTCACTTTCCTCCTTGATGGTGGCGTAGACAATAATCTTTTGAGCAATGGCGTTGTTTACACGCCCAATCCTGACGCTGTCGAGGAGTTCAGAATTCTCACCAGCAATTACACGGCGGAATATGGCCGGAACTCGGGCGGAATCATCAGCCTGGTCACAAAATCAGGGACCAATCAGGTCCACGGTTCAATTTTCGAATTCAACAGAAATGATACTTTCGCCGCCAACCAATATTTCAACAACAAAAATGGGATTGCCAAGGACCCGCTAAGCCGCAATCAATATGGGTTCGCGCTGGGCGGCCCGATACGCAAGAATAAGTTATTTTGGTTCGTCAGCTATCAGGGGCAAAAGCAGGATGCAGGCGAAACGATTTTGACGAATACATTTACCCCGGAAACTCTTGCGGGCAATTTTTCTCATGCCGGTACTGATGCCAGCCACCCCAATGGCGGAGTTCCCAATAGTTCTGTAGTGAACTTTTTGCAGAACAATCCCTTCTATCAGTCGAACCCAGCGCTTAGGGCTTTAGGCATTATTGATCCTTCAACGATCGATCCGGTGGCCCAGAAGTATATTGCCGCTAATCTGATCCACGCATCGCCAAACAACACCACCAGTTGCGTCCTGGCGGATCCCTCGGATCCAACTTCAGGCGAGTGTTCTGGCCAGCTTATCTCGCAGGGCACTCGCGTGACGAACTTCAATGAGTTTACCGGCAAGTTGGATTTCAGCCCGACAGATAACGACCGGTTCACGCTTACGCTGGGCGGCCGCAGGCTCATCGATACCATTCCGTTCTCCACGAACCCGCTTGCTTCGAATCCAGGATTCCCGAATGCGACTGCCATCCACAGTTATTTCGCGAACCTTGCCTATACCAAAACATTCAGTCCCCAGTTGTTGAATGAATTCCGCATTACCGCGCAGCGCAATGCGGGTAAACAGGCAGTGCCTGCGGTGAGCTTGCCAACGCCCAGTGCCCTTGGCGTGGGAGTAACGCCTGATCAGGCAACAGGGCCTACAAGGCTGGGTTTTTCAAGCGGTCTGCTTAGCGGTTTCAGCTCCCAGGGGCCTACTGCCTTGATCGACAATACCTTTGCCTATTCAGATACTCTCTCTTGGAACCGGGGAAAGCACAACCTGAAGTTCGGCGGCAGCTACATCCCTTATCAGAACAACACAGTCTTCGATTTCTTTGTGGACGGCCAGTTCGATTATGACAGTTTCAATGGAGCCTTTAACCAGTACGCCAACTTCCTGCTGGGCCTGCCGGAAGACTATT
>DAHUXR010000016.1 GCA_027307045.1 Acidobacteriaceae bacterium
GGCTTCTGACCGCGTTGGAAATAGGCAATGGCTAGGTCGAGGAGGAGCGCCGTCGATTGCGTCTGGTTTTCAAGTGGGGCAAGCTTGCTCACAGCCTGACCCGGATGGCCTTCTAGCAGGTCAAGTTCGGCGCGCGGCCGCAACCACTCGGAATGGTCTGGGGTGGTTAACTTTTTAGCGATTACTTTGGCTGCTCGCTGTTGCGCCTCTGGCTCGAAAAAGAGCGAACCTCCCGGTCCCCGATCCGGACTGAATTTTCCCCACTCTGCCCGTGGCCAGCGCATTTCGAACGTCCTCTGCTCCGTATAAGCCTGGGCCATCCATTTCTCCGCCTTTTCCGGGGTGTCGCGTCGGGCGTACCAGACGCTGAAGGCGATTGCAGCGCAGGCGGCTGCGGCGGCTGGGACCAGCGCCCATCGCCAAGAGAAGGCCCAACGCGGAGAGGGAAGAGGCACAGTCGTGCGGGCCTGCTCCAGCATCTCCCGCGCCTTTTGCCGCTGCCATGCGGGGGAGGCACTGCGTAGTTGGGCGAGCGCGGTCTGCTCTTCGGGCGTAACGTCGTCGGAAAAGTCTTCCTGGTATTCCCGCAGCAGCGGGCCGCAATGGCCACAGGCAGCGGCATGGGCGGTGAGTTCGGACGAGAGGGAATCGGAGCAAAGGCCTGCCGCCAGGGTGCGAAGATCGTCTTCGCTGGGACAGTTCGGACTGGATACCGTATTCACCTTAGGATCCGGAAGCAATGTGAACCGGGTGCGTTGGAAGTCGAGCACGCGGCTGCGGCAGGACGGACAGTCGTCAAGGTGTGTCTCCACCCACGCTTCTGTCTCCGGTCCCGCGCCGGAGGCCCGCTTTCCGAACTGCTCAATTTGAGCATCGCTCAAATGCTCAGATCGCTGGTTCACTGCACCCGTCTTTCTCTAATATGAACGTAGAACAGGTTTTCCGTCCTTTTTATGAAATTCAATTTGTCCCTGCGGCCTGAAATATCATAGCTAAACCGCCCAGTCTAACAAATAACGTTAACTGTCTTTTTTCGCCGTTTTCAATTTTTTTCGTCTGATGGGGTTCCGGCCGGTCAGAGGCCTGCAGCTAAAAGTCCAGACAATCACCCACCCATTTACTCAGGCGCAGAAGCGCGCTCTCCACGCCTTTCACGCTTTTGAATCCGATATCAGGGAGTTCGGAGATCTCATTGGCCGTAAATCCCTCACGGAAGTAGAGCCAGAAGATTTTGTGATCGCGGACAAAGTTAGGTTCGTTATTCCGTTGTTGCAGGCAGGTTTCAATCTCATTCATTCTAAGATTGTTAAGCATGGAGTCGACAGCTCTGGAACGATCGGAGGGGGGTTGGAGCAGATCGTCGATATTCTCCAGCGTCTGCCCGCCGCCTTCTTTCTCGCTATTTTTTTTGCGGATATCGTCTTCTGCCACATTGGCTGCCATCACTTTCAACAAGGCACGCAAGGCGTTCTCGTGCCGAAATTCAAAGTTGCGGAGGATTTTGAATTCGTCTTTACAAATCTTGAGAAAAGTGTCTTGAACCAGATCGTCCACCCAGCCATGATCGACCCATCGGGTATAGCGAGCGATGCGTCTCCTGACCGTGCGGGCGATCACGGGCTGAAAGCGGCCCCAAAATTCGACCCACAATTCGGCGCGCAAGGCTTCATCTCGGGTGGCGAGAAGAAGCCGCACTAATTCTTCGTCCGTTAGCTTTCGAGGGTCCATCGAGGAAGTGGCTGGTGCATTCTAACCTACTCACATTAAAGGGCAAATACTTTTTTGTGGGCAAAGAGAATTTAGCTTCTGATCGGCCCCAAGTATTAGCAAATTTTTAGGAATGATGGCGCGGAATCCAGGGTCGGCTGTTGGCGGGCGTCCGCTATGGATGTTCTGAGCTCGGACTGAAGCGTTGGCGCAGTGTTTGAGTGAGAGCCCTGTTGGCGGGCTGGGATACAAGCTCCAGCGGGGAAGCAGAATATCTCCAGGCGATCCAGAATGTGGCCACAAGAAAAAAGCCGGTGATCACAAAGTTCTGCCAGCCGTTGAGCGCCCACTGGCCGTGCCATGCCAGTTGGACTGAATTGGAGAATGGCTTGAGGTAGGGAATGGGCCACTGGTCGCCGTCGGGGCCGCGAGCGCCGATGAGGTCGCACAGCAAGTGAAGATGGAAGCTGATGAAGACCAGGAGCGCGGTGAATCCTGGGTGCGAAGGGGAGCGGCGGATTGAAGGTTGTGGCCCACGAATGGCCGGGCCGAAGGTGAAATCAGAAATAGGGCCGGATGTAACCAAAGGACGGGCGGGGGCCAGTGGGCCGGCAATCAGGTAAGCGGCAAGGGTACATACCAAGGCAAATGCCAAAGTGTGTAGCGAATGGTGATACTCAGAAAACCACAGCAACGGATGCGATGTGTTGCGAGTCAGCAGTTCAGGGATGATGCCAAGGCCGTCGATATCAGGCGCGACCGCTGCGGCCACGACGAGCGCTTTCTCGCGGCGCGTAAGCGTGGTGGGGCGGCCCGTCGGTGAGACCGAGGCCAGTAGCCATCCGGCAAAGAAATGGGTTACGGGACTCATAGGATCATTACTGTTGTCGTCTCAATGCGCGAGAAGATATGCCGCATCTAAATGGTGCCCCAGCGTCTAAAGTAATCCACTCGCGAGTTGCGCCTGGACCTGAAATTTTGGCCTGACGCTGCCGCGTACATCCGCAGAACGTTCCTCTGACGAAAACCATGCACGCCCTGGTGGCGAGCGGCGGGCGAGGCTCGAAAGGGCTGCGCGATGCGCTAGTATGGGTCAGCATGCAGATTTCGACAAGGTTACTATTGCCGACGGCGCTGGCCTTTGTGATGGCTGGAGCGGCGGTTCGTTCGCATAAAGCTCTGACGCCAAGCGTTCTGGCCCAGACTCCCAAAGAGCCTCAGCCCAAGGCTGCTGCGGAGTTTATTAAGCTTGATGCGGCAACGCTGCCAATCATCAAAAAGATACAAATTGGCGGCGATGCGGACTGGCTGGCGATCGGCTTTGGCTCGGTTTGGGTAACGGTTGCCAAGAACAATGAAGTAGTGCGCGTGGATCCGGTGCGCAACGTCGTGCAGGCCAGAATCGCCGTCGACAAAGAGCCGTGCTATGGAATTGGTATCGGCGTGGACCGCGTATGGGTTCTCAACTGCCAGGGCAAGACGTTGACGCGCATCAATCCTAAGACGAACGCAGTGGACATGCGCGTGCCGGTAAAGATTGACGACAGCGGCGAAGGGTCGATTGCCGTGGACGAGCGCTATGTTTGGTACGCCAGCAGTGAGGATGGCCACGCCAGCACGCTGTCACAAGTAGAGGTGAAGACTGGACGCAAGTTGAAGGGCATTGCCGTGGGCAAAGATACCGGCGTGGTCAAGCTCGCGTTTGGGTCAGTGTGGGCCGTGAGTTCGGGAGAAGGGAACGTCTACCGGGTTGATCCGGCGACGAAGAAAGTTACGGCCATGATCACCGTGGCGGAAGGCCCCCGCTTTACCACTGAGGGAGCGGGGTCGCTCTGGGTGCTTACGCAGTCGGATGGCAACGTGTCGCGCATTGATCCGGCAACGAACAAAGTAGTGGCTGTGATCCCGGTGCATGTTCCGGGCAAGGGCGGTGAAATCTGCTTTGGCGGCGGATTTATCTGGGTCACCATGGATGGAAATCCGGTGACGCGCATTGATCCGGCGACGAATAAAGTGATCGACCAGTATGGCAATTATCCAAAGGCAGACGGCATCCGCTATGGCTTTGGCTCAGTCTGGGTGAGCGATCACGGCAAGGGCGAGCTGTGGAGGATTGATCCGGAGAAGATGCGCGGGCATTGAGCTAGGCGCCATCATCGGCGAACCGCTTTACCGCGGATTGACGCGGATGGACGGATGGGGCAGAGAAATTGCCAGAACCGGTAATTGCCAAAGAATCCAAATTGAAAGGCTGTTGTGATTGATGAGCTTCCCATCGGGAAAAGAAAATTGCCCGTCTTGCGTCGTCGCGGTATCTCTCGAACATAGTATTGGCCGCAGAGCATTATAGTCAGGCGGCTGCCGGCAAGTAGGGGGGACTCGCGTCGTGTCCCAGAAGACAGCATTCGAGTCAGTCACCAAAGCTTGATGATTAGCAATTCGGTTATGCATTTTAGGTTTTAGTGTGCCTTTTATCCTGCGGAGCACGTTCCTGGCGGGTCTCCGCTGCATATTGGGGCGGATATTCTGCTGAAGCAATTCATAGGACTTTCAGAGCAGCGGAGCAGACCCCTCTCCTCGCACCAACGGCACAGGTGGAATCAGAAGCGGCGTTGCTCGGTTCGGGGTGGCGTCTCGTAGGAATAGAGGATGGCTTGCCCACTCAATCCTTCAAAGGGTAGGCACAGAAAAGCTAAACTGGCGCGACAAATAATTCTCTGTTTCGTACTTTATTTGCTATAATAAAGCGGTGCACGGCACGTCATTCTTAGACGGGGGCCATTGGGGTAACAGCGATGGATTGATCCGCAACGGGACACCGTTGCGTTTTGTGCTTTTAGAGCTTTTGCGACCCTCTGCCTGCTGGGATTGGGATTGGGTCTGGGGTTGGGAGACCCTTGGGTCACCCAAGGGTCACGCAAGGGTCACCCAAGCGTCGTCCAAGGGAGGCCCAAGCGACGATTGGGGAAAACGTCTTTGTTTGCAACAAAAACAAGAAAATGGCGGGGTGGGGTGGGTTACTCGGGCTGGGAGCACAGGCAGAGGGCTGCAAGATCGCCGAGATCGCGCGTGATCGCCGACATCGCTGTCAGCGGAAGGCAAGCCCGATCGAGCTGTCGCAGGCGAGGGCTGCCTGCGCTCCACAAACTTTATGATCCACAAACCTTGTGATCCACAAATGTGGTTGCACTGGGGTCCAGTCAGAAGTCGCGGTCAACAGGTTTGAGGGACACCGTGCACGGCACGCCTTTCGTCCTAAGGTGAATGGCTGGAGTGAGGGAACGGAATGGGAACTTGCGTAGTAACATGCGGATAGAAGGATTGGAGAGATCTGATTGTGGCAACAAACGGCACAGAATTTGAGTCGGTAAGAACGGTTTCCGTGGTGCGCCATTACAGGCTGGGGCGCTCACTGATTCCCGCAGTCGATGGCGTGAGCCTGGCGGCGGGACGCGGAGAGTTTATCGCACTGCTTGGAGCGTCTGGATCCGGCAAGTCAACGCTGCTGAACCTGATTGCCGGGCTGGACCGGCCGGATTCCGGCGCGATTGTGGTTGAAGGCTCAGACCTGGCTACGATGACGTCCGAGCAACTGGCGCAATATCGGCGGCACACGGTAGGAATGGTTTTCCAGTCATTCAATCTGGTACCGACCATGACGCTGTATGAAAACGTTGAGCTGCCGATGCGTTTTGCCGAGGTGAAGCGCAAGGAGCGCCGGGCGCGAGTGACTGAGGCGCTGGAGCGCGTGGGACTGAGCGACCGCATGAAGCATCGGCCAAGCGAGATGTCTGGCGGAGAGCAGCAGCGGGCCGCGCTGGCGCGAGCGCTGGCCAACCGTCCAAAGCTTTTGCTGGCGGATGAACCCACGGGCAATCTGGATTCGAAAACCGGCACAGAAATTATGGACCTGATTCGCGAACTGAACCGCACGCTGGAGATGACCGTAATCATGGTGACGCATGAACGCTCGCTGGCGGAGCGCTACGCCAATCGGCTGGTATTTCTGGGCGACGGCAAACTGGTAGGCGAATCGATTAATGAACTGGAAAAGATTGGAGCGGCGCGGTGAGAGCATACGACCTGATTGAGCTTGCCGGACGCAACCTGCGCGAAGCGGGCTTGCGAAATTCGCTGACGACGCTGGGCATTGGCGTGGGCGTGGCATCGCTGGTGGCCATGTTGTCTCTGGGAATCGGGCTGCAAAAGCTGGCGACGCGGCAACTGGGACGCTCAGGATTGTTTGACACTGTAGTGGTCACGTCACGCCAGGATTCGCGCGGACCGCGCTTTGCGCAAGCGGCGCCAGTCACGGCGCAGACCAAGCCTTTGGATGACGTGGCCCGCCACAACTTTGAGCAGATGGCCAACGTTGCGGAAGTTTATCCCAATTTCAGCGCTGTGGGCGATGTGCGGCTGGAAACAGACAAGACCGGCAATCATTTTACGGTTGTGGGAACGCTGCCGCAGTCGGCGCGAACCGGTGAAGCGTTTGATGACGTGCAGGGAAGTTTTTTTTCTTCAGGGACCGCGGAGGAAGCGATCATCCTTGGCGATTTTGGGCGTGACCTGTTGAACCTGCCGCGTGAGCCGCGCGGAACGGACGTGAAGCTAACTCCGGACCAGGCAAACCAGCTACTGGGTAAATACATTGTGTTGCGCTACCACAAGCGTGAAGCTGGTGAGAGCGCGCCGCTGGCCGGCAACACCACAAAGAAAGGCCAGGCTGATCCGGATGACGTGGACAGCGGGGACGATATCAAGGCAGAAGACGCGCAGTCATTTAACCTAGTGCCCAAGACGTTGAAGCTGAAGATTGTGGGCATTGTTTCCAGCGAGCCAAACAGAGGATTGCGGCAAGGCCGGACGCCGATGTTCCTTCCGCTGCAATTGGCGGAATCTTTAGATATGGTGCAGGCGGGCGAACTGTGGAGCACGCTGCGCCCGTCAGAAAACAAAACGTATATCGCACTGATTGTGCGCGTGGCCAAAAGCAAAGCCGTTTCACAGGTGGAAGACGAGATCCGCAAGCAGGGATTCAGCACGTTTTCCATTCTTGACGCTTCTAAAGGCATTACGCGGTTCTTTACCTTCCTCGATCTGTTCCTTGGTATCTTTGGCAGCTTGGCGCTGGCCGTGGCTTCACTGGGCATTGTGAACACGCTGGTAATGGCCATCCTGGAACGCAGACGCGAGATTGGAATCATGAAGGCGCTGGGCGCGAGCGACGGCGACGTGAAGCGAATCTTTTTTGTTGAAGCCGGGTCCATGGGGATTCTGGGAGGCGCGCTGGGCGCCGGTCTGGGGTGGACGATTGGTCGCGCCATTAACTTTGCCACCAATATTTATTTGCAGCGGCAGGACATCAAGCCGGAAAATTTCTGGGTGGTGCCAATTTGGCTGGTGGCGGCCGCGTTGGGATTCTCAGTGTTCGTAAGCATGTTTGCCGGGTTGTATCCGGCGTCGCGCGCGGCCAAGCTCGATCCGGTGCAGGCGCTGCGGCATGATTAGCAAGCACTCAGCAGTCAGCACTCAGCATTCAGCCAAACGGAATTTACCGCAAAGGACGCAAAGAGCAATTAGCAACTGGCAATTAGCTTTTGTCGCATGGTCGTATGCTTTAAGGCAAGGGAAGACTTAACTGCAAAGGATGTCAGGCGGGCAAAGGTTCTGAGTTTCTGGTTCGGAGGTTCTTGGCGAAATATTTCTCGCTGCGTTCATTGCGACGTTCTGCGACAAGTGCTTTTACAAATAATCAAGCGCATGGAGGGTCACAGATCCTGGGGTTCGAAGTTGGGTCTGCGCGATAAAGTCAGTTTTTCTTAGCGTCCTTGGTGACCTTTGCGGCGAATCGGGCTTGGCTGAGTGCTGACCGCTGACTGCTATTCTTAACATTCATGTCGAAATATCTGCTGGCATTTTTATTTTTTGTTTTTACAGTCAATGCTTTTGCGGCGCCGCGGACGCAATGCGGCGCAATGAAAAGCAAATACGTGCCCGGACGCATTGGCTATTGCGCCATGCTGCCGCCCGGTTATGACGCGCACCCGGGCAAACGCTTTCCTGTCCTGTATTTTTTGCATGGGCTTGGCGGCGATCAGAGTTTTCTGGCTTCGAGTGGCGCATCCAGCGGGATCGAGGAAGCGTGGGAAGACAAACGGCTGGGCGAATTTGTGATCATCACGCCACAAGGCGAGAACAGCTTTTACATCAACTCGCGCGATGGCCACATTCTTTACGAAGATTTCTTTATCCGCGAGTTTGTGCCGCAAATGGAGCGGCGTTTCCGGCTTACTGGTAATCGAGCGGGCCGGGCGATTGGTGGAATTTCCATGGGGGGTTATGGAGCGCTGCGGTTTGCCTTCAAGTATCCGCAGATGTTTGCGTCAGTGGCGGTGCATATGCCGGCGTTACTGGAAGAGCTTCCGCGCGGATCGGGGGACGTGGGCCTGACGGCGTTTCTGGGAAACGCATTTGGCTCACCACTGAATGAACGCTTCTGGAAGGAAAATACTCCATTTGTTTTTGCGCGCACAGCGAACCTGCAAGGTCTTAAAATTTATTTTGATTGCGGCGACCAGGATAATTACGGCTTTAACGCCGGTGCACGCCAGCTCGATAAGCTTTTAACCGCGCGCCATGTACCGCACGAGGCGCATATTTATCCCGGCGGACATGATATGCAATTCGTGTCGCAACATTTGGAGGCGTCCATGGCGTTTCAGTCGCAAGCGCTGGGGCTGACGAAGTAGGTCTAAACGAAGGGAAGAGTTTTGGAATTATGAGATGGTTGATTGCGTTTCTGGCTCTGGCTGGCATGGTGGCGGCGATTCTGGCGCGGCGAGAGCACTATCGCACAGAGGGACAGTCACCGTGCAGCGTCAATGAACGATGGGACTGCGGGGCCGTGAACAAAAGCAGGTTTGCTTCCATGGGGGGAGTTTTTGACAAGCTGACAAACCGGAACACTATACCTTCAGACGATGCCAAGCCACGGTTCGAAGCGATCCGCGAAATTCCTGTGGCCGATGTTGGTATTGCCGGATACATCCTTCTTGGGTTGCTGGCATTGATGAGAAGGTGGCGGTTGCTGGCTGCGGCTGCAATCGTTGCTTTTGCCTTTTCGTGCTACCTGGCTTACATCGAAAAATACATCCTGGAGAAATGGTGCATTTATTGCGTGATTTCGCTGGGAATGATTACGGCGATTACATTGCTTTCATTGATCGCGCTAGGGATGGATTGGCGGCGCAGTCGACGATCACAGGCAGAGATCGCGGCATAGTCAAGACGCGAGCTGACACCTTGCTGCTAGGCCGCGGCTGCGGCCGCAAGGGCTTCAATGATGGCGATGTTCTGGATCAAGTCATTGGGAAGCGCGTGACGTTGCTGGAGATATTGCGGGCTGTTGTATGAGATTGAGCATTTGCCGTTCGCGTCTTCCGCGACGAGGAGTTTCAGCGGAAGATCGATGGCGATAGATGGCGCAGCGAGCATGAGTGGCGTGCCGCCCTTGGGATTGCCGAAGATCAGGAGTTTGGTGTCCGGCATCTTCATACCGACGGTTTCGGCTTCACCGCTATGGTCGATTACCGCAAAAAGCGTGACGCCCCGGATGACCAATAACGATTTGATTTTGCTGACGGCTTCTTCCACAGTGCAGTTTGCGGATTTGGTGATGATGCCATTGGCTGAATTCATTTTTGTCCTCACGCAAAGCATTTAGCGTCGAGTAAGAGAGATGAAAGTGTTTTCCACCTGCTTCCACACGCTCGAGCCGGGACTGACGATTTCAAAGTGTCCTATATTTTGAAGCGTGATGAGTTCAACGTGTTCGCCGCCCTTTTTCTTTTTGGCGGCATAAGACTCGCTGATCTCGTAAGGAACGTCCCGATCGGCAGTGCCGTGGATGAGCTTTTGCGCGGCCTGCGGAATGGAACGCTCTGCAGGAGAGGCTTCACGGTAATGGCCGGGTACGTCAGCGGGTGAGCCACCGAGAAAGGCCGCAGCTGCGTCATTACTCAGGCGCAGATCCCAGGCGCGGCGCAGATCGAGAACGCCGGCAAGTGAAAGCACATGCGTGACGGAATGGTCAAACGCGGCAAGACAAAGAGCGAGATGGCCGCCGGCGGAGTGTCCTGCGACGCAGAGCCTCTTGAGATCGAGCCGCGCGATGGAATCATTTTTGTGTTCGCGCAGCGCACGATAAGCGCTGCGGACATCCTCAAATGTTCCGGGCCATCCGCCGCCGGGATTGCCGACGCGACGGTACTCGATGTTCCATGTTGCGATGCCAGCTTGCTTGAGCGCGTGGCAAAGATGCCCGGCATAAGTCAGGTCGTACTTGGCGCGCCAGTAGCCGCCGTGGATGAAGAAGACGATAGGATGCGGCCCTTTGCCTGCGGGAATGCGAACGTCGACGAATTGATTTGGGTCCTGGCCGTAAGGGAAACGCAGATCAGGCTGAGGTGGTTTTTGTTCTATGCGGTCTACGCTTTGCACGCAAAGCAGTATAGAACGGCGGCGCAGCATTCAGACGATTTGTTACGCAGCTACCTTGCCGCGAAACATTCGGTAGATAAAAACAAAGTAGCCCAGAGCCAGCAGCATGCCCGAGATCCACCAGATCAGACCGTAAGAAAGAGAATATGAACCCGCAGCAGCGTTGTAAACAGTGATATTCAGTGCAGGATCAGTGGTCGATACAAGGAGATTGGGATAGACAGCGGCAGCCGCGCCGACGAGCATAAAAATCAGGTACGCGCAGGACGCAAGGAACGCGCCTTTATCCTGATTGCGGCGGCGATGCAGATACATGGCGATGAGGCTCAAGGCAACAGCAACGGGAATGACATACAGCATTGGAAATTTGCGATAGTTTGTTAGCGCGTCTGGCCGGATGGAGAGCGTGGCCCAGAGACTCACGAGTGTTACCAGAACCAGAGCAGGCCAGAGCAGGGAAGCCACGCGGCGGGCGCGAAGGTTGAGATCGCCGGAAGTTTTGACTGCGACATAGTGCGCGCCGTGGATGGTGAGAGCAATCAACGCGAGCGCGCCGGCGATTACGGTGTACCAGTCCAGAATTCCTGGGTCGGCGCCGGTGCGCCAGTTGGTCCAGAGAGGAAGAAAAAAGTAGCCTTCTTGATTCAGCGGAACGCCGCGAACCACATTGCCCAGCGCAGCGCCATAGAAAATCGCAAGCAGAATGCTGGAGAGCGCGAAGCAGCCGTCAAAGAAGCCGCGCCACACAGTTCCTTCAAGATGCATGCGCAGTTCAATGCCGATACCGCGCAGGATGAGGAGCCACAGAACGATCATCAGCGGAAGATAAAAACCGCTGAAGCCAGAAGCGTAAAGGAGTGGGAAAGCGAAGTACAAAGTTCCGCCACCGGCCAGCAGCCAGACTTCATTGCCATCCCAAACCGGGCCGATGGTGCGGATGACAATGCGGCGTTCCTGATCAGTCTTGGCGATGAACAGATGCAGAATGCCAGCGCCGAGATCGAAACCATCGAGGACTACATATGCGGTGATCATTACCGCCACGAGCCAGAACCATATGAAAAGCATTGTTCGATTTCTCCTAGGCTACCGTGTACGGATTGCCGGCATTCACGTTTTCAGTGGCTGCGCTTGGTCCATGCGCGATCTCGCGATTGACCAGCACCAGAAACAGAATCGCCAGCACGGTATAAAGCCCCATGAAGCCCAGCAGCGTAAACAATCCGTTGCCGGCGTGAACGTATTTCGAGTAGCCCGCGCTGGTGCGCATGAGTCCATAAACCAGCCAGGGCTGGCGGCCAATTTCAGCCGTCATCCAGCCGGCGGTGTTGGCGATATACGGCAGCGGCAGGCAGAGCATGATGATCCAGAGCAGCCAGCGCGATTCATACAGCTTCTTGCGCCACAGGAGGAAAGCAGCCGCAGCCATTACAGCGATGAAGATTGTCCCCAAGCCCGCCATGATGTGGTAGCTGTAATACAACAGCGGGATATTTGTGGGCCATTGGTCTTTGGGAAATTCGTTCAGGCCCTTGACTTCAGCAGTGCTGGTGCCGTAAATCAGGAAGCTCAAGACCTTGTTGACGACCAGCGGATTGTCAATGCGCTGATGCTCTTCGTCGGGCTGGCCCAGGATCACCATGGGCGCGCCATTCTCGGTCTTGAACAGGCCTTCCATCGCCGCGGTGGTCACAGGTTGGTAACGCGCCATGTATTTTCCGTGAAGATCGCCCGTGGGAAAAATTTGCAGCGCGGAAAAGATAAACCCAGCGATTACGCCGACGCGCACAAACACGCGCGCATGGTCAGTAAACTTTCCTTCCAGCAGGTAATAGGCGCCCACACCAGCCATTACAAACGCTCCGGTAATCACTGCACCGCTCATGTTGTGCGCATATTGCAGAATTGCCCACGGGTTGAGCAGCAGTCCCCAGAAACTGATTACCTGAAAACTGCCGTCGGCAGCGCGCTGGAAGGCGACAGGATGTTGCATCCATGCGTCGGTAACGATGATGAAATATCCGGAGAGCCACGATCCGAAAAAGACGAGGAAGGCGGCCCACCAGTGCCCTTTGGGGCTGAGGCGCTTTTCTCCGAACAGAAAAAGTCCGAGGAATGCCGATTCGAGAAAGAACGAAAATACGCCTTCCATCACCAGAGGCTGGCCGATCACGCCTCCCGTAACGCGCGCAAAGTGGGACCAGTTGGTGCCAAACTCAAATTCCATGGGAATTCCAGTGACGACGCCAAGAATGAAATTGATGCCAAAGATTTTTGCCCAGAATCGTGCAGACTGATTGTAGATTTCATTGCCTGTACGCAGTGCCAGCGTCTTCAATACCACAATCAACAGCGCCAATCCCATGGTGAGCTGCGGAAACAGATAATGAAATGTTGCGGTAAAGGCAAAATGAAGCCGGTGAATCAGCAGCGCACTATCCATTCATGCTCCCTTGTCGTATGGCCTGCGTGCAGCTTGCGAGTGAACACACAATCGTATGGCGCGCTGCACGCGCATGCAATGGCCGTCTCCAAAATTAAATGGGACTTGATAACCAACGCTGTGATTTATCTCACACCGGCCACGCGGAACTCTTATTCATCGATGAATAAGCAATCCGGCGATCGCGGCAGCGGAAATCAGCAGCGGCTCAGGAATCTTCCATTTGAAAAGCAGCAGGAGAGATATGACTGCGATGAGTATCGTCGGGCCATCCGTTACGGATCGCCGTGCCAGAACGATAATGGCGCCCGCGATAGCGCCGGTCGCCGCAGCCGTAACACCTTGCACAAAGGCGCGCAACTGCGGATTGCCGGCAAATTTCTTGTAGAACGGCCCCGCAATCACAACCACCAGATAGACAGGAAGAAAAACGCCCAGCGCGGCAGCGACGGCCCCGCTCCAGCCGTGAACGATGTAGCCAATGAATCCCACCGTGATCACCACGGGGCCGGGAGTGATCATGGCCACGGCAACAGCGTCAATAAATTGTTGTTCGGTAAGCCAGTGGCGTTCCAACACAATGCCGCCATGGAGAAAAGGCACAATCGCCAGTCCGCTGCCAAATACAAACAGGCTTGCCTTGGTGAAGAAGAGCAGGATCTGGAAAAACAAAGACGTGCCTGCGCTTACGCTGCCGCCAGTCAGCACTGCAAAACTGCTGAGAGAGGGTGAAAGCTTTGGCCGGGCTTTTACGATCAGCGATAGCAATCCTCCCGCAAGGAATAGCCAGACGATTTCGCGTTCTGTAATTGCTGTTGCAGCCAGCAAGACAAGAAAGATGCACCACAGCAATTTGTCCTTGCCGATAGCGGTCTTGACCAGTTTGATGGCTGACCGAGCGATGATTGCAACCACCGCGCCGCCTACTCCATAAAATGCAGCCTGCATCCAAGGCAGTCCGCCAAATCTCACATAGAAAAATGAAAGCGCAAGCACCATCAGGAATGAAGGCGCAATGAAAGCTACGGCGACCAGCGAGGCGCCAATTGTCCCGCCCCGCAGCAGACCAAGATACATTGCCAATTGCGCTGCAAGCGGGCCGGGAGCAAGCTGGGCAAGCGCAAGGCCATCAAGAAATTCCTGTCTGGTGAACCAGCGTTTTTCGTCCACTAGATCACGCTGCATGTAGCCTGCCAGCGCAATGGGGCCGCCGAAACCCCACGTTCCCAAGCGCAGAAAATACCACACAAGTTGTGGCAGGACGCGCGCGGGCGGCGCGGCCTCAGCCCTGGATTCAGTGGTTGCCAGTTGGCTCATACACAATCATCCGCGCTACCGGTTTGCCGTCTTCTTCTTGTTCCGGTGCGTACACGCGATGGGTTCGTTCATCCACGGCAAGACTATGCACTTTGTGCTGCACGCGAAAGTCTTCAACCTTACGGAAGTGATCAGGATCGTCTTCCTGAAAAATCGAAATGGCGCCGCTGTAACAGGCCACATAAATGCGTTTAAGACCGGGATCGTATTTGATGACGTCGCCGCCATCGGCGATGGGTAGAGTTGTGACCACGCGGTGTTTTTCCAGATCGATCACCGCCATCAGGTTGTTGTCTTCACAAACCAGGAACGCGCGGCGGTGTTCGGCGTCAAGCGCCATGCCATGGTTGCCTTTACAGGGATGGACTTCGTACACCGGCGTTTTGACTCTGTCCGTTGCCGGATCGATCACGGTCATCGTATCGAGCTCCTGAAGGTTGACATAAACAAGTTTCGCCACGGGATCGTACTGCGGCATTCCCGTCTCACTTTTGAAGCTCAGCGTGTTTACGACTTTGTCAGTCTGAACGTCCACCACAATTTCCGTCTTTGCGCGCTCATCGGAAACGTAAAGTTTGTGAAACGGCGGAGCGTATGCGCTGCCGTCGGGCTTCTGCTGCGCGGGAAGCTTGGCGATGACCTTGCCCTGGCGCAAATCAATCACGCCGATCTTCTTTTCATGCCAGTCTGACGTGTAAATCTTCTTGAGCTCCGGAACGTACTCCACGCCCTCCACACCGGGCAGGTCGGGGATGGTCATTACCACTTTGTTGGTTTTGAGATCGATCACGTATAGCAGTCCCGCCCCAAGATGGGCGGAAAGAAGATAGCCATCGTCGTAATCGATGGTGAGATAGTCGAAGCGTTTGCCCGCAGGCCCGGGCAGGTCAATCGTTGCAACTTGCTTCAGCGTGGTTCCGGCAGGTGGAGGAACCGCGGCTGCCGTTGGATGCAGCATCTTCGTCCCGAATAACGTAAGCCCTGCCATGGCCAGCAGAACTGAAGCGAATGCTGTTCGTCTCATCGGTTGTCCTCCACCACATTCTAGGCGCAGCGTTTATTTCTTGGCTGAGTTGATTTGATCCAACGCTGCTCGCAGACCCTTGGCAAGTTTCACCGCGTCATCATTGGCCCAGAAGTGCATAAAGAAAAGTCGCGGTTGCTCTTGGAGCATGTGGCTGTGCAGCGCTGTCACGGCAATGCCGTTTTCGCGCAACGCCTTGATCGCGGGATTAACCTCTTTAGCCACCAGCACAAAATCGCCGGTGATCGCAGCCTTGCCGCCGCCCGTCGGCTGAAAGTTCAGCGCGGTCGCCACGCCCATGGAATTGGGAATTGCCATGCCGCCTTCGGTAATGTGTTCGGCTCGCGGCACGCCGACCTGGTAGATTCCGCCATTGTTTTTGCCGGCGTGGCCCAGGATTTGGTCAATTTGCTTGGTGTCGATATCGAGGTCTGGCGGAGCAGATGCAGCTCCGGCGTCAGGCGTCTTGGTCTTTGCGATCGCTGAATGAATTGCTTTAGCCAGGTTTGCCGCATTACCCATGCCGTGAATGTGCATGTACATCACGCGCGGCGACTCGCCAATCAGGTGGTTGTGCAAAGCTGTGATCTCAATCCCGCCCGACTGCAACTCCGCCATCACCGGCCCTACTTCATCCTCGGCGAGCACAAGATCTCCCATCGCCATGGCGTTCCCTTGAGACGTCGCTTTGAATGCCACCCACGATCCCAGAGCCAGGCCGGCTTTGATCTGTACGCCATTCACCGTCACGTTCATGTCCTTGCGCGGGAGCGCGTATTTGTGTGTGCCGTCGGGCTGGTCCTGCCCGGCGCGGCCCATGGCGGCGTCCACATCTTTCCAATCTGCGGATGCGGGAGCTTTCGCTGATTTATGAGTTTGGGCCCAGATGGGAAGAGATGAGAGAAGAAGAACAACCAGAAAAAACCGGAACTTTGCAGACATAACAACCCCTTTCCTGTTACCTGCCATGCTTCGAGCTATTAGATTCTATCCAACTTTATAGGATGGCGGCCAGAGTGCCTCGCAGACTTACTTTGCCACGTGGGTCAGCATCACAATTCCCAGGGCAAAAATCAGTAAGGAAACTATTTTTCTGAAATAGTTTTCAGGGATGCGCGCCAGGACGCGGCCTCCGGCCAGCGTGCCGATGGTGACGCCCGCTACCATAATGACGATTGAAGCGGCTAGTCGATGGACAGTCTCCGGGCTGCTAAAGAAATAGATTGGCATGCGCGTGCCGTCCACGATCAGCGCGATCGCCGTGGCCGTAGCGACAAAGGTCTTGGCTTCAAGATTGAAGCCGAGCATGGCCGCGGAACGGACGCCGCCCTGATTGCCGACGAGTCCGCCCAGCAAGCCGGATAGCGCGCCGCCAAGCCACGCTATTTTCTTGCCAAAGCGCATCTTCTTCGAAAGTCCGGTGAGTCCCATGAATCCGGCAAACACCAGAAGTCCGCCAAGAATGTAGGCCAGAATCGGACTGCTGAAGCGCGAGCCCAGCCACGCGCCCATTAATCCTCCAGCGGCGCTGGCTATGCCAAAATTCTTGAGCAGATGGCGGTCGATCTTGTGGCGCAGGTTCCAGAAACGAATGGCCGTTGCAACCAGGTGAGGGATTGACACCGCGACCACCGCTGGCTTTGTCCCCACGCTCAAGGCCAGCAGCGGCGTGAGCACGCTGCCGATACCGAAGCCAGAGAGCGCTGCAATGGCCCCACCCAGAATCGCCGCAACAAAAAGCAGAGCAGAGGTCATTTTGTAGGCGGAATGGACGGAGTGAACTGGGCGATATCGTAGATGCCGAATTGCTTTTCCAGTTCCGTCACCTTGTCCACGGCCATATCAAAGCCATCGCCTCCAAAGGTCTTGCGCTCAATGCCCTCAAACTGCTCACCCATGGCGTCATACTCATGCTTGCTTACGACTTTGTGCAACGCCGGGAAGAGCACCGTGTCTTCGCGGGCTTCGTGCGGCCGGTACATCCGGTTGAATGCAGCCAGAGACGTTTGCAAGGTTTCATTGTCCCCGCTCTTGGCCGCCGCCGTGATTCTTTCTGTCAAGCGCCGCCCCATGGCGTGCTGCGCGCGCAGGTTCGTGGTTAACTCAATCAGCTTGCCGGCCTGTTCAAAGCGCGGAAAGATATGGTCTTCTTCCAGCTTCTCGTGGTAGTCCTCAATGAAACTCTTGATGATGCCGGCCGCGTTGCTCACAACAGCAGGATCGAATTTCTCATTGGCCTGTATGCGGCGGAGTGTCTCGTCATAAATCAGCAGAACGCGATTCAGCACTCCATGCTCGCGCATCAGGTCTTCATTGGTGGAAACGTCTTCTTCAGCTTCCTCTTTTTTCTGGGTGGCTTTCTTTGGGGCTTTCTGTTGAGACAGCCCTGCAAGCGGCACGATCAGGGAAGATCCGGCCACTACGGAAGTTCCAATAAGAAAATCACGGCGTGATGTTTTCATTGTTGTCCTCAATGAGAATGTGCGTTACCTGTTGGGCGCACCCGTAAGAACAATATAACCCCCACAGGATGCTGCGAGTAAATGGGCGTAAGAAAATCAGGCTTACCATAAAACGTAACCTGCGCGCCCAGCGCGGTTGAGAGGCCTGGAATCACGGGAAAGTCGTGGTCGTATCCCGCAGTGTACGCCTGGATTCGAGCAAGAAACTGTTCGTCGAATCCCGGCGGCTCAGCCTGCTTGCCCAGCAGCAATTCGCTGCTGCGGTCCGCGCTTTCGATTCTGGTCCAGACATGGTTGTGTTCGGCAAATTGCAAAGTAGATTCAGCCAGGTAGCTGTTGGCGATTTGCCCGCCCTGCAATACGCGATTGCGGCCCCACAATAACGTGGAAGTCCAACGGCCTTTGGACAACGGACGGTTGTAGCTGACCGATGCCGTCATGCGTTGAACGTCGTCCGCAGGATGCAATTGTTCCGGACTGCTGAGGTGGGCGAACGAATATTGTGCACTCCAGTTCTGCCCCGGCTGCACAGTCAGGCGGCTCGACCATGAATCGATTGCGCCAGAATCTATGTCCCAGCGAAACTCGTCCGGCTCGCGGCCGTGAAAACCTGAGAACTCAATGCGAGCAATTTTAAAAGCGATGCCGCCGGTGACCACGTCATTCGCTATGTGGGTGGAATCCTGAAGGTGATGTCCCAGCGATGCCACCGGATCTTCGGAAGCGGAAGCGCGATGCGCATAAGCGCTTGGCCCCATGGCTGGATCGCCCACGGGCGCTGCGTAAAACGATAGCAGCGCATTTTCGCCGAGCCGCAAATCGTACAGCGCGGCCAGCTCCATGATGAAGTCATGTGGGTGCTGTCCATCATTGATCGGCTTGCCAAACGCCGTTTCGCCCTGTTGGAAAAGCAGTGGATAGAAGCGCTGGGTCACCGTGGCGGGCTCCAGGCTGAGCATGGTCCTGAAGGTAAGCTCCCCCCGGCCTATCTGCCGCTGCGCCATGGGCATGAACCAGTTGGTGGAGAAGACCTTGTCATAACCGCGTGGGCCGCTTTGCTGTAGCGCGTTCAGGAATGCCGTGCCATGAAACATGAACATCCATTTGCCCCGCATGCGCATGATCATGGGTTCGTTGGTTGAGTTTGGCTGCGCGGACGTGCCTGCCGTGGCGTGGTGCAAAATTTCGTCGATGAACGTCACCGGCTGTTCGTGCTCTGAGGCATGCTGCATATCCGGCATGTCTTGCATGGAGTCATCCGGTTTCGGAGTCGCAGTTGGGCTGGCGCCGTGCTGGTGTTGAGAAGGCTGCGCGCTCTGGCCGAAGACCATGGCCGAAAACACAAGAAACAAAATAATTAAGAAAGATACAAACCAACGTTTCATGTCGATCCCTTACCGCTCTGCTTGAGCCCTATATGAAAGTGAACAACTGATGTCCACGCTAAAAGTGGATATACCTGAGGACATTGCCGAAGCCAGGAATCAGATACGAAGAGGGAGCAGTCCGGGCGGTGGAGAAAAAACAGCAAAGAAGTCACTAGAGGACGGTTCGAAATAGCAAGTGGCCGAAGCCGGACTCAGGGTGCATCGGTCGATAACGAACGGCGCAGGCGTAACATCAGCAGCGCTCAAAAGCGCGTCAGGAGGATGATTTCCGCTACAGCAGATGTGGCTGGATTCAGGGGCGTTTGGATCAGGTGGTGCGGATTCATGACAGCCTAAATTCCCCTGCGTCGCAACCTGCCCGGATGTGAGATGTGGAACGCCAATGGCGCAAGCACCTTGCAGCAAGAGGGATGCTATCGCAACAAAGGCGACAACTCGCAACACCCACTGAACCATCGAACTAAAACCCATGTGCAGCTCTCACACGCATGTCTCGAATCTTGATTCTACTGCATGGCGGCGGTCTGGCGCCTGGGCAGCGGTTCTATCTTCAGGTTTTCGAAAACGTATACTGTTGGCGCTAGCAGGAGGTCACCTTTGTCCACCGCGAAATCGATCACGCGCTTAGCGATTTTTGTCATGGTGCTCTTTACGATCATTCGAGTCCCCGCGCAGGAAGCGCAACCCGCGACTTCCACCCAGGCGCCGTTAACGCTCACGTTGCAAGACGCCTTAAATCGTGCGCGAGCAAATAGTGTCGCGTTCCAGGCCGCGCTTACTGACCAGGGAATCGCACATGAGGACAAGGTGCAGGCACGCGCCGGACTGCTGCCTAGCGTGAACTATAACAACGAGTTTATTTATACACAGCCCAACGGCACGCCCTCAGGTGTATTCATTGCCAACAACACGGTGCATGAGTACCTCAGCCAGGGCAATATTCATCAGGTAATCGGGTACACCAACTATGCCGATTATCGGCGCGCACGGGCGCTGGAGGCGGTGGCGCGCGCAAAGGCGGAAGTCGCCAAGCGCGGGCTGGTGGTGGCCGTGGTGCAGGGCTATTACGGACTCATAGCTGCGCAGCGCAAGTACGCCAACGTGCAGCAGGCCGCGTCTGAATCGCAGCAGTTTCTCGCACTGAGCCAGAAGCTGGAAAACGGCGGTGAAGTGGCCCACGCAGATGTGATCAAAGCCCAGATACAGTTCAACGATCGCCAGCGCGATTTGCGTGAAGCCCAGCTTGCGATGGACAAGAGCCGGCTGGACCTGGCGGTATTGCTCTTTCCCGACTTCAACCTGAATTTCACCGTGGTCGATGATGCTCAGCTTGCTCCGCCGCTCGTAAGCTTTGACGAATTCGTGAAGGTGGCACAGAACCGCAACCCCGATGTTCGCGCCTCAGGCGCCGGTTTTCAGGCGGCCAAATTTGAGGTCGCGTCCGCTCAGAGCGCCTACTTTCCCACGCTCACCTTGGATTATTTTTATGGCATTGATGCACCACACTTCTCCGCGCACGAACCCGATGGAACACGCAACCTCGGCTATGCGGTGGCTGCTACGTTGAACATTCCTATATGGAATTGGGGCGCGACGCGCAGCAAAGTTGTGCAAGCTAACTTGAGACGCAAGCAGGCCCAGCGCGAACTTACCACGGCGCAACGCAAACTCCAGGCAGACATGCGGGAACTCTATGCGGAAGCCGAGGCTGCCCATGCGGAACTGGAGTTGCTGAAAAGCTCAGCCGACCTGGCAGCAGAGAGTCTGCGGCTGACGATTTTGCGTTATCAGGGCGGGGAATCGACGGTGCTGGAAGTGGTGGACGCGCAGAATACGCTCACCCAGGCACGCAACGCGTTCAGTGATGGCGAGGTCCGCGCGCGCACCGCCGTGGCGAACCTGCAAACGCTAACAGGTACAATGTGAGTGTCAGGTTCTATGAATAATAAGCGTAACGCTGGCCGCGTAGTCTCGCTCGTCGCACTGGTGCTGGCTGTTTCTTGCCTCACCACAGGCTGCGGCAAAGGCGAAAAAGAAGAAGCGCCAGAGGTCAGCGTGCAAGCCGCGACGGCTGCGACCACCGACATCTCTCGCGTGGTGAACACTGAAGGCATTATTTTTCCTGTTGCGCAGTCCGCAATCACGCCCAAGATCAACGCGCCGGTAAAGAAGTTCTATGTAGTACGCGGACAGAAAGTAAAGCAGGGACAGCTGCTGGCGACGCTCGAAAATCGCGATCTCTCAGCCGCGGCGCTGGATAATAAAGGCGCTTACGAGCAGGCTGAAGCCGCTTACAGCACCAGCATCGGCGCGACCTTGCCGGAAGAGAACGCAAAAGCCGAGCTTGACGTGCAGACAGCCCAACAGGAACTCGATGCTCAGCAGAAGCTCTATAACAGCCGGCAGGACCTCTTTAAGCAAGGCGCGCTGCCGCGCAAAGATCTTGACGCTGCCGCCGTGTCTCTGGCCCAGGCCAAAAGCGCCTACAACATTGCCAAGAAACATCTGGACGGATTAAATGCAGTCGGCAAGCAGGGCGCTATCAAGACAGCCAACGGGCAGTTGACATCGGCAAAAGGGAAGCTGCTGAACTCTGAAGCGCAGCTCAGCTATTCTGAAGTGCGCAGCCCGATTGCCGGCTTCGTTACGGACCGCCCGCTCTATCCCGGTGAAATGGCTTCCACATCCGCCCCACTGCTCACGGTGATGGACATTTCGCAGGTCATTGCCAAGGCGCACATTCCGCAGAGCGACGCTCTGCAACTTCACAAAGGCGATGCTGCCACCATTTCGCTGGCAGGACTGGAAAAGCCAATTAACGGTAAGGTGTCTCTCATCAGTCCGGCGCTCGATCCCAACAGCACTACGGTTGAGGTCTGGGTGCAGGCGCCCAATACTGACCAGCTTTTGCGTCCCGGGACCACGGCGCAGATTGCCATCACGGCGCAAACTGTCAAGGATGCATTGGTGGTGCCCGCCGCGGCGCTGCTCAATGCCAAAGGTGACGCAGCTCAGGTGATGGTGGTGGACTCACAAAGCCAGGCCAGCAGCCGCGACGTGAAGACAGGCATCGCAACCGGCCAACAGGTGCAGATTGTTTCCGGTCTCAAACCTGGAGAAACGGTGGTGACTGAAGGGGCATACGGCCTTCCCGACAAGACGAAAGTCAAAATCGAAAAGCCGGAAACAGAAGCTTCCGGCGCAGATGCCAAAGACAAAGATACAGATAAAGACGATGACGAAAAGTCGAAGCCTGATGCCGGCAGCAAGAAAGCCGCGCAACCCAAAGCCAACAGCAAGAATGGCGGCGGCTCAAAGGATTAAGTCCAGATGGCGGATGAACCTAAGGTCACGAACCATACCGACGTGAAGGGCATCGCGCCGCGCCGCCACTGGCTGGCGCACAACTCCGCTACGATAATCTTCCTCATTATCGTGATCGCGCTTGTTGGCGGCTACCAGGCTTTTAATATTCCGATCGCAGTTTTTCCTTCCACGGATTTTCCCCGCATCGTGATTGGCATTGACAACGGCGTGATGCCAATCGATCAAATGATGGTTACCATCACGCGACCCGTTGAGCAGGCGGTAAACAGCGTGCAAGGCCTGGAGATGGTGCGTTCCATCACCAGCCGCGGATCAGCGGAGGTCGACTTGTTCTTTAACTGGCAAGTTGACATGTTTCAGACGCTCCAACTGGTTGATTCGGCCGTGTCAAAAGTTGCAACCGAACTGCCGCCCGGCGCAAAGGTTGAAAGCCATCGGCTGACCTTTGCGTCATTTCCCATTCTTGGCTACAGCCTCACGTCAGATTCGGTGCCGCAAAATCGGCTATGGGAGATGGCGACCTATGACATCGCTCCGCGTCTGAATCGCATGACCGGCGTCGCCACGGTAATTGTGCAAGGCGGACAGGAGCCGGAATTTCAGATCACTCCCAGCCCAGCCCGGCTGCTGGCGACATCCGTGACGGTAACGGACATCTTGAATGCGGTGAAAGCCACGAATCTTGTGGATTCTCCCGGACTGTTTGAGCGCAATCATCAACTGGTTCTTGGCCTGGTAAGCGGGCAGGCGCGCAACGCCGACGATCTGGCAAATACTGTAATCAAAAACACGCCTGCGGGGCTTCCGGTGCGCGTCGGCGACGTTGCTACAGTCCAGCAGTCGGTCAAGCCGCTATACACCATTGTCCGGGCGGACGGGAAGCCTGCCGTGCTGCTGAACATCAATCGCCAGCCAGACAGCAATACTGTGGCGGTGGCCAATGAAGTGCATGACGAAGTGGCGCGCATACGCAGCACTCTGCCTCCGGGAATCCGAATTACGCCTTTTTACGATCAGTCCGGCCTTGTGAAGGATTCCATCGGTAGTGTGCGCGATGCCATTCTGCTAGGGCTGATTCTTTCTGCCATTGTGCTGGTAGTTTTTCTGCGCGATTGGGGAAGCTCGATTGTGGCCGGGTTGGTAATTCCGGTCACGATTTTTATCACTTTCATGGTGCTCAAGCTGCTGGGCCAGAGCTTTAACCTGATGACGCTGGGCGGCCTTGCCGCCGCCGTGGGACTGGTAATTGATGACGCGATTGTCGTGGTGGAAAACATTGTGCTGCATCGCGATGCAGGCGAAGGAAAGGTTGAAGCCATGCAGAGCGCGCTTTCTGAGATTACTGTCCCGTTGATCGGTTCCACGCTTACCCCAATCGTTGTGTTCCTTCCGCTGATTTCCATGACGGGCGTAAATGGAACGTTCTTCCGCGCGCTGGCCGTGACCATGTGCGCTGCGCTGTTGACGTCGCTCATTCTCGCGCTTACATGGACGCCAACCCTGAGCCTTTTTCTGCTGCGCCGCAAGAATGTGGTCGAAGTTCAATCTGCAGAAAATGGCGATGTGGACTCTGAGATTCGCAAGCTCATGGCTGCGGAAGAATCTTCCATGAAAGGCTTCTTCGGCCGGATCATCGAGTTTTACGAACGCTGGCTGCGTCGCGCGCTGGAGCACCCAAGGACATTGCTGGCGGGCGCGGCGGTACTCATCCTCATCTCATTTGGAGCCTTCTATTTCCTGGGCTCGGACCTTCTTCCGGAAATGGACGAAGGCGGTTTCATCCTGGACTACCTGACGCCGCCCGGCAGTTCTTTGCAGGAAACGGATCGCATCGTGGGCCATCTGGAAAAGATGCTGCAGGAAACGCCGGAAGTGGAAAGCACCTCTCGCCGCACGGGCTTGCAACTTGGCCTGGCGGCCGTGACTGAGGCGAACCGTGGCGATATCTCAGTCAAGTTAAAAGCGAACCGCAAGCGAGCGACGGACGACGTAATTGCGGACCTGCGGGCGCAGATAAAGCGGGAGGAGCCTGCCGTAGATGTGGATTTCCCCTTGATCTTGCAGGACATGATTGGCGATCTGACCGGCGCGCCGGAACCAGTGGTCATTAAACTGTTTTCTGAGGATTCCAAGCTGCTGGAAGAGCAGGCTCCGCGCGTGGCTGACGCTATCGAAAAAATTAAAGGCGTTGTTGATCTCAAAAATGGCATTGAGAACACCATGAGTGGTCCGGCAATGGAGTTCCGTGTGAACACCACCGTGGCTGCCAAAGCTGGATTTACCGCGGAAGAGGTTTCCACCGACGCAACGGCGGTCTTGGAAGGCGCCACAGCGGCCAATCCGCTGATTGCCAACAACCGCGCTTACAACATACGAGTGCGCTTCCCGGAACAGAACCGGGCGTCCATGGATGCGATGAGCAATACGCTGCTGGTCAGTTCGTCCGGCAGGACGGCGACGCTGGGCTCACTGGCGCAGATCAATGAACTTCCTGGGCAAACCGAAATCACGCGGGAGAACCTGCAACGGCTGGTGGAGGTCACCGCGCGCCTGGAAGGCATGAGCCTGGGTACCGGCGTCGCCAAAGTACAGAAAGTTGTTTCTGGATTGCATCTGCCATCTTCCATCCGGGTGAGTTATGGCGGTCTTTATGCACAGCAGCAGAGTGATTTTCATGACATGGCCATGGTGCTGTTGCTGGCGATCGTCCTGGTCTTCACCGTGCTGCTGTTTGAATTCCGTAACTTCTCCGCGCCGGTGGCGATTCTGAGTTCTGCTTTGCTTTCGATCTCCGGTGTGTTTCTGGCGCTGTTGGTTACGGGCAAGACCGTGAATCTGGCGTCACTGATGGGGATGATCATGGTGATCGGCATTGTGGCCAAAAATGGCATCCTGTTACTGGATGCGAATCAGAAATTTGCGCATGCCAACTTTGAGCCGGAAGAAGCGATGGTCCAGGCGGGCCGTCGCCGTTTGCGTCCTATCTTTATGACCGCGCTGGCGACCATGGCTGGCATGTTGCCGCTGGCATTTGCGCTGGGCGCAGGATCAGAAATGCTGCAACCGCTGGCGATTGCAGTAATCGGCGGAATTCTGGTCTCGATGGTGCTCTCTCTCATCGTGACGCCTGCCGTTTATTTCTATCTGGGAAAACATCGCGCCCAAGGCTAAATCTCCGGCTCTTTGGTGTAACCAATTTCACACTAAAAGGCTCAATAGAGATGTGCAGAGGATATCGCCCCTTTACGTTACAGACTCCTCAATCATGGCGCGCCAGAATTACTGAACCCAATGGACTCCCATGAATGATCGGGAACGGCCGATCTAAAGCCACAAAGTCAATAGATCTCGCATTTGGGCATAGCCAGAATCATTGGGATGTATGCCGTCAACTGTGTAGTCAGATTGTCCGTTGAACAAACCGGAGAAATCGACGACGGTCACTCCGGGAATCAGGCCAATGTTGTTATTCAATGGCGTGCGCCACATGTCATAGAAGGTGACGGGCGCGTCGCCTGTAGGCAACATCCATGGAGCCGGGTGCGCTGGATCGTACGCATAAACGGTGCAGATGATAACTTTAACGCCTTTGGCGGTGGCCATGGCCGCCATACTTTGTAGATCGTCGGCGGGATTGCCAAAATTGTCCTGAAAAAGATTGTTCCACCCAGCCATAATCACGATGGTCTTGGGCGGCGTGACGCTAACGCAAGTAAGCGGGAAAGTTGAATTGCCATCCAGCCCGTGGCAAACCTTATTGCCTGACAAAACGTCCGGCAGGAGTGCTTTTAATTGATCGGTGCGGTAGCCGAACATGCCGCCATTGACATATTGCTTGCCGAGGAAATAACCATCCAGGTTCCAGGCGCCGAAGATGGAATCGCCAAAGAAGATCGTGGACGGCTGGGGTGATTGAGGGCGAGTCGTTCCGCCGCACCCAACTAAGAGCAATAGCAGGGCAATCGTCGTGATTTTCATCGTCGCATAGGGTTAAATCAGACTTGCTGAAAATGGGAGATGAAAATAGTCCAGCGTCTGTAGTGCTGTGAAAATTAAAAGTTTTAACGTAGCAAAGCCGTTCAGCAACTCTGAATCTGATTGATTTCAGGGCAAAAATAAAGGTATAGTGCCTCTGTAATATGCGGCGATCTTTAGCCATCACGGTTATTCTTGCTTTGTTTTCATCCATGCTTTCGCCGATGATGGCGGCGGCGTGCACCGGAACAGGCAAGGCAGTTTCCTGCCACGCGGTGGCAATGGACCATTGTGATCGCCCGATGCACCAGCATCACCACCATGCGGCCGCGCCAGAGTCAAAAACGGCTTTCTCCGCGGCGCCCGATGACGCCCAGTGCCCCATGGATTGCTGCACTCCCGGACATCTGCGGAGCGGCGCAGCAGTTTCCACGAATCCCAATCTTCCTCCACCGGCAGTGAGCGACCGCGAGATTCACCTGGTTGCGGTTGTGTTCACGGTTGCCGGCTTTTCTTCCCATACTGATCGTGGTCCTCCCCTCATCTAAGGCACGGCCCAAAGCAGAGAAGTAATAGCTGAGTTAGTTCTCGGCATGTTTGCTGCATTGTCTTTGCCTCCAAGCTTGCTCTAAAAGCGCGGCCATTTGTTCCGGCTCCTTTGCAAACTATCTGCTCAGGGAGTGAAGCCGGTTTGCTGTTTGCCGAGGAAAATCCTGGAACCTGATTGCGGTTCCTCCGGGGAATCAAGATGTCAAAACGATTTATCGCGATCATAAGTTTGCTGGCGCTGCTCTCATGCTTGCCGGCCACAGCTTCAGTGTTTGGAACAATCAAGGCCATCGTTCACGATCCGCAACATCGGCCTGTGCAGGGCGCCCAGGTTGAAGCGAGGAGCCGCACGTCGGACTTTAAAACGTCCGGCACGACAAATGAAGAAGGCATGGCGCTTCTTTCCAACGTTCCGGTCGGCGAATATGACGTTACGATAATCTCGCAGGGATTCAGTGGCGCGCAGCAATCCGTAACAGTGAGTTCCGGCAACGTGCAGGAAATGCATTTTGCGATGGCACTGGCGCAGCACCAGGAGACGGTGGAAGTTTCGGGAGCGCCGGAAACGGTGGACCCTTCTTCGCCGGTGCCCCAGACGCTGGTTAACAGGAGTGATATTGCCCAGACACCGGGCGCTGACCGCACCAACTCCATGGCCATGATCACGGATTATGTTCCCGGAGCTGCCATGGTGCATGACCAATTGCACGTGCGCGGCGGACACCAGGTAACGTGGGAGATTGACGGAGTGCCTGTTCCGAACACCAATATAGCCACCAATGTGGGGCCGCAGTTTGATCCTAAAGATATCGACTACATGGAAGTGCAGCGCGGCAGCTTTTCGGCTGAATCAGGTGATCGCACGTTCGGCGTGTTCAATGTGGTTCCGCGCACCGGCTTTGAGCGCGCTCACGAGGCCGAGCTTGTTACCAGCTTTGGCAGCTTCAACTCCACTGACGACCAGTTGAGCTTTGGCGACCATAATGATCGCTCAGCATATTACGTGAGCCTGAGCGGCAATCGCACGGACCATGGGCTGGAGACGCCAACCACGGCCAACCTGCACAATCAAGCTGATGGCGGCGGCGCATTTACTTCCCTGATCCTGAACGCAACGCCCACAGACCAGCTTCGCTTTGTAGGTTCGGCGCGCACTGATTTTTTTCAGGTACCGAACGATGCCGATCTGCAAGCTGCGGGCGTCCGTGACCGCGAACGCGAGCAGGACATCTTTGGGAACCTTTCCTGGATCCATACCTTTGGCCCGGGAGTGTTGCTGACGCTGGCTCCTTCATACCACTTTAACCGCGCGGCGTTTGAGGGACTTGGAGCCGCCGACCAGCGGCTGGTAACAACAGACAATCGCGCATCATCCTATCTGGGCGGGCAGGGTTCACTCAATGTGGTTAAGGGCCGGCACAATGCCAGTGTTGGATTTTATGGCTTTGCCCAGCATGACAATACGCTGTTTGGCCTGACCGGCACAAATGATGTGGGCGATCCGGTGGATGCCCATCCACCTCGGCAAAAAGTCAGCGGCGACCTTGAAGCCGTCTGGATCCAGGACCAGTACAAAGCGTCCTCATGGCTATCATTGACAGCGGGGGTGCGCTTTACCCGCTTTGCCGGGCTACTAACGGAAACAGTGGGCAGTCCCCGCTTAGGAGTGGCCATCCAGGTCCCGCATCTGCAGTGGATTTTGCGGGCCTCTTATAGCCGTTACTATCAGGCGCCTCCACTGGATACGATTTCTCCTGACATTCTTGGTGTCTCGCCTGATCAGGGATTTCTGCCATTGCGCGGCGAGCGTGACGAGCAGCGCGATATTGGGTTGACTATTCCCGTACGCGGATGGGTGCTGGAGTTCGACCAGTTCCGCACCGGAGCGCACAACTTTTTTGACCATGACGCTCTGGGAAACTCAAGCTTGTTCATTCCGCTTACGATCGCAGGCGTCCGCATTGTGGGTTATGAGGCCACGGTGCGCTCGCCCAAGTTATTCAAGAAGATTGATCTGCATCTGGCGTACTCACATCAGTCCGTGGAAGGCTCGGGCGGAGTCACCGGGGGACTTACGGATTTTGCTCCGCCTGCCGCACGTTTCTTCTTCCTGGACCACGACCAGCGCCAGACGCTGAGCACTGGATTTACGGCTGTACTGCCGCATAAAAGCTGGCTTTCCGGCAACGTGAGCGCCGGCTCAGGTTTTCTGGATGGCAATGGCCCTGGGCATCTGCCGGCGTACGCGACAGTTGATTTGGCGTTGGGGCATTCGTTCGGCGAGAACTGGTCTGCCAAGCTTACAGGAACGAACCTGGCGGACAATCGCTATTTCATCGACCACAGCAACAGCTTTGGCGGATCGCACGTAAGCGATCCACGAATGGTGAGCGTGCAATTGCGGTATAGGTTCCACTATTAGCGGCGGGCGGTTGCGGAAGATGGCGGCGCGGTAATGGCCTTGCGGATATTTGATTCCGGCGCTTTGTCGTTAAACGCAACGGAACCATCTTTCATCTGGATACCCAGCTTGGTCCAAAGCTGGTCCAGATCCACGGGAGCGGGCTTATCGCGCATGGATTGATAAAGATCGCGGAGAACGGTTGTGCCGGTGGCTTTGTCGCCCATAGCCAGCGTCTTCTGAATGTCCCAATCTTCATTGATGTTTCCGCCGCCGCGGTTGATTCCGCGCAGAGCGTCTTCAAGTCCTTTATGACTCTTGGTGCGCTCGTGGATGCGCACGTCAGCGAGCAGGCAGAAGATTGCGCCGCCCCAATAGGTGCGTCCCCAGGTGTGCGTGTTGTCCAAGCCGTGGTCATCCGGCCCCGGTTCGCCCTTGGGCATGTCGCGGACAAAAGTTCCCCAGACTTCTTGCACCGCCATGCCGCCTTCGCGCGCGCGAGCCACCGGCTCAACGTAAGTTGATATGCCTTCTTCAATCCAGTGCTGATCGTCTTCCATGGAGGGGAACGCGAGGTGGATCATCTCATGGACGAGCACCCAGTCTTCCTTGGTGGCGGCGGTATCAGCATCGCGGCCGACGCTGATCAAAATCAGCCCACCATTCCTGGGATAGGTGACGCCGTGGCGTATGCCGGCGCCGTTTGTGCTGCGCATTTTTAACGTGAGATGGGGAACGGGGAAGTGCCCGTAGTAGTCGGCGACGGTGGAAGCAGAGTTTTTTACCCAGCCCAGCAACTGGTCGTGTGAGAGTTTCATTGGGCCATCAGGCAACGTCACGTCGATGGTTGCGCCGGATATTTTCAGTGTCGCGGCGTCGGCGTTGTTCTCTTGTGCAGGAAAGAGCTTAAGCGGGAACGCCAGCAGAGCGACCGCCGCTATTGGAAGAACCAGGCTAAGACGGCGAAATCCCATGGGTGACAGATTACCATCTGCTTTAGTTGGATGCAGCCGCAACAGTAGCCGGAGCGTGCTTCTTACGATAGGCAAGGATCAACGTATCGACGGAAAACTTGCCGGGGCCAAAGATCAAAACCAGCAGCGATACCAGCAGGAATGGAAATGGGTCTGCCGCGAAAAACTTTCCCGACTCGGAAAAGAACGAGGTAAACGCCTCCCGGTCAGCGGTGATATAGGCCACGATCATGTTGATCAGCAGCGGGACGGCGATCAGCCGCGATGCCAGCCCAAGAATCAAAAGAATGCCGCCAATGGTTTCGAGCGATGCGTTGAAGTAGGCGTTTAAGGTTGGGGCGGGAATGCCGAGGTCGGTAAAGAAGCTGACGACCTTGTCAATGTGCCCAAACTTGCCGATGCCGCTCTGGAGGAAGAGCCATCCCCAATAAACGCGAATCAGCAGCAGAAAAGGAGATTGCAGTGAGTTCACTGCCTTAAGAAACCAGCCGTAAGCGACTTCACCTTTTTGTATTAAGCCATTCATGGTTGAGATTCTTTTTCCGGCGGACGGCAGAACCAGCCCAGCTGCGACCAGTTGGCAAACCAGTCATGCAGCTGCTCCATCACGCGCTCCAGCTTTTTGCCAGACCAGTTGACGGAGGTTTCAATCGCCTGCGAAAGAGGCTGGCCCTGTTGCAATGCGCGCAGCAGCGCAAAGCCCTCCGGCTTTAGACGCTTGAAATAAACGATGTTTTCCTGGCGATGAACGGCCAGAAA
This sequence comes from Acidobacteriaceae bacterium, assembly GCA_027307045.1. GTDB lineage: Bacteria > Acidobacteriota > Terriglobia > Terriglobales > Acidobacteriaceae > Angelobacter. Next base: position 30,829 of record DAHUXR010000016.1, read on the forward strand.
GACCTTCTTGCCTTTGGGCAGCGGAAGCTGCTTGCGAGGTGCGGAATCGGAATGGTCCATCATGACCACGTTGCTGGAGATATCGGTTTCCGGATCTTCAGTTTCGCGCACTTTGAGCAGAAGTTCGTCGACGGGATAAGAGAGATCGAGCAACTGAAGATAGGGCTGCAAATGAAAAACTGGATCTTCGCCCAGGCCGGCCAGCTCGGCCTGCGAAAGGACAGGGAACTCAGCGGCGTCAAAGGCTTCAATGTCGGCCCACTCCAGCCGCACCATGTCGAGCGCCATGCGCTCGTTGCTGGAAATAAACTCCGGGTGCGCGCGCAGCCAGGCTTCCAGACGCGAGCCGAGATCGCGCAGCGTGTATGACACCGAGGGCATTTCGGTGAGGTAACCGAGAAGGACTTTGTCAAAAGCTTCCTGCCCGATGACGGCGCGGAGGCCGGGAAAATCGTCAGCAAGGGAAGAGAGCAGCCGGAACCAGTAAACGCGATTATAGATTTCAAGGCGCTCGACCGAGGTCAGCCGGTCATTCGGCTTCACGATTTCTTCCGCGATCTCTTTGGTCGAACGGCCGTCGAGCGTGTGCTCACGCATGCGCTCGTTGTCAGTCAGCGGCTGCCGCACCACGTCAAAGACCGCGCGCTGGAGTTGGTCCAGATTCATACGCACCGGATTCACGTTGCCCGCGCTCATGATGCCACCGCCGAACTGGCCGGAATATATTGTTTCGCTTTTAGCGCTTCTTTGTGGACTTCATCGAAAGATGGGATGTGATCGTCCCACTCGAGCAGCGTGGCCGTTGGTCCGAACATCTCAATGGCCTTGGCGTAAAGTTGCCACACAGGATCGAGCACGGGATGATCGTGCGTATCGAGAATATATTTCTCGTAGTTGGAGTGGCCAGCGATATGGATCTGGGCCACACGCTCGGCGGGCACGCTGCGCAAATACTCAAACGGATCAAAACTATGATTGCGCGATGACACGTAGATATTATTCACGTCAAGCAGGATGCCGCAGTCCGCTTGTTCCACCACTTCGTTGAGAAACTCCCATTCCGTCATTTCAGAAACGTGATATTCGGCGTAACTGCTCACGTTTTCCACGGCGATGGGCACTTCCAGGAAGTCGCGGGCTTCACGGACTTTTTGCGCGGTGCGCTTTGCGGCTTCAAAGGTGTAGGGCATCGGCAGCAGGTCGTGGGAATAACGCCCGTCCACGCTGCCCCAGCAGAGATGGTCAGTAAGCCAAGGTGTGTTGGTGCGGCGAACAAGTTTCTTCAACCGGCGCAGGTGTTCCCGGTTCAGCGGTTCAGCCGAGCCAAAATACATGGAGACGCCGTGTTGCACCACACGATAACGCTCCAGTATCTGGTCCAGGACCTGAAGCTGGCGGCCGCCTTCCACCATGTAATTTTCCGAGATGATTTCAAACCAGTCGACGACAGGCTTCTTTTCAAAAATATGATTGTAATGAGGAACGCGCAGCCCGATTCCTACGCCGAAGTCTTTGTATCCGTTGAAACGATTTGCGGGCATAAAGCTGATAAAGAGAGAAGAGATTCCTGAAATATTTTGAAATAGAGGACCAGCGGCGATCCACCGGTCCTCTTCAACTGAGAGGACCGGAAACTATTTGCTGTCGCCCTCTTTTGGCATGGGCTTGCCGTCTGTCCGGCATTCGCCTTTACCTTTGCAATCATTCTTGCCTTTGGTGGATCCGCAGCCGCCTTTGCCTTTGCAGGAATTCTGTCCCTTGCAGGCATGCTTATCTTTCTTTGACTTGGTGGCCTTTTTGCCGCTGGTGGCCGCTTTGTCCTTATCGCCGCCAGTGTCCTGGGCAAGTACGGTTTGTCCGGCCATAAATCCTGTCAGAGCGGCACCCATAAGCAGTAAACGAACTGATTTCGTCATTGGTAAATCTCCCTTCCGATTTTTTTAAATGTCTGCCGAAAGCATTATCCAGGCCGCTTATACAGGGCCCTTAACCACTTTCGAACAGCGTCCTTTGAAGTACGTACAGCAGTGTAAAACGGATTGTTTCTTGTGGAGCTTCAATGCGGCGGCACGCGCCGCCGGTAGTGGGTGAATATTACACACATGTTCCATAGGGACAAATATGCGAGGGAATACTAACATGCGGGTACACGGGGAATGAAGTACTTTTCACTTCGTCCCAGATGGCACCTTAGGTTCGGCTAATGTTTGCGCTGCACCAGAAAGTGGGCCAGGTCCTTTAGCGTTTGGGCGCGCTGGGCAAATGAATCGAGCGCGCTACAGCCAGAGGAGACAAGCGAATCGGCCCGGCGCAAGGATTCATCGATTCCAAACAGAGAGGGATACGTCGCTTTTTCTGAAGCTGTGTCTTTGCCGGCGGTCTTACCCAGTTGTTCTGAAGACTGAGTAACATCAAGGACGTCATCCACGATTTGGAATGCCAATCCAATCGAGCGGCCAAAATCGCGCAGGCGCTGGATTTCAGCCAGCGATCCGTTCGCGTAGATCCCTCCACTCACGAGGCTGGACGTGATGAGCGCTCCGGTTTTGGAGCGATGAATATATTCCAAAGTCGCGGCGTCCGCAGGCTGGCGTTCCGCTTCAAGGTCTTTGACCTGCCCGCCAATCATTCCATCAATCGTGCCAGTGCCACGGGCAATTTCTTCGATGATTTTCACTCGCGCTTCCGCTGGACACTTCAGCCGCGCCAAAACTTCATAGGCCTGCGTCTGGAGCGCGTCGCCGGCAAGGATGGCGAGCGCCTCACCAAAGACCACGTGGCAGGTTGGCTTGCCGCGGCGCAGATCGTCGTTATCGAGCGCGGGCAGATCGTCATGAATGAGTGAATACGTGTGCAGCATTTCCAGAGCGCTGCCAAGCTCTTCAACGCCGTCCGGCAGGCGTCCAGCGATCATGCGCGCGGCTTCAAGGCACAAGATGGGACGCAAGCGCTTTCCTCCGGCAAAAACGCTGTGCCGCATCGCCTGATGGATGGAGTCCGGCCGCTGGGTGGCGGCGGGCAAAAGCTTTTCCAGCGAAGCGTCAATGGTGCGCTGGCCTTGCGCAAGGATCTCATTCAGCATGAATACTGAGTATAAAACAAGAGGGACCGCCATCAGCACGCGCGAGCGGAAAAGCAAAATTCACCGCGGAGGCGCGGAGTTCCGGAGGAAGTGATCGAACAATTCGCTCTTCGCCTTGATCATCCTGGTCTTCCGATCTCATGCGATCGGGCGATCCTTGCCCAATCCGTGTCATCCGTGTTGAGGTTTTCTTTTCCGATGGGGCGCGTTGGGGGCGATCACGGTAATTCCGACGATTCAAAAAAAGGAGCATCTTTTCGATGCTCCCTTTAGACGGAGGAGGGTACAACAGATATTTCAGGCGGCGTGCGCGTGAGAAAGCGGTTTGGTGTGGCTGGCCGCCAGGACGATAGCGCGCACATCAGAGGCATAGCAACAATCGCCGGCGCCGGCTGCCAGCGCAATGGCCCACATTGTTTCATCGGCCAGGCGATGCGTGCAGACAATGGTGGTGGACGCAAAGTCGCGCTTGAGTTGCTGCACTTCACTCAGCGCGGCCAGCTCAAGGTCAATGATAGCCACATCGGCGCGGAACCTGGGGATGGCTAAACGCAATGCATCCACATCTCCGGCCAGATGCACCACGCGGAAATGGTTATAGAGCGATTTCTCCAACATTTCCGCAGTCTTGCTGTTGCTTTGGGCGACAACTACACTCAGCGGTTTCATGAAAGACATCCTCATTTCGCCGTGCGAAAACACGTCGGTTCTTTTCGCTTGAGACTTTCACGGCTGCTGGATTTCCGCAGGCTTTGGGGGAACTATTTCTTGACGGTCTGGGCCCGATCGGCAGGTTCATAGGGCTCAGGCTGTAACTTTCCATTCTGCCGCAGCAGAATCTCAACTTTGCCTTCAGCCTCTTCCAGTTCCTTGCGGCAGGAAGACGAGTGCTTCAGGCCTTCTTCAAAGAGTTTCAATGCCTGTTCGAGCGGGACATTGCCTCTTTCCAACTCATCGACGATTTGTTCCAGACGTTGAAGGCAATCTTCAAACTTAGGCACCGAGCCAAAACTCCATGGCCATATTCTACAGCGACAATCAGCCGGCGCTCTGAATATTTTTCCACAGAAAATGCTTATTAATGAAAACCATTCAGCGCTTTTCAGGAGATCCAGGGCCATCCAAACCCGGGCTGGCCGGGTCATCCTGAAGGACTCTCCGACTCCGTCGCGGGATACCGCCAGGAGAAAAATAGTTTGGCCACGGCAATCGCTCCACCGCCATAGCAAATCACTGTGCCAGCGGCACACTGTATTGCGCGGCGATCAACCGCCACTGGCCATCGATTTTCATCCACACGTCGGTCAGGCGGTCACGATATTCATAGCGCTTGCCCTTGGAGGTGCCAGTCTCGTGATAAGCGCCGGTCACCACCGCCACGTTTCCGTGCATCCGAACTTTCAGTTCTGACTCTTCCGCCACGTCCACCTGCGTCGAGGTGTCAGCGGTGTGCGCCATGTATCCCATTTTTCCGTAGATGTTGCCGTCCTCAACGGTAATGATGAAGTCTTCCGCCAGCATTGACGTCATTAGGCTGATGTTGCGTAGCTTGTAAGCGTCAGTCCATCTCTTTTCCTGGGCGAGAATCGTCGCCTCCGGTAAAGCCTGCTGCGCCATGGAAATCGCGGGGAGGCAGCAAGCCAGCCCGAGAATGATTAGTCTTAGAGCGTACATGGCCATGTTTATGGCATAGTCCGCTGGTGGGCAACAAGCCATTTGGCGGCTGCCGAGGTTGCCAAAGTAACGTGACCTTGGGAGTGCCAAAATGGAAAGCGAAGGCCTTGTCACGAAGAACTGATTCCCCGATGGCCTGTCTGTCGATATGCCTAAAACCTTAAAGTAACAGTTTAACCTGCTGCCGTGGCAGATCCACCAATCCCATCCAGCACGTCGATGGCGGAGCTGTAACGCCCCAACGGGGCCGCTACCTGCGCTCCCTGCACCAGCCCACGGACTTTGTGCAGCATCTCGCGCGCAATCAGGATTCCTTCAGCTCGGGCCGCATCGGCATTTGGAGCGCGGGCCATGCGTTCCAGGATTGCGTCCGGCACGGAAACGCGCAGCTCGTTTTTCATGAACTCCGCGTTGCGCACGCTGGTAAGCGGCCAGATTCCCGCCAGCACCGGAATGCGATGATGGTCCACGCGGCGCAGGAACTGCTCCAGCAGGGCAACGTCAAACACTGGCTGCGTTACCGCATACTCTGCGCCGGCTTCCACTTTGTACTCAAAGCGGCGCACTTCTTCGTCAATATTCACAATACCGGGGTTCGCGCCCACGCCAATCAGGAACTTTGTTCCTGAGCCAATCGGATTGCCGCCAACGTCCAGGCCATGATTCAGGTTGCGGACAATGTTCACCAGGCCGATCGCGTCCACGTCAAAGACCGCAGTGGCGTCAGGATAGTTCCCTAGCTTGGGCGGATCGCCGGTGATGCAAATCAGGTTATGCAATCCCGTGGTGAAAGCGCCCAGCAGCTCAGACTGCATGCTCAGCACGTTGCGATCACGACAGGTAAAGTGCAGCACCGTTTCAATCCCGGCCTGCTGCTGCACCAGCAGACACAGCGCCATGTTGCTCATGCGGGCAGATGCGCGCGGGCTGTCCGGGATATTGATGGCGTCAATGCCTGCGGCTTTTAGAAACTTTGCTCCTTCCACTTCCTTGCGGAAGTCGATTCCCTTGGGCGGAACGATCTCTACCAGCGTTACAAACTCGCCGGTCGCCAGCTTTTTTCCCAGATTCGACCGCTGTGCCAAAGGCGGCGGCGTGATGCTGGATTCGCGCTTGGCTTCAGTGATTACCCGAAAGCCTCCCGGCTTGCCCTTGGCATCGGACATGCGCAGCGCTGATTTCATTGACTTGGTATGCTCCGGCGTTGTTCCGCAGCATCCGCCCACCAGGTTCACTCCGGCATTCACAAACTTGCGCGCGTAGCTGGCCATATATTCCGGCGAGCACAGATAGATGTTGCGGCCTTCAATGCTGCGCGGGATTCCGGCGTTGGGTTGCGCGGCCAGCGGTTTGTCCGTGAGCCGGCGGATACGCTCAATCGCTTCCAGCATTGCAACGGGGCCAACGCTGCAGTTGCAGCCAATCACGTCCACGCCCCAGTCATGGAGTTTGCTGGTAAACGTCTCCGGGCTGGCGCCGTCCAGGCAGTTGCCATCTTCATCGATGGTGACTTGCGCCACCAGCGTCTTCTCTGGAGCAACTTCCCGCGCGGCCAGAATCGCCTGGTGCAGCTCTTCCAGATAGCCGAACGTCTCCAGCATGAGAACGTCAACGCCTCCGGCTACCAGCGCGGTGATCTGGTCGCGAAAAGAAGCGCGGGCTTCCTCACGCGAAGTTTTGCCCAGCGGCTCAATGCGCAAGCCCAGCGGACCAATCGATCCCGCCACCAGAATGTTGGCGGCTTTCTTCAGGTTGAAAGCGTCCGCGGCCTCGCGCGCCAGTTCCGCTCCCTTGCGATTGACTTCCTCTACCTTGTCCGCTAAACCATGGCGGGCCAGCCGAAAAGAGTTGCCGCCAAAAGTATTGGTTTCAATAATCTCCGCCCCGGCATTCATGTATTCCTGGTGGATGCCGCGGATCAGGTCCGGCTGCGTAAGATTCAGCTCGTCATAACACTTATTGATGAACACGCCTTTGGCGTAGAGCAGCGTGCCCATTGCGCCGTCGCAGAGTACGGGACCCTGTTTCAACCGGGTTAGAAGATCGTTCGGCATTGTCAGCTTCAGAATACCTTAGCCCGCTCCTTCAACGCCATGCGTCCGCAGGGAGTGGCAAGATTTCCTGCATGGAGCGCATTCCGGTGCGTTCTTTGGATTGCCCAGGTAGACCCTGGGGATTGCCGGGGAGATCCTCGTCCGCGCGCGCAATGTGCGGTAAATGCACGATCAGCAAGCGGATGGAGGCTCCAAAGCACTTAAAGTGGCTCTGCTATAATCGCGATTTCAATATCATTTCGCGCGGCTCGTAAGAGGAAACGGTCTAATTAAAGAATGCGGCGAAACAGCTATCTTTCACACTTCTTGGTTGCAAGTCTTGCCCTGGCAATGGCCGGTTGCGGTTCCAGCACCAGCAATAACGCGCCCCAGCCAACCGGATTGAAAAAAAGAGTATTGCTTTCCAATACGACCGCCGGCACGGTGACCGTGATGGATGCGCAAAAAGACCTGCTTAGCACGAAAGTTCTGGGCGTCTCTTCTCCCACCAAAATGCTTACAGCCGGCGGGACCACCATCGCCATGGACAACTCCAGCAGCCTGATCACGGTCATTGATGACACAACTGAAGCCGTAACTTTTATCTCGCCCATCGGCGACCAGCCTTTTGACATTGCCATCAGCCCCGACGGCAAAAATGCCTGGGCAGCCATGCGCAACTTTGGCTTTGTGCAATCCGTTGACACCACCACCGGCGTCGCGCGCCCTGTCCTTCGCATCGGCAATGCCCGCCGTCTGGTGATGAGTCCCAACGGGACCAAGTTGCTGGTTTTCCCCGATCCGCAAGGCCAGGTTCCGCCCAACACCCATACCTTTTTTGTGGTCGATACCGCCACCTCGGCCGTCCAGGTTGTTACCGACGCCGTGAATCTTGACCAGCCTGTTACTGCCGTATTCAACGGCAGTGAGACGCAGGCGTTCATCCTGAACTGCGGCGCTGAATGCGGTGGCGCCAACTCCAGCGTGACCTTTGCCGATTTTACAAATCCCACGGCCACCTTCGCTCCAGTACTGCCGATTTCCGTTCCTGGTGCGACCGTGGGGCTCATCAACGGCACGAACCTTTATGTAGCTGGAACGCCGTCGCAGACACCCCAGGTCCCGGGCTGCCCGTTTTCCCGCTGCGGCGTGTTAAGCGTCATTAATACATCTGCGCTCGCAGCTGGGACCTTCATTCCCATCACTGACGGCGACCATGAAAAGATGTCCTTTGCCAACAACCGCGTTTATATCGGCGCTCAAGGATGCACGGTGGAACCCGGCGCGGCGGCCGATACCGTCCGCGGCTGCTTGTCTATCTTTAATACCGGCACATCCGCCTCTGTCTTTCCCGCGGAGTCATCCTTCCGCCAGAACTTTGACGTAACAGGCTTCCAGCCTATCTCCGGCCGCAGCATCATTTACATCGTCCAGGGAGCGGAACTCGATATATTCGATACCAACACTGACACGCCTGCTCCCAACGTCACCCAAATCGACGTGGTGGGCAAGGCGTTTGACGTGGTGCAGATCGATCCGTAAACGCTTGGTCCCGAGCGGAGCGAGGGATCCCTACTTCAACCAGAATGCATTTCGCAATCGGCGCAGGCTTTTGCTTTCGCTCACCTGATCACGCGCGATCACCCTATCTTCGGGGTACCCCTACCCCTATGTTCATCCCACTGCGTCCCATGTCGTCCCAGCGTGTCCCAGATTAGCGCAGGTTTGAGCGATGACCGTGGAGCGCAGCCGCCCTCGGCTGCGGCTTCTTCCGATCACGCGCGATTCCGGCGATTCCGGCGATCTCCCTACCCCCTCCCCCCTGGCCTCAACTAGGATTCCAAAAGATTTAGTCGAGGCAATCCCAAGGCATCCCAGATTGGCGTCGGTTTCAGCGATACCACTCCAGTTTGGCTTAGGGTTGTGAGGTTCCCCTTGTGTTCCTTCGTGTCCCTTCTGGTTAAGATTCTTTTTTGGCTGAACGCTGATTTGCTGATTGCTAAGTGCTATTTTTCAAAGATCAAAACATTCCACCCCTTGGGGCTGCCTTATCTTAGCGTCATCCATTCGAACAATCACGCGCGAACTAGTGTAGTGCGTCATGCAGAATGCGGATTATTCAGCGCGGCGCGAGCGCGCTTGACCTTTTCCAGGATGTCAGATGCTTTGGCTGTCCAGATAAACGGTTTGGGGTCTTCGTTGTGGTGATCAATGTGGTCGAAGATGGCGAAGATCAGATCCTCGACACTGCCGCGCCAAGCGCTCCAGTGCTGCTTTCTGTTCGGGATTCAGTTCAACCGCGGGCGCCCTGCGCATGGTGTCGTCCTCCAACAATATAGACGCACCAGCAATATAATCGTTAGTATTTACGACGCACTACACTAGTTATACTATTTGCCTTTTGGTTGCGCAATAAGCGCTATAAAAGGCCGGTAGCTTTGGGGGCTGCCGGCCTTGATTGTTGTGAAGAGATGAATTGGTCCGGGGGCCTAGCGGTTCATATCCTGCCCGCGAATTGAAATGATCGGCTTGCGCGGTTCGTCCGACGAAGGCTCTGGCACATCCTGATCCAGGTTGATTCGTCCGACGCCAGCCGCGGCAGCCTTTTGTTTATGTGGATAGATACGCATGCGCTGTCGAATCCGGCGTTCAACATCAGCCCATTCTTCGCGGGCTCGATCCACGCCTCGCCGAATACGCATGACGCCTTTTTCTTCAGCTTTACGGAGATTGTCTACCAAACGCATTGCATCTCCTCTTTTTATGCTGTTTTGTGGTCATGGCACATTTGGACGCACCACGGCCAATTAGTGTGATGCCGATTCAATGGGGTTGGAAACTGCTGCTGGCCAGCAGCTTTGCTTTTGTTGCTGCGCTCCAAACCGCTTTTGCAGCCTGATGTGGCGGCACACTCCAGCCCTGCAGCAGGCGGCTCGGCGCGTGGTCGGCCTCGCCGCTTTAGGCCAGTTGTCGCTGCGCTCCAAACCGCTTTGCAAGTTGGTGCTGGCAGAGTGTTTTCCGCCCTTATCGCGAGGTGTCCTTTCGCCGTCGCTGCTCGCTTCGACGCTTGCGAATTTCCGCCATTTCAAACCATTTTTTTTCCATGACGCTTCAGACTTACCTTCTCGAAATAGTTCCGACTGTCCCCAGTTCTCGGTTATTGATCTTCTATGAAAGATTGAGCGTATAACTTGTGCTGCGTCCGCCTTGCGCGCTACGTACAAGAACTCCCTTATCAACCAAATACATCATGTCTCTGAGGGCGGTGTCTTGCGATGATTTTGTGAGTTTCGCGTACTTCGTTGTCGTTAGTTTGCCTTCGAACCCGTCAAGCAGCTTGTCTAGGACAAGCCTTTGACGGTCGTTCATGGCAACACTACGAATGCGCTCCCAGAATTTCGCCTTGTCAAGAACGCCTTGGAGCACTGTCTGCGCTCCGTCGATTGCCCTGCCTAAGCATGCAAGAAACCACTCCAACCACGGCGTGACATCCATATCAGCCTTTTGTGTGCGCTCAAGAACCTCGTAATAGGCATTGCGCTCCTGACGGATTTGAGTCGACATGCTGTAGAAGCGCTGGGTACTGTTTTCAGAACGTGCAAACGCCATGTCGACGATAGCTCGTGCGATGCGCCCATTGCCATCGTCAAACGGGTGAATGGTGACAAACCACAAGTGCGCGAGCCCTGCCTTCATGACCAGGTCGATGTCACGATTGGCATTGAACCAATCGAGGAATGCGTTCATGTCCTGATCGACGCGGGGAGCAGCAGGCGCCTCAAAGTGGAGTCGCTCCTTGCCAATGGGACCGGAGACAACCTGCATTGGCCCGTCTCTGTCGTCGCGCCATGCTCCTACGCTGATTTTGCGCATGCCGCTGCGGCCGGTGGGGAAAAGCGCTGCATGCCAGGCAAACAACCGATCAGCTGTAAGAGGCTGGTCGTAGTGACGTGTCGCGTCAAGCACCATCTCAACGACGCCTTCCACGTTACGGTCCGCGGCCTTGAGTCCTCCTATATCCATTCCCAATCGTCGGGCGATTGAAGACCGCACTTGTTCAGCGTCAAGTTTTTCACCTTCGATCTCGCTGCTTTTTAGTACATCAGAGGTCAGAGTCCGCAGCACGGCTTCCTGGCGGAGATCAAAGCCCAGTGCTCCCATGTGGCCGATCAGCAGACCCTGACGATGACGGACTTCGGCCAGAGTCTTGGCAAGAACCTTGTTGTTCCAACGAAAGCGGGGCCAATCGGCTAGTTCATGGATGTACATTCTCCGCATCCTCTGCGGATATTATAGCCGTTTTCACTGCATTCAACAGAATATTGACCGCACAATATGCGGAGAATAATGGCGCTATTCGCCGCATGAGACACGGAGAAGAATCCGAAGCCAGAAACTTACCACTGATTAACAGTGATCGCACTGATTGGAAGACCTCGTCCAAAATCGCAGAAATTGAAAATCGGAACCACAGAGGACACAAAGGAACGAGGACACAGAGGAACACGGAGGAGATAAAAACAATCGCTGGCATCGCCATGATCGCGCGACATCGCTGACATCGGAAAGAAACCCCAAGGCTTTCTGAAGAGCCAGTTTTACCTGGGCCTGAGTTTATGTAGCCGTATTCTGCTTGGCCAGCCATTGCAGGAACATCTGTTCAATCGGCTTGTCCTTGGCGCGGATCAGATGGCGAATGGTATGCCCGGTGGCCAGATGGCAGAGTTCCTCCGCCATGTTTTTGATGTGGTCGCCGGCGCGTTCCAGCGAGTTGGCCATTGCCAGCACGTGCAGGCTTTCAGGCCCCTTAAGTCCTTCCGCATTTTCAGTATGGCGCACCACAATCAGGTTGCGCAGGCGGTCGATTTCAGAATCAGTACGCAGGACGTGAAGGGCCTCCTCAATGTTGCGGCCGGCAAAGGCCTTGACCATGGTGCTGAGCATGTTTTCCAGCAGGCAGCCCATGCGGGTGAGCTGCTCAATATCATCCATATCAATGCGGTTGCGCACAATGGCGGAGCGCTCACTGAAGCTGGCTATTAAGTCTCCCACGCGCTCAAGATCGAGCATGAGCTTCATGCACGCCAGCAGCTCACGCGCCTGCGGTGGCGTTACCTGCGTGATCACCGTGGCAAGCTCTTCATCCATTTCGCGGTCCATGCTATCGAGCCGCTCTTCACATTTGCGGACGGCCATCAGCGCCAGTTGCGATCCCTTGATCAAGCCATCAATGGCATGCGTGACCTCGTCTTTGGCCACGGAACAGGCGTTTAACGTGAGGTCAACCAGATGGGATTGCACGGTGGAACCCTGCGGAAGGAGAGTTGCCGGGGTAGTCATAACTGCACGTGCCTTGTCCGCCGCGCTTAACTTTGCGCGATCGTTATTCTGAGGGATCGCTACTGTGGCAAAGAGCGGCTTGATGCGACATTCGTTCGTCTACCCCCGAGTTATAAATAAGAATTGTGAATGCAGGGTTAAAGAGCCGTGAACGTTGTGCAAATTCTGAGTGGAGGGGATTCTTGGCGCAAAAAGCAAATCTCACCACGGATGAAACGGATTTACAAATTCAAAATGGTCCTATTGAACTTTTTTGATCTGTGTAATCAATGTGATCAGTGTTATCTGTGGTGAGGTTTGGTCTTTTATGCAAAGCCGTGGACGGATCTGGGCTTCATGAAGCCATGCTTTGGCTGTCGTCCCGCTCATCCTGGCCTTCAAGGAAGATGACCAGGTTCTCTGCCAGATGGATCGCGTTGTCCGCCAGTTGCTCAAGACAGCGCGAGGCAAAGATCAGGTGCAGATCCTGCTCGTCCCTGGCTTGAGATTCCGGGCGGCTCAAGCCGCGCAGAACATAGTCACGATAGGCATCCACTGAGGCGCCACCATGCGCGGCGTTGCGCGCCAGCACCGGATCGAGACGCACCAGCGAACGCAATGTTTGCCGACAAAGATGAGAAACAGCAATGGCCAGCGGCTGGAGCCGGGAAAAGTCCTCATGCTCATGATGTCTTCCCACTTCGCTCACCTTGCGTCCCAGGTTGGCGGCGAGTTTGCCTAAGCGCGACAGGTCTTTGCCGATTGCGACCGCCGATGTGAGGCGCTTGATTTCAGCAGCTTCAAGGTAGCACCCTTCCAACGCGGAAAAAACGGTTTGATCCAGCGTGCGTTCCAACTCCTGAATTGCCACTGAGCTTTCAAGCACGCCCGCAACCACGTGAGAGTCCGTGTGCAGAAGCGCCGAAATCGCGCTGCCTACGGCTTCATCCACTTTCACGCCCATGGCTGCGAGCAAATTGTTGATCGTGCCTTTCGCTGTTTGCGCCTTTACTGCCTGAAATGCCATTACAACACCTTTTTTCTGTAGCGTTTACTCTATTAGACGAAAGCTACCATGGGCCGGTTAACGCGCAATGAAAACTAAACACAATTTCCGTGAACGCCGTAAAGCGCTTGTTTTCCTAGGTATAGATGAGAAGGGAGGGGACACGATTCACTTTTTCGGCGATCCCAGACGGTATCCTGCGCCGCGGACTGTGCGTACAGGGGAAGCGCAGACCTGTCCAATGCCGCGGACGAAGGAACCCAGCGGCTTTTTTTTAAGAATCACTGTTTTCAAGGCGGCAGACAGTCGGCGGCGGAGGTTAATGGTCCAGGTTGACCCGTGCCAGCAACGCCTGGAACCGCTGGTCTTTGCGAAGATTATCGTACCTGGGATCTACTTTGATGTTCGTGAGCGCCGGGGAGTGCTCCCTATAAGCCTGCTCCAGAAGCAGCATGGATTTCCCCTCCTGGGTTGATCCATTGTAGGCGTAGAGACGGGTGAGAATGGCATCGCGGCGCAATGTCGTTGGCAAGGCTTCGAATTGCGCCAGTGCATGCTGCGCCTGGGCCAGAGCGCCTGAATGATTGTAAATGTAGGCCCTGGATGCCCAGTACCACTCGGGATTCTGCGCATGTCCCATAAGGTCATTCTCCTTGAGCGCCTCGGGGAACTTTCCCTGTTGCACGTAAGCGGCGACGATGAAGGAGCGTGCATTGTTGAAGCCCGGATCCATCTCCAGTACGGCGCGAAGTTGGTCGATCGCGCGGTCATACTGCCTTGCATAATAGAGGATCGCGCCGCGGTCACTAGCGATGATCAGCGACATGGGATCGAGCTGACGGGCCCGGTCGCTTTCAGCCAGGGCTTCATCGAAACGCCCCTGCCAGGCGAGGCACTCGGCATACCACTGGTGCGCGGTTGCGTAGTCGGGATTCAATTGAATGGCACGCCGAAACTCCTTCTCGGCAGTTTGCCAATCATAGTCATAGTTTTCAGCCACCAGGGCCAGCGACACATGTGCCTCAGCCAGAGAATCGTCCAGGCTCAGCGCCTTCAGAGCGGCAGCTTTGGCTTTGGGCATGAACTCCTGTTGCGGCGCTACATACCAGGTACTCATCAATCCAAAGGTGTCCGCCAAGCCCGCGTAAGCACTCGCATAGCCTGGATCTTTTGCGATGGCCTGCTGGAAATAACTCGCGGCTTGCCAGAAGCCGGCGCTCGTCCGCTTATTCCAGAAGTACCGGCCCTTGAGATAGAGATCATAGGCTTCATAGGAAGCCGTGGAGTGGGTGGGGCCAGGATGATTCGCGGCTTTCGCCCCATTGACGTCACCAAGGCTGATCTGAATCTCATCGCCGATCTCCTGGGCTATTTCGCTCTGCAGCGCCAGCGAATTTTTCAGTTCGCGGTCATACTCCCGTGCCCAAAGGTGCGACTGGTCTTTCACCTGAATGAGTTCCGCGGTGATGCGTACCCGGCTTGAATCGCGCCGCACACTGCCTTCCATCACATACTGCACTCCCAATTCACGCCCGATCTGGTCCAGTGGCTTGGGGCTCTGCTTGTAGAGCATGACGGATGTTCTGGCAATGACGCCCAGACGGCCCTGATTCAGGCGAGTCAGTTCCGCGATCATCTCTTCGGTCAGCCCGTCACTGAAGTAGTCCTGCGCGGGATCTCCCGTGAGGTTCTGGAAAGGCAAAACGGCCACCATGACCCGCGACGCTGGAGAACTACTTTTCGAGGTCTTGCGCACCCATTGGAAGTAACCGGCCACGAGGACAGACACAATCAGAGCTATTCCGGCAACGAGCTTCCATCGGCCTTTAGGCGGCGAGGCTATAGTAGCCGCGATGACGGGAACTTCCGATGGTTGCCGCTTTGCGGGTTGAGAAGCAGCAGATGGGTGAGAGGGGATTCGTTTCACATCGGCCAGGAAGCGGTAACCACGGCTGCCCACAGTTTCTATAAAACGGGGATTGCTCGCCGAGTCGTTCAGTACGGTCCGCAGTTTGTTGATGGCGCTGCTGATGTTGTGGTCAAAATCAACAAAGGTGCCATCCGGCCATAACCTCTGGCGCAGTTCATCCCGGCTAATGATTTCGCCTGGCCTCTCCAGCAAACAAACCAGCAGCTGAAACGGCCTTTCCTGTACCTTGAGCCGCACACCATTTTTGCGGAGTTCACCCGCGGTGACCTCAACCGTGAAGACTCCAAATTCATAGCTCCGGATGGGCTCGGCAGCGGTTGCCATTTCTTTCCCTTTAACGCTTGGCGCTGATGGGGGCAGCCGACAAGTCTAGCACACGTCAAGGCTGATGATTCCGGCCGATAAACGCCATTATTTGAGCAACTTGGGTGATGATTCACAAATGGGTAAAGGATGAACCCCAAACTATTGACCTTATATGCAGCTCCAGACTAGAAACCTGATTGTCCGGAGACTTAGAGGAGCTCCAAAAAAAGAAAGGTAACTATGAAGTTGAACGCCAAGTCCTACTGCTTTACGTTGCTGTGGCTGATGATGGTCGCAGTTCCTGCTGTCGCCCAGTTTGAAGTCAGCCCTGATCACTTTGATGACAATCCTTCCAGCAGCCGGCAAAGTGACCATTCCAATTCCGTGACAGGTCTTAAACTCAAGATCGCGGAACAGAAGAAGCTTCTGTCCGGCTACCAAGACCGGCTGCAACAGAAATCCGCTCTGATGGCAAAAGCGCGGCAAGCTCTCGGAAGTTCGGAGAGTACCGCTGCACGGAACGGCTACTTGAGGCAAAAGAGCGAGCTGCGGGAATTACGCCAATCCCTGGCAGGCCCGGTCCGCAATGCCCAGCTTGCTTTGGCCCGGCTTGAACGACAACAGCAGGCTTTACGCGCGCTGGCTGGTGGCCGCACCGCCAGCGGCAGCACCGCCGTGGCACTTTCCGCCGCGAAATGACACTTTTCGGATGAAACGGCTGCCGCGCATTTTCAAGACGGCAGAGTCATGCAATACATGGGATTTGTGCGGAGAGGATGAAGGGCTTCTTAAGATGAATGCGCGGACAAAGTTGATAGCACTTGAACCTGCCGCCTTGGTTATCGTTTCTGCTGAAGCGGCTGGCGGTGGCGGACGCTCGCAGACAGAGAAATGGGCCTTATTGCAAAAGAAGCTCAAACGAATGCTGCTGATCTTACGATCGCCCATAGGCTCTTTGCGCTGGGCGCGGGCCAAACATAAAGCACTGGCGAAACTGAAACAGAATGGCGTTTCCGGCTGGCAGGGCCGCCGGAGCAACAGTCTTGCCGAATGTGAGCGAGACGGGATTGTGATGGGCTTTTGATGCATCACAGCCGATCACCATGGTCCGACGAACCAGACAAAAGATCCGGCCCCGTGAGCTGATCCCGGTATTTTCGGCTGCGAAATGACGCTTTTTGGATGAAACGATTTCCGCACGTTTTCACTACAGTACTGAGGTACTGACACAAGGAGTTGGGGATGAGGAAGCTTTACAGGAAGACGATACAGAGAATGACTAACCCACGGCGCCGCGCCCTGGTGGCCGTAATACTGGGCGCAATATTTGTTACGACTCTGGTTTCAGCCGATAGTCACCTAAACAATCTCAGGCCATTCGACGATCCCACAGGCCGGGTGCGCACCGTGAGCACGAGTGGCGAAACTGAGGTCAGCAATGCTTTCTTTCAGAGCCTGGGCAGCAACGGCCGCAGCTGTGCAACCTGCCATCAGGCAAGCGACGCATGGACGGTTACGCCGGAGCACATTCGCGCACGGTTCGCTGCTTCAAACGGAACCGATCCGATTTTCCGAACCGTGGACGGAGCCAATTGTCCCAGTGCCGACGTAAGTACATTGAGCGCCCGGCACGGGGCCTACAGTATGCTGCTGAATAAGGGACTGATCCGCGTCTCAATCGGCGTGCCCGCAAAGGCGGAATTTGCCGTAACGGGGATCGATGATCCACACAACTGCGCCGAGACAACACCGGCGGGGCTGGCCCTATTCCGACGTCCGCTGCCATCTACCAATCTGCCCTTTCTCACCACAGTCATGTGGGACGGACGAGAATCCTTCAAAGGCCAGACGCTTAACTTCAACCTGAGTGACCAGGCGGTCGCGGCGACGCTCGGCCATGCACAGGCCAGCCAGGCACCAACCAGCCAACAGGTTGCCGAGATCGTAAAGTTTGAACTATCGAACTTTACTGCCCAGATTGATGACGATAGGACGGGCAACCTGAACGCCGACGGCGCGCAAGGCGGACCGAATGCCCTGGCTCTACAGCCTTTCTCGGTTGGAATCAACGACCCGCTCGGAGGGACGCCCCCTGGCGTGGATTTCAATCCGGTGGCCATGACATTGTTTTCAAAATGGGGAAGCCTGAAGAGTGAAGATTCCGATGAAGGACGAAATGCGGCGCGCGCAGCCGCGGCTCGCGGAGAGGCGCTGTTCAACACATTCCCAATCCCGATCTCAGGCGTGAGCGGGCTGAATGATCTGCCCGGAGTGCCTGCTTCCTTTGTCGGAAGTTGCACAACGTGCCATAACACACCGAACGTCGGCAATCATTCGGTTCCGCTGGCCATTAACATTGGAGTAACGGAATATCCGCCGGTTCCTGCGCTCGATATCACCGGCCTGCCGGTTTACACGATTCATTGTGCCGCCGGCGCGCAGACGCCAATTAACCACGATTCGACGATCCAGACCACAGATCCGGCGCGGGCGCTGATCACCGGGAAATGCGCCGACATAGGCAAAACCAAGGGGCCAATACTGCGCGGACTGGCGGCACGCGCACCATATTTTCACAACGGCTCGGCGGCCACATTGAGAGACGTGATCAGTTTTTACGAACAACGTTTCCAGCTTAGCTTTACGGAAGAGCAAAAGAGCGATCTTGAGGCATTTCTAAGGAGCTTGTAAAGAAGCTTGCCGGGCGAGCCTGCCTCTCACTCAGGCAAGGAGAAAGGCGGATGTTGAGCCGCGGGTAAGAGGGAACTCTTGCCCGCTTTCTTGCTTAGGATTGGCGGGCTGCTGGAAGCAGTACACAATCCTCGTCCCAAGACGCAGGCTTCTCTGTCATTGCTCTCCGGATGAGGTTAGTCTCGCGCGGAGTGTAAAGAATGTCCGCAGCAGTTATGCTCTTAGCCTTTTTGCGCTTGAGGGCCGGAAATCTTCCCCGCCGCTGCCCTGAACTCATCCACTTGCCTTTTAAATTCGTCAAAGGAGTGACGCTTCATGAAGGCTGCATGAGAGACACAGAACATGAAGAGCATTGTTATCGCCATTCCCGCCACGACTTCACCTGCTGTAATGGTTTGCAAACCTTCACCTGTTTTGTCCTTGTCAGCACGATGTACGATATGGTGGCGTCTGCGCATCATTTTCTCTAAGACCGGAAGCATCGCGGGATCGAACGGAGGCACAAGAGGCGAGTTCTCGTCTTTCTTACTAGCCAACTTCAGGCCAATACTCTCTAAGAATGACATGGTTTCGGTCACACTGTTGAACGTGGAGCGTTCCATGTAAGCTGAGACTGATTCTTTAATGAGGTCATTAACTGTTTTACCTCTATGTCGGGTGAGCTTTCCAAGTGAAAACTTCTCTGCTCTTTCGAATTGTCCGCCTGCAAGCGGTATACCGTCTAAAGCTTTTTCGTCTGCGATGGGCAGGAATGTCAAGGCCAACGTTCGGAGGAAATCTTCCAAGTAGGCGTGGTTGGCGACAACAGCCCGAAGTATCTCATTCGATAGCTCGTTCTTCATCCTATCCGCTTCTTGAACAAGACCCATTGTTCTATCGAAACTCTCCGACATCAGTTTTAGCTATGGCTTTAGATCACGTTCGGCTGCTTGTTCCAGATACTTCTCCATGAATGCATGCATCGCAGCATCTCTGTCTGTGATAGGTTCGTCGGGCATGTGGGAATTGTAAGCTCGTCTAGACAAAACCCACATACGAATGATGTGGGCTTGTGCCTAGCGTTTTATAGCTGGCTTCGGTTGTAGGCCTGTTTGTTTCACGCTCACGTCTTTTTCATTCGGTATCGTGTTCCGTTAGCGCAGCGGAGCAGATCCCTCGCCTGCGCGGCCAAAGATTGTGGATGACGGTTCGGTCGCTGAAGAGCGCTCGGCTCGGGATGGCACGTCGTGGGGACGGATATGGAGAGATTCCTGAATCGGTATGAGGAGGCAATTGTCGGATTCAAATATTCCGTCGACTGCGTTCTCAATTTGTCAGTCCGTCGCTGTTTAGCGGGCTAAAGCGGGTTTTAGCGTTACCCTAAATCCATAGAGAAACTCTCAGGGGCTAAAGCCCGACAATCTATCGACGAGTACCGCAGGCATGAATGCCTGCTCCACCCCGTTACGGTCTACACTCATACTGAAAATGGGCTATGAGATAGGGCTTTTAAAAACAATTTCCGTGAATACCGCGGCGCTAGTTTCACAGGGATAGATATGAACAGATTCAGAAGGATTTACTTCTTCGGCGCTTCAAAGCGGTATCCTGCGCCGCGAACTGTGCGCAGATATCGGGGCTGCTCCGGGTCAACTTCAATCTTTGACCGCAGCTTTCTTACATATACGTCCACGGAGCGCGGACTGACGAACGCGGTGTCCTTCCAGACAGCATCAAGAATCTGGTCACGGGTAAAGACGCGGCCGGCGTGACGGGCAAGATAATGCAGCAGCCGAAATTCCGTTGCCGTGGCGGTGGTTACCATGCCACGCACGGTGAGCACCATGGAGAGCGCATCAATTTCCAGGTCGCCCGCGCGGATCACTGCCGGGGCGGGAGGCGCCTCACAGCGCCGCAAGACCGCCTTTACGCGCGCCACCAGTTCGCGGGGACTGAATGGTTTGGTAATGTAGTCGTCGGCGCCGATTTCCAGGCCACGTATGCGATCGGCTTCACTGGTCCGCGCAGTCATAAAAACAATTGGCGTGCCGCGCAGCGTTTCTCCCGATTGGCGTATCTGGCGGCAGAGTGCAATTCCATCTCCGCCGGGAACCATGATATCCAGCAGCAGCAAGGCAGGGCGCTCTTTCATCGCGTCTGTCAGCACTGCATTCGTGGTGGAGTAAACGCGCACACGATATCCCGCAGCCTCAAGATGATGACGCACAAGTCGCGCAATGTCAGCATCGTCTTCAACGACAAAAAGCTTTTGCCTGTCGTTTGCGGCGATGGCGGTTTCTTCGTTGGTGGGCTGGTCCACCCGCGGAAGCGTTCTGTTGAGGCCGCCCATACACGTTCAGCGTACAAGGCCAATGTTAATGGAGCGTGAAAACTGGCGAAAAATGATGCTGCCGGCCACACGCATGGCGGACTCTTGACGGGCGGCCAGCCGCTGGTAGTTCGTTATTGTTCGTCGCGCGTTGCGCCGAGTGGAACAAATTTCACAGTCGGTCGCGGCGAGACCTGTCTTTGCTGCAGCACGCTTGCCGGGGTGCACGTAGTCATGCCTGCGGGCACAGGCGCCAGACCATCCTGGCGGCGGAAGAAATAGCTGCGCATCGTGTAACAGGTGTAGCGACGGCTTTCTTCCAACCGCTTGCTGTACGTCTTGTCATCAAGCTGCCAGTGCTGCATGGTGGGCAATGCGAGAGTGCGAAAATCGTGGGACACGTTGAGCGGTTGCTGTTGTGGAGCAGCGGTCGCAACAAATAAGAAAATGCTTAGAGGCCACATGGTAGTCCTCCTGCTGGGAATTATAGACCTCCAGGCTGCAAGAATCTCAAATCCAAAGTGGGAAAAGTTGTTGATCGACGCAAAAGAAATCGTGGCGGAGTTATTTGCAATCTTGTCACGCTCAGGCGTAGGCTTATGGGGTTCAACAGGCGCGAATGGCAGATTAGATGATTGTCATTCGTTCAAAATAGCAATCGAATGATCGCCCGTAGCTAGGCGCCTGCACTCCAGCAAAGAAGGATCGCATGAAGAATATTTATGTAGGCAATCTGGATTTTAACGTCAGTGAAGATGAGCTTCGGCAGGCTTTTGCAGCTTACGGGCAGGTCGAAAACGTAACAGTTTTGAAAGATCGCGATACCGGACAGCCGCGCGGCTTTGGCTTTGTGGAAATGGCAAATGACGAAGAAGCCGAAAAAGCGATAAGCGCGATGAACGGATACCAACTGGGATCGCGCGCGTTGAACGTGAATGAAGCACGTCCCAAAACCGGCGGCGGCGGAGGAGGATTTAGTCGTGGTGGTGGCGGAGGCTTTGGCCGTGGCGGCGGTGGTGGTTTTGGCCGCGGTGGCAGTGGTGGCGGCGGTGGAAGAGGCGGCAATCGCGGTGGCGGTGGGGGCGGCGGACGCAGATACTAAAAAATTGCAAACGCAAGAAAGACGCAGATCTTCATCCTGCGTCTTTTCTTTTTGCTGCGACGTTTACACAAACTCTACTTGCGGTTTATGCGGAATAATCCCGGCTTTGTAGCCCATATCCAGAAGTTTCACCACGGCTTGTTTTCCATCTTCGCCGTAATTCAGCGTCCGATTATTTACATACATGCCGACAAAGCGGTCGGCCATCTGCGGATCCAGATCGCGCGCAAATTGCATGGCATACGCCAGCGCGGGCTCGCGATGGTCAAGCGCGTACTGAATGCTGTCACGCAACGCCTTTGTCACTTGCGCAATCAACTCCGGCCCCAGTTCGCGACGAATCGCATTTCCGCCCAGCGGCAGCGGCAATCCTGTTTGCTCGTGCCACCATTTTCCTAGATCAAGAATGCGTTTCAGTCCTGAGCGTTCATACGTGAGCTGCCCTTCATGGATGATCAGCCCTGCTTCATACTTCCCCGCCATAACTTCCGGAATGATTCGATCAAACGGCACCACTGCGGTTTCGATTTTCGGCGCAAAGAGTTTCAGCGCAAGATACGCCGTCGTCATCGTGCCTGGGACAGCAATCTTCATGGTCTTAAGTTCTTCCAGTCCGACCATCCGTGGGGAAATCACCATGGGGCCGTACTGTTCGCCCACGCTTCCGCCGCACGCCATCAGCGCGTATTTATCTTGGACGTACGGATACGCGTGGAAGGAAATTGCGCTCACGTCATAAAAGCCTTCCATGGCTTTGCGGTTCAGGGTCTCGATGTCCGTCAGCGTGTGGGAAAATTTCAGGCCTGGCACGCGGACTTTGTTTGTGGCCAGCGCATAGAACATGAAAGCGTCGTCAGAGTCAGGGCTATGAGCGACGCTGATTTCGCGAACTGCGGAAGAAACAGACGAAGATGACATACTTGAAATCCTACAACAGTCTGAGCGTTCCTGCGGGCACAGGAATAATCTCTTTGCTCGTGTAAAAGTTTTCACACCAGCCTGAAGCTGGCCTTCACATTGGGACCAGAATCGTAATCAGGTTAAGCTTTTTTCAACCGGTTCCTCTTCGGGTGTCACGTCAGGAACAGCACTCGGCGGAGTGACGTGAGGCCGTCGCAAATGCCAGCGCAGACGCCAAACCATGGCGCCCACCGCCGCCACAATGGCCACGATGGAGAGCGCTAACAGGACGTACAGGGTCTTCATCAACATTCGCGGGTAGCATACCAGAGCTGCACGCCGGGCTGCCCCTGAAAAAGCTCTTAGACGCCCACGGGGAAAGGCTTAGTATGCGGCTCCTGCGCAGCCCTGCCACGCCGTTCAAACCGCCCTTGCAGCAATGACATCAGCCCGGTGTACCAGTATCCCAGCACAAAAAGCAGCAGGAACGGGATCGTCCAGTAATTCCCGCTGCTAAAGGCGTACGTGCACATCGCCACAAAATACGTTCCCACCAGCAGCTCCAGCCACGGAACAATCCCGAGCCGCCGCCGATATTTCTGTCCCTGCGCCTTATCGGCTTTCGACTGCACAGCATACTTGGGCGTGCGTTTAAATGACGATTTGATCCCTAGCAGCGCTTCAATCACCGCGCGTGTGTTCGTCAGCGTTAGTCCGATCCCCAGCGCCATGAGAAATGGAAGAAATAAAAAGGTGCGCGGCCAGCGCCGCGGAAAAAGTTCCTTCTGTGACACCAGATAAAAGCTGGAAATGGAAAACGTGGACGCCATGAACAGTGGCAGGTCGATCACCAGCATCTGGAACCAGCCGCCAAACGACCGGATAATCATGGCCGGCATGAGCAGCGTGGAAAGAACGATCATCAGCGGATAGCTCAGGTTCGCGCTCAGGTGATAAAACGCTTCCACCTTTACGCGGAACGGTGCTTTGCTCTTGAAGACCTTGGGCAGAATTTTCTTGCCTGTCTGGATCAGCCCTTTGGCCCAGCGTGCCTGCTGGGTCTTGAACGCCGTCATCTCAATGGGCAGTTCCGCCGGGCATTCCACGTCCTGCAAGTATTTAAACTTCCAACCCGCCAATTGTGAGCGATAAGAAAGGTCCGTGTCTTCGGTCAGCGTGTCGTGTTCCCAGCCGCCCGCGTCCTCGATGGCCTTCCGCCGCCACATCCCCGCCGTGCCGTTGAAGTTGAAAAACACCTGGCTGCGCGACCGTCCACCGTGCTCCAGCACAAAGTGGCCATCCAGCAAAATGGCCTCGACCTCGGTAAGGAAAGAATAATTCCGATTCAGGTGCGTCCACCGCGTCTGCACCATGCCGATCTTGGGATCGGTAAAGTGGTGCACCACGCGCATCAGCCAGTCTTCCGGAGGAACAAAATCAGCGTCAAAAATGGCGACAAGGTCGCCCTTGGCCGTGAGCAGGCCGTTTTGCAGTGCGCCGGCCTTGAACCCTTCGCGGTTGGTGCGATGAATATAAGTAATCGGATGGCCCAGCGCGGCGTATCGGTCCACCACTGCTTGAGCCACTGTCACTGTCTCGTCGGTGGAATCGTCCAGCACCTGGATATCGAGCTTGTCTTTGGGATAGTCGAGCTTGCAGATGGATTCCACCAGGCGGTCCACCACAAACTGCTCGTTGTAAATCGGAAGCTGCACGGTCACGCGCGGCAGCTCTGCGAACTTTGCCGCTGGCTCGGTCGTCCGGTTCTTGCGGTTGCGGTAATACATGTACACCAGCGCGTAGCGGTGCATGCCGTACCCGGCGAGGATGACCATCACAATGAAATAAGGAATGAGCAGCGCCAGGTCAAAGCCATTGGGAGAGTAGAGGCCCTTAAAGGTCCTGTCCATAAACTGGCTCTTGAAATAATGGACGATCCCCTTCTGGGAGTTGACCAGAAGAAACATCACCAAACCGGCGCAGACATTCAACGTATACACTCCCCAAGCAGTAACTAAGAATCTTACATTTTAACTCAATTTACTATTGGCCATCGGAGGGAGGCACTACCCCTCCGGGCTCATCCCAGCTCATCCCATTTTGGCGTGGCTTTGACCCGGAAGTTCCAAATCCCTCGTCAGGATCGGGTTCATTACCATTCGCTCGACATCCTCTCCTATCGGTCCGCGCTCATCCGTCTTGATCCGCGGCAAATTCTTGTTTTCCTCTGCGTTCTCTGCGGTAAAAGATGTGTAGTATTCCCTCAACCCCGGAATGTCCCGCGTAAATATCGGCCCGGGAGTCTCAACAGCCGTCTCCTCTTGCATCGCGACCTTCTCTTCCACTGTATCCGTCACTAGGTCGTCGTCCGCAGCCTTTCCAAACGTTGTCTGCCCCACGTTCGTCATCGCCAGCTGCATCGAGTACAACAACAGCCCGGCCTTCTTCGTTGAGATCGTGTCGTCAATCAGCGCCTTTTGTATTCGCATCAGTCCCATCTGGATAGAATTGGCGTCCTCCGCCGCGGGCAGCCGCAACGCCAGCGCACGCGCCTCCATCATCTGCCTGTGAGCGTAGCAATAAATATGGTTCCGCATCTGCGGTGACCCGCAGCTCGTTCCGTCCTGCCTCACCCACCGGCAGCGCGGAGCATCGTTTGCCCGCCGCAACCCTTGCTGCAACTTCTCATCAAAGGCCCGCTTCCGCTCCCGGTCTTCGGCATCCATCTCCTGAGTGAGCCAGGGATTCTGCTCCATCAGGCTCCTGAGCGCGCTGTAGCCCTCGGCTACCCGCTTCACCAGCGCTGACGCCTCTTGCCGGATCTGCTCCCGTGCCAAATCCTGCCGCATAACTTCGTTGTTTTCATTATCTGAAATCCTGTTGCCATTCATCGATCCAATCGTCATGTCGCACATCCTTTTTTGCGCGTTTTCCGCCACTGACCGGCCGCCGTAGGCACTACTCAAAATCCGTTTTTGGCGAAATCAATCAACTTTAGTATGGATTACCTGTACGAATCAATTGCGAAAGAGGACATGCGATGAGGTTTGTTGGCCAATGAGGACACGCGAGAAACTCTCATCGAAACTGAGCAGCTAGGCAGTGCTCTCTCGGACGATGTGGTGTCACCCGTTATCAGACTTTGTAAACTCACCGAATTATGGAAGCTCCGCTAAAAATCTCATCGGCTTCCATGCACGTGTGGCGCAGCCCGGGGTCCCCGACGAGCCCGGTTTTGGCTCGTTGGGGTGGAGGCGCCCTCGGCTGTGACGGGCGATGCCCACTCCACAGACAGGCGCAATCGCTGAAACCTTACAAGGTACCAGTCCCGCTCCAGCGGGACGGCTGATAATAGCCCGGCATGTTGCCGAAGCGCGTAGCGCGCGCCGAGGCATAAATGCCGGGTAAGCAAAAGAACCGCTCTCCTCCACTCTGCCGAAGGCTCACGCGCAGCGCAGCGGAGCAAGCAGGGAAATACAGGAAAATAGATGATGTTCCACAAAGGCTATTGC
>DAHUXR010000170.1 GCA_027307045.1 Acidobacteriaceae bacterium
CCGTTCGCGGGTAAAATCATCAATAGCCATAGTCGCCTCTCATACAGGTGGATTGTGGTCAGGGGCGCGTTCGTGGTTACACACGGCGCGGCCCGTTTCCTTTTTTAGAGGGAGTTGCAACACATGGCAAGGAAAAAACGAATTGCCCAAAAATCACGAGAACTGCCCAATAAATCAGCCAAAACAGCTAGTTATTGGGCAAAGCCGCTGTTCGTCGTAACGGCCAGTCACCGAATCCTTGACGTATGACCGACGGAGGCTTGGGTATTGCCTTCTTCTCACCATTCGATCTTCAGCGTTATTTCTTGCCCTGGCGGACGATTCACGTCTCGGCCGATAGGGGTCGGCAGGTTTTTCAGCGCACACGGTCTGCGTATTCTCTGGAACGAGGTTCATTGGGTCTGGTTGCCAGTCCTCGCCTTCTGGACTCTGGCAAAAGCCGCACAAGTAGTTGGTGGAAAATCAGTCCAAGAGCTGGATGCGCCGTGTCAGTAACTCAGTTTCACGCCTAAGGAGAAGGCCTCTGGTAACCCCTTTTGGAGCGAATGACGCGGGAAAATCGGGTAAACTAGAGAGAATGGCAATCATTCAGCGCAGGAAGAGCGTAACCGCAAAAATAGGCAATGTGCGCGTGGGCGGAGATGCGCCCGTGGTCGTGCAGTCAATGACAAATACTGACACGGCGGACGTGAAATCCACCGTCCAGCAGGTGGCGCAGCTGGCCCGGGCTGGCTCGGAAATGGTCCGCGTAACGGTGAACAATGACGCCGCGGCCCAGGCTGTTCCGGCGATTTTTGAGGAGCTGGCAAAGCAGAACATACACGTTCCCATCATCGGCGACTTCCACTATAACGGCCACCTTTTGCTCACAAAATATCCTGAATGCGCGCAGGCCCTGGCCAAATACCGCATCAATCCTGGAAACGTAAGCGTGGGCCGCAAGAATGACGACAATTTCCGCGCTATGGTTGAAGTGGCCGTCAAAAATGACAAGCCGGTACGCATCGGCGTGAACTGGGGGTCGCTGGACCAGCAGCTTCTCACCCGCATGATGGACGAGAACTCCCGCAGCTCGAATCCAAAAGACGCGCGCGACGTCACCATGGACGCGATGGTGGAAAGCGCACTGCGTTCGGCGGAACTGGCGGAAGAGTTTGGTCTGCCGCACAACTACATCATTCTCAGCGCCAAGGTAAGCGGCGTTCAGGACCTCATCGACGTGTACCGCATGCTCGCCTCAAAGTGCGATTACCCGCTCCATCTTGGGCTGACCGAAGCCGGTATGGGCGCCAAAGGCATTGTCGGCAGCGCAGCCGGTCTGGCCGTGCTGTTGCAGGAAGGCATTGGCGATACCATCCGCGTATCGCTTACACCGGCGCCCAATGGCAACCGCGCAGAAGAGGTTTTTGTGGGCCAGCAGATTTTGCAATCTCTGGGTATCCGCAGCTTCACTCCGCAGGTCACCGCCTGTCCCGGCTGTGGACGCACCACCAGCACCTTCTTTCAGGAGATGGCGGAGCAGATTCAGAGCTATCTCCGCACCAGCATGCCGGTCTGGAGAGACAAGTATCCCGGAATCGAAGAGCTGAAAGTTGCTGTGATGGGTTGCGTGGTCAATGGGCCCGGCGAATCCAAACATGCCAACATCGGCATTTCACTGCCCGGAACTTTTGAAGAGCCCAAGGCGCCGGTGTTTGTTGATGGTCGGCTGATGACTACGCTGAAGGGCGACCATATTGTCGCCGAATTCTTTGACATACTGAACGAGTACGTGGAAACACGTTACGGCTCAGTCAAGAATGAGGAAGTAGCCCGAGTCTGAAATTTGCTGCTTCGCCCCGCTCACGTGAAGAACAGCTGGGGCGGAGCTGATAGTCAAAGCAACTCCGCCTTTAGGCCGCCAGCAAACCATAGCCGATCGCCAGCCACGCGCCAAAACCAACCACGACCATTGCAATCCGCACCATGGTGTTGTCCACAATATTGTTCCACTTAGCATCCATAACGCCTCCAGTAAATCCGTTTTTTTTCTCGTGCTGCAACCTTTTTGACGATGTTTGCAGCTCTTGGTTAGTAATACGTCACCCAGGAAAATAGGTTCCATCTTGTAAAACTTTTTTTACAACTTTATTTGCTTACTTTTTGGTAACTCTCCTGTGTTTTTGCCGTCATATGAGTATTCATTCTTTTCTCTCTCACCCTGATGGGAACTGAGCGGAATTGAAGGATCGGCGGACAATGCGATGACTTTTCCTGTGCATGACAAGAATTTCATCGCAAAGTTACCTGGTTCTTTTATCCGGTCGGCTTCCCCAGGGTGATTAAAAAATCGGCGATTAAAAACCCGGCAGCTCTGGCCAGCAGTTTCCCTTCTTCACCACATCTCATCCAACTCAACAGACAGGCCACTTCTGAAAGCAGTCGGAGTATTGGGGATGCGTCTTTACAAATTTGCGGAACAAACCGGACCTCACATTGAAGCGGTGAAGGAACGCACATCGCCTTGGAAGCTCGGCGGCCTGACGCCGTTGCAATTATCCAAGCGCGTCTACCATGAGATCGATGATGACGAGGTTTTCACCAGGTCGGCTGCGCTGGCTTACTACTTTGTTTCCGCGCTGTTCCCCATGATCTTTTTCCTCATGGCCGTGCTGGGACTCTTTGCCCAGAGCCATGATCTGCAATCCAGCCTGCTGAATTACGCGGCCCGGTTCATGCCCGGAGACGCATATAGCCTGGTGCAGAAGACGATTAAGGAAGTCGCCAATAATAGTTCCGGACTCAAGCTTGCTTTTGGATTAGCGCTTGCGCTCTGGTCTGGTTCCGGCGGTGTTGTATCAATCATGGATGCGCTCAACCGCTGCTACCACGTAAAGGATTCACGCCCGTGGTGGAAACAGAGACTAATGGCCATCGCTCTCACTGTCACAATCTCCGCGCTTACGATAGCCGCTCTGGCGATTGTTCTCTATGGAGGCGATATCGTTGACTTAGTAGGATCACACGTCGGATTGAGCAGCGTCTCCGTGATCGCATGGCGTATTGTGCAATGGCCGATTGCATTATTTTTCGTTGTTCTGTCCTTCGCCCTTTTGTATTACTGGAGTCCGGACACCGAGCAACAGTGGCAGTGGATCACTCCCGGCTCCGTGGTAGGCGTTGTCACATGGATAGGAGCTTCCCTCCTCTTCCGCGTGTACCTGCATTTCTTCAACAGCTATAGCAAGACTTATGGGTCGCTGGGCGCGGTCATCGTTTTGCTCCTCTGGCTTTATATCTCCGGTATGGCCATATTGCTGGGCGGTGAGATCAATTCAGAAATCGAGAATGCCGCCGCCAAGCGCGGGCATCCTGAAGCTAAAGAGCCGGGAGAAAAAGCTGCTTGAAGCCCTGATCATTCATCCTGAGACGTTGGGGCACAACCTGAACCTGATCGTGGCATGTTATTGTTTCGCCCTGACTTTCAGGAGGACCTGCTTATGCTCTCTGCCGGCAAACTCATAGGTTTTTGTTCCGACCACGGACTCCGATCGCTCCAGGGAATTCTATGAAAGCAAGCTCGGCTTCAAATTTGTGAACGACGATCAATTTGCGCTGGTCATGCAGGCCGGCGAATCCATGATCCGCATTGCCAAGCCGGCCAAATTCACGCCTGCCGAGTACACCGTAATGGGCTGGGAGGTTACCGATATCGAGACTACGGTGAAATGGCTCAACGGACGCGGCGTCACGTTTGAAAAATATCCTTTTGTCCAGGACCAAAACAAGGCATCCGGACCACCCCGAAGGGAGATAAAGTCGCATGGTTCAAGGACCCCGACGGCAATGTGCTTTCGCTAAGCCAACACAGCTAGGCTACTGGAATTCTCTCAGCGGCGGGCTGAATCACGGCAGGCACCGCAGACAGCGGAATACCAATGGTAATCAGCAGGCCGTTATTCACGTTTTCAGCGCGTATAGTGCCGCCGTGAAGCTTGATCGTGCGGTCTGCAATGGAAAGTCCCAGGCCCACGCCACCGCTTGAGCGCTCGCGCGCTTCACCCACCCGATAAAACGGCTCAAAGATGTGCTGCAACTCCGATTCTGGGACACCCGGGCCGTGATCGCGTACCGTCACAATGGCGTTATCGAGCCGCGTTGTAAGAGAAACTTCAACCGCGGTGTCTTCAGCCGTATAGCGAATGGCATTGCGAATAACATTTTCAATTCCGCTGCGCAGAAGCTCTGATGATCCACGCACGCGGCAGGGCGCCAGTTGCAGCACTCTTACTTCCTTGTGCATCGGCTTGGCTTCATAGTTCGCATCGTCAATCACTTCTTCCAGCAACTCTTCCAACGCAACCGTTTCAGGCGGAACGCGCTCCGCTCCGCTTTCCAGCCGCGTAAGGGCCAGTAGCTGCCCCACCAGTGAATTCACGCGCTCAGATTCCATTTCAATCCGGTCCAGCGCAGACTCGCCCTTGGTTGTGGTGTTTTTGCGCGCCAGAGCCAGCGCCACTGTCAACCGCGCAAGGGGAGAGCGCAGTTCGTGGGAGATATCGGCCAGCAGGCGCTTTTGCGATGAGATAAGCGCCGCAATACGCTCAGCCATGTGGTCGAACTCACGGCCCAGGTCGGCCAGTTCGTCATGCCGGCCGCCGAGCTGCGGTGCAACGCGCGCTTCCAGATTTCCTTCAGCAAAAGACTGGACTACGGACTTCAGCTTCTTTACCGGCGACGTGAGGTAGAGCGCAAGCAGGTAAGAAATCACTCCGGCCGCAAGAATGCTGAGCCCGATGCCCCACTGCGGCAGGCCCCGGAACACATAGGGCTGGCGTAAACGGGTAACAAAGATATAAACTCTGCCGCTGGGCGCAACCACCGCACGTCCCCAGGTGATCCTGCCCAGCACGGTTACATGTGAAACATGCTGCTGCGTAGCCTTGATCTCATTCGCGACCGACGTTGCCTCTGCGGCAGTAGGCGCTGTCAACGGTTTTCCATCGCCATCAAATAACTCGATTTCGGTGCCGGCTTCTTTGAGTGACCTGTTTACATACTGTTCAAACGTCTGCGCGCCTTCACTGTCATACACCTGGACTGCTGATTCCGCATAAAGGTTCAGCGCCTCACCCAGGGCACCGCGTCTCCGCTCTGGATTGGGGTCCTGAATGAAGGACGACCAGAGCATCAGGTTCAATGCGCCGATCATGGCCGCGGCAGCCAGCCAGAAACAGAAAAATATCTTTAAAAACAGGCTGCGGTATTTCACTGCTGCTCTCCCGGCAGGAGATAGACATAACCACTCCCGCGGATGGCCTTGATGCGCTCCTGCTCTCCGTCATACGGCCCCAGCTTGCGCCTGAGATTGCTTACATGCACGTCAATGCTGCGGTCCATGGGAGACATTGGCCTGCCCAGCGCGGCCTGCGTCAGGTCCTCACGGCTGATGATCTTGCCCGGGCTGCGCAGGAATGAATACAGAAGATCGAACTCCGCTCCGGTAAGCGCGACGGGTTTGCCATTGCAGGTGACGCTGCGCGAATCCGGGTGCAGGTCAACGCCCGCCAGATGGACCGGCTGCGAGGCCGAAGGCGTAGCGCCACTGGCGGAGCGGCGCAGGATCGCGCGCAAACGCGCAACCAGTTCACGGGGATTGAAAGGCTTGGGCAAATAGTCATCCGCTCCAAGCTCAAGACCAAGAATGCGATCCAGTTCGCTGCCGCGCGCCGTCAACATCAGCACCGGCACCGCGCTCTTTTGCCGCAGCTGCTTGAGCACGTCAAGCCCGCTCATGCCCGGAAGCATCACGTCCAGGATCACCGCGGAATAGTGATTGGCTAGCGCTTTTTCCAGGCCGCTGGGGCCGTCATGCGCGGAGTGCAACTCGAATTGCTCGCTCTGGAGATATTCCTCCAGCAGCTTGCTTAACTCTGTGTCATCGTCAATGAGCAGGACTGAGACCATACGTAGTCACCTTAAACCCTGTGGATATCGGGATGGGGTTAAGAATCGTGAAGGAATCATACTACGCGAATTAACAACTCATAACTTTTGTTCTCTCTCCGCCGGGTTCACACTAGTGGTAGCCCATTGCGGGGTTTCCCGGCTGTGCCGGGATGATGCAGCTGCCGCCCAAATCGTAAAAGGAGTTGGTTATGCATAAAAAATCGATCATCATCGCCGCCATTCTAATGGCCTTGGCAGCAGGCCTGGCGACAACCGCTTTTGCCCAGCATCGCGGCATGGGCTTTGGCCGCAACAATGGTTGGATGCTGAAACATATGACCAGGCAGTTGAACCTGACTGAGACCCAGCAAACCCAGATCAAGGGCATCATGGCTGACGAAAAGACCAAGATCAAGCCTATGATGCAGCAGCTCCGCCAGAATCAACAGGCGGAAGACGCAACCATAAACGGAAGTTTTGACGAGAACCAGGCCCGCACCTTCGCCAATAAACAGGCCCAGCTTATGACTGACCTGATTGTGGAGAAGGAACGCATGCGGTCGCAAGTCTATGCCGTGCTTACTCCAGAGCAACGGCAGAAGGCGCTTCAACTTATGCAGGAACGCCAGCAGCATCGGCAGGAGCGCATGAGCATGAAGAAGCAAGCAGAACAAAAACAGCAATCAAAGTAGGATTCTCCTTCTCTCCTCCCTCCAGAGGCTGGGCGGCAGTAATGCCGCCCTTTTTTATTGGGCAGTTTCGGCTTTCGATCTTCCGATTCATCCCGATCAGTGTCATCAGTGTTAATCAGTGGTAAATTCTGCCTTTCGATCCGCGCTCATCCGCGTTGTTTCGCGATAGCTTGTCGGTTCCCGATCACTTGTCATCCATGTTGATCCCTCGGCTTCTTATAAATATCTCAAGCCTCGATTCCTTGGTTATTTCGCCTCGTTTCTCGTTCGTTTTCGGTCGATTTTGATCTGCCTCAACCTTCTTGGCATCCGTGTTGTCCGTCGTAAGCCCTTTCTTTCCGGTCTCTCGCGATGTCGGCGATGTCGGGCGATCATCCGATCCCGCGCCCACCCTCCCCTACCCCTATGTTCATCCCAGTTGGTCCCATCACGTCCCACCCGATCCCTAAGCTGAGCGCATCGGCAGAGGGTCGCAACCCCAAAACGTAAACACCCGGCCTTAAAAGGCCGGGTGTTAGAACGATAAAAAACCTTGTGGACCGCAGAGCCGACCCTGAGTTCGTCGAACGGGTACCCTCGCCTGCATCTTCTGCAAATTCTTTAAAGATCGTGGACCGCAGGCGCCTCGCCTGCGACGCCTTTGTATTTGTAGCACAGGCACTCCTGCCTATGACGCGATACTCGTGTGGCACAGCCGCCCTCGGCTGTGGCTGTTCCAACTGTAAGTCGCGTGGACCGCAGGCGCCCTCGCCTGCGCACTACAAATAA
>DAHUXR010000171.1 GCA_027307045.1 Acidobacteriaceae bacterium
CGCTGGAATTTGCGGCTTCATTGAATGCTTTGAGTTCAGCGGGGATTGCGACGGTCAGCGGCGGCTCGGGCGAAGCCGATATTTTTATCTATCCTGGATTTCAATTCCGCGTGGTCGGCGCGCTGCTCACAAATTTTCATCTGCCCAAATCCACGCTGCTGATGCTGGTTGCGGCCTTTGCCGGGCGGGAAAACGTGTTGAAGGCTTACGCCCATGCCGTCGCAGAGAAATACAGATTCTTCTCGTATGGGGATTGCATGTTTGTGGAGTGAGTCAATCCTTTACCACAGAGCATCTTCTGGTAGTCGAAAGGAAGCGAATGATCATCAATCTCAATGGCAAGACCGCAATCGTGAGCGGGTCGACGGCGGGGATCGGACATGCAATTGCGCATGGGCTGGCGGAAGCAGGAGCGTCGGTGATCGTAAACGGGCGCACGCAGGAGCGGGTGAAGCAAGCGGTTGACAAGATAAAAACCGCACTTCCAAAAGCAGATGTAAAAGGCATTGCTGCTGACCTTGGAACCAACGAAGGCGCGCAGGAGTTGATCAAGCAGGTCCCTGAGGCCGATATTCTAATCAACAATCTTGGCATCTTTGAGCCCAAGCCGTTCTTCGATATTCCCGATGAAGACTGGGCGCGGTTCTTTTGCGTCAACGTGCTGAGCGGGGTACGGCTGGCGCGGCATTACACGCGTGGCATGGTGGAACGCAAATGGGGACGCGTGATCTTCATCTCCAGCGAGTCAGGCGTGCAGATTCCGGCGGAGATGATTCATTACGGCATGACCAAGACCGCGCAGCTTGCGGTTTCCCGTGGACTGGCGGAGACGGTTGCCGGGACCGGCGTTACAGTAAACGCGGTGCTGCCCGGCCCAACGCGGTCAGAGGGCGTGGAGAAATTTGTCGAGCAGGTCGGGAAGCAATCGGGTAAGAGCTTTGAGCAGACGGAAAAAGACTTCTTCCGCACCATGCGGCCGTCATCGCTGTTGAAGAGATTTGCCACCAATGAAGAAGTCGCGAACATGGTGGTCTATTTATCGTCAGAGCAGGCATCTGCTACCACTGGCGCCGCAGTGCGCGTGGATGGCGGCGTGGTGAGGGCGATTGTATAGACCCGAAAGGCCGCTTTATGAATCGCGCAACGACTCCGTGGCGTCTAAAGCTGTAGGATTATTTCCGTCAGCTTCTTTTTTCCTCAATAAAGGACCCATAACAGGTTGCGATCCCGGCTCTTCGTCTTTGTCAGCATCGTACAGGCGATTCTTTTTTCAGCGCACTGGTTTGTGTACGCCACGGTGGCGTACTTCTGGGGTGGCTGGGCGGCGTCATGGCAGATGAAGGTGGCGTTCGCGCTGCTCTCCATGAGCTTTGTGGCTGCGTCTCTGCTCGGCTGGTATTCGTATCAACCGCTCGTTAGATTTTTCTATCTGGTCTCCGCGCTCTGGATGGGATTTGCCAGTTACTTTATGCTCGCCTCGATTGCGAGTTGGATCGCTTATGGCGTGAGCGCCGTTGGCGGCTTGGGCTGGCCGCCGGCGTGGATCGCCGATGCGGCTTTTGCGGTCGCTCTTGTGGCCGGCCTTTATGGATTGCTGAATGCGGCGTGGCCGCGCGTGGTGCGGATCTCGGTAGCACTGCCCAACCTGCCTGCGCAGTGGCGCGGACGAACAGCAGCACTGGTCAGCGATCTGCATCTGGGACATGTGCGCAATGGGCGCTTTGTGCGGCGGGTGGTAAACAAGCTGCTGACGCTGCAGAATGACATCGTATTTGTGGCGGGCGATCTTTACGACGGCGTCGCCGGAGACTTTGAAAAACTGGCGCGGCCCTGGGCAGACCTGGTCGCGTCGCCCAAGGCCGCGGCATTGGGCGTCTATTACATCGCGGGCAATCATGAAGAGTTTTACCGCAATGCGGAATATCTGCCGCCGCTGCTGCGGGCGGGCATTCGCGTCCTGAACAATGAAAAAGTTGAGGTCGATGGGCTGCAGCTCATCGGCGTGCACTACCGCGATGCCGTCAATGAAAACCAATACCGCGCGATACTGCGCAGCATGGACCTCGACCGCAACCGCGCCAGCGTTCTGCTGCTGCACGCGCCGGTGCGCCTGCCCATTAGCGAAGAAGAAGGCATATCTTTGCAGCTCTCCGGACACACGCATGGCGGCCAGTTCTTTCCCTGGACGCTGATTGCCCAGCGCGTGTGGAAAGAGTTTATCCACGGACTGCAACGGTTCGGCGCTTTGCAGGTTTACACGACCTACGGCACCGGCACATGGGGACCGCCGTTGCGGGTGGGAACACGGCCGGAAATCGTGCTGATTAAGTTCGAATGAAGCGGAAGCGTGAACCATTTCGTGGTCGACGCGAGCATCGTGGATTCTGATCGTTGTCTCTGAAGTTTTATGGGTCATAGGGGTCCCTCACTCCGTTCGGGACTATAGGAAAGAGCCCCGCTTGCTCTATACTTAAGCAGCATGCTTGCCTTCAAACGCATTCTTCTCAAACTCTCCGGTGAAGCCCTGGCCGGGGACAAAGGTTTTGGGGTTGAAACCAGCCGCATACACGCCATCGCCGCGGAAATCAAAGACGTCAGCGATCTTGGCGTGGAGATAGCGCTGGTGGTGGGCGGCGGCAATTTCTTTCGCGGCGTGGCTGAGCAGGCGCGCGACATGGACCGCGTCTCAGCGGACCACATGGGCATGCTGGCCACGGTGATCAACTCGCTGGCCTTGCAGGACGCGCTGGAAAAGCAGGGCGTGCATACCCGCGTGATGTCCGCGCTGGAGATGAACCAGGTGGCGGAGCCGTTTATCCGGCGGCGCGCGCTGCGGCACATGGAAAAAGGCCGCGTGGTGATTTTTGCCGGAGGCACCGGCAACCCCTACTTCTCCACGGATACAGCAGCTTCACTGCGCGCCATGGAGATCAAGGCCGACGTGATCATGAAAGCCACCAAGGTGAACGGCATTTACGATGCCGATCCCAAGCTGGTAAGCACCGCGACGATGATCGAATCCATCAGCTATCTTGACGTGCTCAAGCGCGGACTGCGCGTAATGGACGCCACCGCAATCTCTCTCTGCCAGGAAAACAGCTTGCCGATCGTGATTTTCAACCTCAATGTCCATGGCAATATCAAGCGCGTGGTCACGGGTGAAAAAGTGGGATCGCTGGTTACGGCGTAGGGCATCAGACGATCAGTCGAAGAACATCGCCGCAGATTTTCGCTGATGGGCGCAGATGAAAGAGAAGCCGCGAATTTCGCGAAAGACACGAATCAAAAACCAAAGTTGTGATTCCGCGTTCTTCGTTTCGATTCGCGGCTGGTTTTCTTGCCTACACATTTTCCGGTTTCACAGTGGCAGGCTGCCAGTGAAGCCCGTCGAGGCGTCAAATCAAATAATTCGGGAAACCAGCTTCAGGAAAAAGCCCAGCAACAGGAGAACGAATCCGCCAAGGAAAAGTCGCGGCATCCATGACCGGCTCTTGCCTTTGGCCACCAGAGAGATGCACAGCGCAATAAACCACAACAATAAAGCCAGTTTGAGGATCACTATCGCGGATTATATAGCGGGCAAACACGCGACAGCGATGTCTTTCAGCGTCTCAACAGCGTCGCTTCCGGGCCGGAATTTTATGCGGCGCCGGTCATGGTCTTGATCTTCGTGATTTTGCTGCCCAATATCTTCTTTGCCGGCTTCCGGGAAAGGGATGAGGCGCCGGCCCAGAGAAAAGGTCTTTCAGTAGCCTGCTAAGCGATAGCCGCAGGCACGCGCCACTTGATTATGACGACTTTCACGGCATCGTTGACGACCAGGCACGAGACCATGGCATAAGCAAAAATCGCGAGTTCCTGCGACCATGGCAACGGCATGAGTCCGGGAAGCCCGACGCGCGTCAGGATGGTGCCAGTGAGCGTCTCCACTATGAGGGCGGCCAAGAGGGTTTTGCTGGGCATCGTCGCCCAGAATGCGCGGCGCTCGCGCGCGGACACCACGGAGAACACGGCAAAGTAGAGCAGCAACAGGAAGCTGAACGTGTAGAGGGCATTGTTGCTGGTTGATAAACCAAAATGTGACCAGCCGATCTTCAAGAAGAGAAGCGCTTCCGCGAGCATCGCAACGCCCACGACCACGGATACCATAATGAAGCCCCCGATGTTCCACGTCTCTGGTTTCCTGGATGGCCGTACGTGGTCTGTGGCCAGGGCGATCTTGGCGAAGTCCGTCATAAAGGTCAGCAGCAGCATGGCAAAAGCGGAGACAACAAACTTGCCGGTCACGACATACGCGATGGAAACGAAGGCTGCCTTTAGGATTGTCCGACTGATTTTGTTGATGATCCACGTCAGAATGCGCTGGTAGATGGTCCGTCCCTGCTCGACCAGCGCCACGATGTTCGTCAAGCCCGGATCGGTCAGGACGACGCTCGCGGCGCCCTTGGCCACGTCGGTCGCGGTGCTGACGGCGATGCCGACTTCGGCCTGGCGGAGCGCCGGCGCATCGTTGACCCCGTCGCCTGTCATGCCGGTAACGTGCCCCGCACCCTGCAGATATTTGACCACGACAAATTTGTCCTCCGGAAACACTTCCGCGAAACCATCAGCGCCCGCAAAAAGATCAGCCGTCTTGTTGCCGGCCTGCGCGCTTGAGGCCTTCAGGTCTGCCACGCGCCGGATGTTGGGCAACCCCACTCCCCGCGCAATTTCACCAGCGACCGCCAGTGCGTCACCGGTGAGCATCTTCACCGCCACGCCGCGGTCTTGAAGCGCGGCGATCAGTTGCTTGGCGTCGGGTCGCGGCGGATCATACAACGACACCAATCCGGCCAGAACCGGAGCACCCGTTTCGGGGCCACGTGCCACAGCCAGCATCCGATAGCCCTTGGCGGCCGACGCGCTGACGCGCGCTTCCAACGCCTCGATCGCCGCGGTCTGGAGGCCGCAGGCGTCGGCGATAGTGCGTACGGCGCCCTTCATCACGCGCAGCCGTTGCCCGTTTTGCTCGACCACGGCTTCCGTGCGCCGGTTTTTCGCATCGAACGGTGCGAAGGAGACGGGGGTGATCCTGGGAAGGTTATCGAAGATCTGCCGCTCCTTTGCCGCGGCCAGGAATGCGAGGTCAATAGGATCCTGGTTGGCTTCCTGTGACGCAAGCGCACCGGCGAACAGCACGTCGGATTCGGTTGCGTGCTCCAGCGGGATCACGCCTGTCACGGCCAGCTGGTTCATCGTGATTGTGCCGGTCTTGTCCACGCAGAGCA
Source organism: Acidobacteriaceae bacterium (assembly GCA_027307045.1). GTDB lineage: Bacteria > Acidobacteriota > Terriglobia > Terriglobales > Acidobacteriaceae > Angelobacter. The sequence continues at coordinate 5,268 of DAHUXR010000171.1, forward strand.
CGTCCATTGTTGCGGCATCCTCCGTGGCACTCAGGCGAGTGACCAGCACGCCGCGCTTAGCCAGTTCTTTCGACCCGAGAGCCATGCTGACCGTGAACATAACGGGGAGGGCAACGGGCACGGCACTCATCAGCAGCACGAGCATGAGTGGAACCATCTCCAGGAGCGGTGCGCCGCGGATCAGCGATAGGATGATCACAACGCCCAGCAGCGCGCCCACGATGACGAAGAGCCAGCGGACGACCTTGTTCACCACCGCTTCAATGTGGAGCTTTGGCCGGGCCTGCTGTACTAGTTCCGTGGTGCGGCCAAAATACGTCCTTGCACCCGTAAGCATCACCACGCCATTGCCCTCGCCGCGGCGGACGATCGACCCCGACGAGAGCACCTCGCCGGGCATCTTGTGCGCATCTTTCGATTCGCCGGTGAGCGCCGACTGGTCCACGGTCAATGTTCCCGTGAGGAGTTTCACGTCCGCGGGGATGATGTCGCCGGCCCTTACGCGAACGATATCGCCGGGCACCAGTTCCCGGGCGGGAATGACCTGCCAGTTCGACTCGCGCCGGACACGCGCACTGACCTGCAATCGACGACGCAGCGCGTCAACAACGCCAGCGGCCCGGCTCTCCTGCATAAAGCTCAACACGGCGTTGACAACCAGCAGCGCGCTTACCACCACAAGGTCCGAATATTTTCTGAGCACGGCTGACAGGATGATGATCAATTCCAGCATCCACGCCGAGATTCCCCAGAATTTTCCGAGAAACTTGAAGACTGGATGGCCCCTTTTTTCGGCCACTTCGTTGTAGCCGTGCTCCTTCCGGCGGAGTTCCACCTCCGCCTGCGCGAGCCCGGTGTCGGGGTTGGCATGGAGCGCTGCGAGCGTGTCTGGAACGGTCGCTAAGGCGATGTCAGGGGGCTTGGCGTCTGTTGGCTTTGAGCGCGTCGGTGCAGGCCCGGATTTATTTGGGGACATTCGCATAATGAACATCCTCGTCTGGCGCCATGCTGTTTGGGATATTCCTGGCTTGTCGCCTCCCTGCCACGTTACCACAGCCACTCGCAGGTGCTTGGAGAGTGGCCATTTTGGGCCTGGGCGCTAAAAACCGGAGACTTACAAAACTCTCCGCTGCCTAAGCGCTGAGTTCAATCCTGATTTCGCGAATCCAGTGCCGAGGATGAAATTTCCCGAGCTGTTATTTTTACCGAGAAAGGCGGGAGTGTTACCCGTTGAGAGTATCCTGCGACTGGACGAGTTTCAACGTCTCAGCAATGCCGAGTTTTAACCCAATCACCCACTTTCTACCCCTCCCCCCTCCCCTACCCATTCCAGATCGGCGTAGGTTTGAGCGGGATCATCCCAAATCATCGACGCTTCGCGCACTGATTGATTCTTGTACCTTGCTCACCGTAGCAGTTATTGCAGTGGTTAGCTACGAGGCAGGTCTGCGCACTGGCTGCGCCTTTTTTTTTGCTCCTTACAAATCATCTAATTACCGGTAAAATTCGACCCTCATGCGTGATCCCTTTATCTTTTCGCTTAAAGAATTTGTTAAGAATTACGAACCATTACACTGTCGTTCGAAGAAGTAGTCCGAGTGACATAGTGACGGGTAGTTAGTTCGTGCGAATTTTAAATGAAGAGTAGGCGCTTCTAGGGTTCCATCTCATTGCCTAATCAAGAACAGGACATATTTGACGAATTCAATAAGCGCGATAGCCAAGAGAAAGTTGTCGACAATGAGAATGTGAAGTCTTCGAATGGTCAGCTTGCGGCGAGGTTGGCTCAAGGGTCTGCTCCTTAATCAAAAGCAAACCCACTCCGTTTAATAGCACAATCCAAAGTTTTTGAAAAACCGAAAGAGCCACGGTTGAAACTTTATTTTTCCGCCGGGTGCGTTGTTTTTTTAAATCCGTTACGAGAACAATCGTGTGCCCTTTGTTTTCGCATTTCTGGCGAAAGGCGGGAACTGAAATACGTTGTCGTCCTTCTTTAGGCGCTCCGCTATGCTGCGCGCGGGCCTGCGGCAGCGAGGAAGGAATTCTTTTCTTTGCTTATTTACCCGGCACTTATTCCTCAGCGCGCAAGC
>DAHUXR010000172.1 GCA_027307045.1 Acidobacteriaceae bacterium
CTTGCGACTTCAGGCCAGAAAGGGACCATCAATTCGTACGTCTTGCGCCCATAGACGAGCAGGTCAGCTTCTCGCAGGACGCCCGTCCAATATTCATGCGTCTCTTCACCCGCAAATTGTGTTGTGTGGTCGCAACAGCCGTCCAGCGTGAGGTTGATTCCGAAGATTACATTTCTCATTTCCTTTTAAGGTAACTCCGGATGGGAGCCAGCGGAAGAGCCACGAAATTGGAACGAACTTCATTCTCAAATTGGAACGAGCCTTCCTTCTGAAATGAAATCAGCTTGCAGCGCGCGACAAAGCCAGGAGCTAATGGCTAAGAGCTAAAAGCCATTTTGGGCTGGCGAAGCTAAGCCCAAAATTCAAAATGGGCCTGAGACCAAGAAGCGGTGACGGTTTCCTTGGCCACAAGCCCATTCGATCCTGAATCGGATCGGAGGTGATAAGTCCATTTTAGGACACTCATGGGGGAAGTCAAGCGATCTGCCAACTCTTTTTATACCTACATGATTATCTTGATAACCGCATGATCTCGCCTTGGCAAAGCCCTGTAAATAAAGGAGAAATTCATTCCGGAGATCTGCAATCATACTTCTGCAAAGCGATCATCCTCGGGACAGTAGTAATTGGATGCCAATGATTGCCAGCAAAGTGCCAAACACCTTGCGCAAGACCACTTCCGGCAGGTGTTGGGCCCAGAGCCCGCCGAAATATCCTCCCACCAGGAAGCCCAAAGCGATCAGCAACCCGGCCTTCAGGTCCACATTTCCTGCCTTGTAATACTCCCAGAAGGCCAGAGCGCCAATGGGCGCCAGCAGCGCCGTCAATGAAGTTCCCTGGGCCTTGTGCTGGCTCATATGAAAGAAATAAACCAGCGCGGGAATGATCATGATGCCGCCGCCAATGCCCACAATCCCTGAAAGAGCGCCCACCAGAAGGCCAAGCAATATATAGAGGATAGTCATGGACGGAATGATAGCCTCAGCTGCCTTTTTATGAAAACCGAAGATGCTGAAATTTAGAATTTCAGTCTGCAAGAGTTGCGTAGTGACGAATGCGAAACAACGTTTCAGGTTCGGCGCGAGCAGCCCGCCAAAGTGGCTGCTCGCGTTGACACTGCCTCAAACAGAATGTTAACTTAAAGAGTTTGGTGATGGCCCCCGACCGCTTCTTGTTCACAACAACTTAAAGATTATTTTGCATGGACACGGTACTCAGGCAAATAGGCGAATTACTGATTAAATCCATCCCCACGATCATCTCTGTGTTGGTCCTGTGGACGGCATACACTTTTCTGGTGCATAACAAGCTCCGGCAGGTGTTGGCGCAGCGGCACGCCCTGACGGAAGGCGCCATCGAACGCGCGCAGCAGGAAATCGCCATTGCCGAAAAGCGCACCGCGGAATATGAGCAGCAAGTTCGCGAAGCACGGTCACAGATCTATAAAGCCCAGCAGGCCAGCCGCCAGCGCGTAATGGATGAGCGCAACGCCGCGTTGGCGGAATCGCGCCAGAATGCCGGCGAGATGGTGAAGAAGGCGCGCACGGCACTGGAGGCAGACACTGTCGGCGCGAAAGCAGGCTTGGAACAGCAGGCCAATGTGCTGGCCGACCAGGTAATCGCCACCATATTGAAACCGGCTTCGGCGGCAGGGGGCCGGTAATATGAAAAAATTTGGCCAGAGAGTTTTGGTTTTCGCAATCCTGGTGTGGCTGGGTGCGGCAATCGTGCCTGCTGGGACATTGCGGGCCCAGGAAAGCGCAAAGCCCGCGAGCGCTGCACAGGGTCAAGCACAACAATCGAATCCTTCACCCAAACACGAGGGTGAACAACAGCTGGAAAACGGCGGGGAAGCAGATGCAATCCGCAACGCTCCCGCTGTCAGGTGGATTGCCCGCCATACCGGCCTGACGAATAACGGGGCTTACTGGCTCTGCTTTGGCCTGAATTTTGCCGTGATCTTTTTCGCCATGGCCGCCCTGATGCGCAAGATTCTGCCCGGCTATTTCAAGGGCCGCACGACAACGATCCAACAAGGCATTGAAGAAGCCCGCAAGATGAGTGAAGACGCTCGCCGTCGGCTGGCGGACGTGGAAGGAAGGCTTTCCCGCCTGGATGCCGATATCGCCGCAATGCAGCGTGAGGCCGACGAGAACGCCAAAGCCGAAGAACAGCGTTTGCTGGCTGCCGGCGAAGAAGAGCGCCGCCGCATTGTGGCGTCCGCTGAGCAGGAGATTGAGATGGCGGCAAATTCCGCGCGCCGCGAATTGAAAGCCTATGTGGCGGAACTTGCGGTGGAGCTGGCGGAAAAGAAAATTCGCGTGAGCAAAGATACCGACGAAGCCCTGGTGCGAGCTTTTACCGCCCAGATGGGAAAGGACGGCAACTAGATGGCGGCAGTCCTGGGCCGGTATGCGCGCGCTTACGCAGACGTGGCAGTCAAGAACAAGTTAAATCCAGAAAAGACGGTCGCTGAATTTCAGCAAATGGCTGATGTGGTGAACAGCAGCAGGGAATTGCGGAATGTGCTGCAGAATCCCGCTGTCAGTCGCGAGCAGAAACTTAAGCTGCTGGATTCAATCATCCAGCACATTGGCGCTACTAAAATGTTGCGGAACTTTCTGGCCGTGTTGATCGACAACCGGCGCATCGGCAATATTGGCGACGTGCTGGAGCAATTCAAGCGGGAATTGGACCGTCGCATGGGCATCGCCGAAGCAAAAGTGAGCTCGGTGCGCGAACTGTCTGCGGCGGAAAAGAAATCGCTGGAACAGCAACTGGCTGTGGTTACCGGAAAGATTGTGAGGGCAACGTATTCTCAAGATCCCGGTCTGCTCGGTGGCGTTCTGGTGCGCGTGGGCAGCACAATTTATGACGGATCAGTGCAAGGCCGGCTGCAGCGCATGCGGCAGGAACTGGCAAGCGCATAGGAAATTGGCAAATGGGTAATTTGGTAATTGGGTAAATGCCGGACAGAGTTTATCGAACAAAGCATTTACCAAATTACTAATTTACTCAATTACCAAATCGGGATTGAAGTTGGTTCCAAGACAAGGCGTTTATGGCTCAGATAAAAGCAGACGAAATAACCAAGCTCATCCGTGAGCAGATCGAAAATTACGAATCCAAGGTTTCCGTGGATGAGGTGGGCACCATCATCTCTCTTGGTGACGGCATCGCCCGCATCCATGGGCTGGATAAAGTCATGGCCGGCGAACTGCTCCAGTTTGGCCACGGGGTTTCCGGGCTGGCCATGAACCTGGAAGAAGACCAGGTGGGCGCGGTGCTGCTGGGCGAATTCACCGAGATCAAGGAAGGCGACGAGGTAAAGCGCACCGGCACCATCATGTCAGTCCCCGTGGGCGAAGGCATGATTGGCCGTGTGGTGAACGCGCTGGGCCAGCCGATTGACGGCAAGGGGCCCATCGCCTCCAACAAGCAGATTGCGATTGAGCGCATTGCTCCGGGCGTGATTGACCGCCAGCCGGTGCGTGAACCCATGGCGACCGGCATCAAGGCCATCGATTCCATGATCCCCGTGGGCCGCGGCCAGCGTGAATTGATCATTGGCGACCGCCAGACCGGTAAGACCGCCGTGGCGCTGGACACCATCATCAATAGCAAGGGCAATAACCTGATTTGCATTTACAACGCGATTGGACAGAAGCGTTCTTCGATCGCGCAGGTGGTCAAGGTGCTGGAAGACAACGGCGCCATGGATTACACAATCGTGGTGGCGGCTTCAGCTTCAGAGCCGGCGCCAATGCTTTATCTTGCTCCCTACGCAGCCTGCGCCATGGGCGAGTATTTCCGCGATACCGGCAAGCACGCGCTCGTGATCTATGACGATCTCTCCAAGCACGCCGCGGCCTACCGCGAAATTTCATTGCTGCTGCGCCGTCCGCCGGGACGCGAAGCCTATCCCGGAGACGTGTTTTATCTTCACTCCCGTTTGCTGGAGCGCGCGGCCAAAATGTCAGACAAGATGGGTGGCGGTTCGCTTACGGCACTGCCCGTGATCGAAACGCAGGCTGGCGACGTGTCGGCGTACATTCCCACAAACGTTATTTCCATCACTGACGGACAGATTTTTCTTGAAACCGACTTGTTCAACTCCGGTGTGCGTCCGGCGGTGAACGTCGGCATTTCAGTAAGCCGCGTAGGCGGCTCGGCGCAGATCAAGGCCATGCGGCAGGTTGCGGGCACGTTGAAGCTGGAACTGGCACAGTATCGTGAACTTGCCGCCTTTGCGCAGTTCGGTTCCGATCTCGATAAAGCCACGCAAGCGCAGCTGAGCCGCGGCAAACGCCTGGTGGAGATACTGAAGCAGGACCAGTACCAGCCCCTTTCCTTTGGCAAGCAGATCATGATCATCTATGCCGGGACTAACGGCTTCCTGGACGATCTGGAAGTCGAGCAGGTGCGCGCATTCTCCGAGGAGCTGAACAAATACGTTGAATCGATGAATCCCAAACTGCTGGATTCCATCATGCAGAAAAAGACAATCGACGACGCGATGAAGGCGGAGATCGAAAAAACGCTGAAGGAATTCAAGCAGCGTTTTGTCGCTGAACGGCAGACTGCAGCGGCGAAAGTTGAGGCGACTAGTGGGCGTTAGCGAAGCGGGAGCCCGCTGCTGAAATCCTGAGCGAGCGCTTGAGCGCGAGTCGAAGGACCTGAACGCAAGAGACTTTTAGGGAAACGTTGAAGCAAACATGGCAAACCTTTTAGACATCCGGCGGCGAATCCGCAGCGTGCGCAACACGCGGCAGATCACCAAGGCCATGCAGATGGTTTCGGCGGCGAAGCTGCGCCGCGCCCAGGAACGCGCGCTGCAGACCCGGCCTTTCGGGCAGATGATCACGAACGTGTTGAAGTCATTGGTCGCCCGCGCCGATGTTTACGATCCGGTAACGGGTGAAGCGCTGCATCCATTGCTGGTGCGCCGTGAAGAGAAGACCACGCTGCTGATCGTGGTGTCCGGTGAGAAGGGGCTGGCAGGGGCGTTCAACTCCAACATCCTGAAAGCGGCGGCAAAGTTTATTGCCTTGAAGAAAGACAAGAACATTGACATTGTGTCGCTGGGAAGAAAGTCGCGAGACTACTTCCGCAGGCGCTACCCGGTGGCGCTTGAGGCGGGCACGGAACGCAAAGGGCCTATCCAGGTGGTGGCGGAACACGTGGGCCTGATGAATCGGACGCAGTTGCAGAGCGCGCGTGAAATTGCCGACAAGATAATCCGCCTTTACACGGAAGGAAAGGTCGATTCCGTTTATATCGCTTACAACGAATTCAAGTCAGTCATTGCGCAGCGGCTGGTGGTGGATGACGTTTTGCCGATTCGTGCGATTGGCGAGACAGTGCACGAGTTGACCGAGGAAGTTACAGGCGAGGAGCGCACGCGGAGACTGGAAGCGGCGGCGCATGCTCGTACCTCAGTGCGCGAATTGGATACCACGGAAATGGACAAGAAGGCGGCGGGCTTTGCCACGGCCCCGGTTGACTACATCTATGAGCAGCCGCCGGCGGAGCTATTCCGCGATCTGCTGCCCCGCTACGTTTACACGCAGATATTTCGCGCCATGCTGGAATCAGAGGCTGCTGAGCATGCGGCGCGCATGACGGCCATGGATTCAGCCACCAGCAACGCTTCTGACATGATTGATTCGCTTACGCTGGCCATGAACCGGGCCCGCCAGGCGAAGATCACCAAAGAGATTATTGAGATCGTGAGCGGCGCGGCTGCGGCGCAGTGAAGTGGGAACTCCCGAGCAGAGCGAGGGATCCCTATAGCTGGATGAAGTGAGTAAGGGCAAGAATAAATTCAGAATCGCTGCGGTTTGAAAGGGAATAGCGATCCTCACCCGCAAAAAACGCGGGATCCTGGATTGCAGAAATTGCTAATTGCTGGGAGATTATGGCTACTCAAAACATAGGCAAGGTAATACAGATCGCGGGTCCCGCGGTTGACGTGGAGTTCACACCGGGAAATCTGCCGCCGATTTATCAGGCGTTGCGCGTAACGAGTGAAGGCTTCAAAGTGCCCGAGCCGATCGACGTGGTGCTGGAAGTTCAGCAACACCTGGGCGAAAGCCGTGTGCGGACCGTCGCCATGCAGGCCACGGACGGCATGGTGCGCGGCATGAACGCGCTTGATCTCGGCGGGCCAATCTCTGTGCCCGTGGGCAAAGAGACGCTGGGCCGCGTGATGAACGTGATCGGCGAACCGGTGGACCAGCTAGGCCCAATCAAAGCGGCGAAGCGGCTGCCCATCCATCGTCCGGCGCCGGCATTCGACGAGCAGGCGACTAAAGCAGAAATGTTTGAAACCGGCGTGAAGGTCATTGACCTGATCCAGCCGTTCCTTAAGGGCGGAAAGATCGGCCTGTTCGGAGGCGCGGGCGTGGGCAAGACGGTTGTGATCATGGAACTGATCAACAACGTGGCCAAGCAGCACGGCGGCTACTCGGTCTTTGCCGGAGTGGGAGAGCGCACCCGTGAAGGCAACGATCTTTGGCTGGAAATGACTGAATCCGGAGTCATCAAGCCGGGTACCGCGTCAGAATCGAAAGCGTCATTGATTTACGGCCAGATGACGGAGCCGCCCGGAGCTCGTCTGCGCGTGGCCTTGACCGGTCTGACCGTCGCAGAGTATTTCCGCGATGAAGAAGGCGCTGACACGCTGCTGTTTATTGACAATATTTTCCGTTTCACTCAGGCGGGATCGGAAGTTTCCGCGCTTCTGGGCCGCATGCCTTCCGCTGTGGGTTACCAGCCGAACCTGGCCACTGAAATGGGCGAGTTGCAGGAGCGCATCACCTCAACCAAGCGGGGATCAATCACCTCTGTACAGGCAATGTCCGTGCCCGCCGACGATCTTACCGATCCCGCGCCGGCCACGACCTTTGCCCACCTGGACGCAACCACAGTGCTTTCGCGTCCGTTGACGGCGATTGGAATTTATCCGGCAGTCGATCCGCTGGCTTCGACCTCACGCATCCTCGATCCACACGTTGTGGGCCAGGAACATTATGACGTAGCGCAGGGCGTGAAGAAGGTGCTGCAGACCTATAAAGATCTGCAGGACATCATTGCCATCCTGGGCATTGACGAGCTCAGCGAGGACCAGAAACTGATCGTGGCCCGGGCGCGCAAGATCCAGAAGTTCCTGTCGCAGCCCTTCCACGTGGCCGAGCAGTTCACGGGCATGAAGGGACGCTACGTGAAGGTGGAGGACACGGTGCGCAGCTTCAACGAGATCCTCCAGGGCAAGCACGACGATGTGCCGGAGCA
>DAHUXR010000173.1 GCA_027307045.1 Acidobacteriaceae bacterium
GCCTGCGCGGATCCTGCATTGGATCTCATGGATGAATCCCTCTCCGAAGCTGCTGAGAGAAAACTTGCGCAAGACGCGGAAACGGTCTCCATCCTGAGCGCGCCTGATTCAGCATTCCGCGACAAAAGGCTAGTCGACATTTCGAAGACATCTTCTGGACAAGCAGTTGAATTGAGAAATGGAAGTTCGCTCGAGACAATAACGAACTGGATCGTTTCGGAGCGAGGGTATTACGATCCCAATTCCCCGTCTGCGCCTCGGGATTTTCAAACAGTATTGGCAAAAGACCCAGTTCGATTTCGTGCGACGGCCAGGGTTGAACGCCGATTTTCGAGACGCATCTTCGAAGAAATATCTACGGGTCACCTTTATTACGTCGACGAAGGACACCCAGGCCACTCAGCTCATCTAGAGGTTTTTTCTGCCAACCGCGTTCACTTAGGCACAGCTGACATAAACACAGGGGAATTAAATCCTATGGCACGAGTCGAGGGTCGCGTTCTAGGGATGTAAGGCGGGTGGCCTGCCCTTCCTAATACTCACGAATTCGTGGATGCCCCATCCTTCGCGCTTTTTTGCGAAGGGTGGGTTCGACACCACCTGCGCCCCACATCCGCCTGCACCACCACATCGCATCCATTCACCATACAAGTGTCAGGGCACGGCTTTTAGCCGTGCCGTAAAGACGCAAAATAACGACCCTTCCTTGCTGCCCGCAGGGCCTGCGCGCAGCAACGCGAAGCGCGCCTAAACCAATTGAGCCCATACCGCCGGCGATGTTATAAATTCCTGCGCATGGCAAGGCCTTCTCGCAACACAACCCCCGAAGACATCCAAGACGGTCTGCGCACTTTCTTTGTGACCTCAAAAACCAACGGCGGCGCATCACTTCTGCAAACCGAACGAATGGCCAATCTCTTTATCGACGTTCTGCGGACCTATGTCACAACCAAAAAATTCAGGCTGCATGACTTCGTCGTGATGCCCAACCATTTCCATTTGCAGCTCACTCTTGATGGCCGCAAGACGCTTGAAAAAACAGTCGGGCTCGTGAAAGGCAGGTTCTCCTATCGCGCGAAAAAGGAACTGGGATGCCGCTATGAAATCTGGCAACCAGGATTTTCCGACGAGCGCGTCTGGGACCGCGAGAGCTTTCTGCTGCATCGTAAATACATCGACGAAAACCCCGTTAAAGCCGGCCTGGCCGACAAGCCCGAGAACTATCCATACGGTTCTGCCTATTTCCGCGCAAGGAAAAGGCCCTCAGGGCCTAAAGGCCATTAAAAAAGCCCCTTTTCGGCATGACTCCGCAGCCCTCGCGTTCGCTCGGGCAAAGCGCTCAAGTCATGCCCTGACACTTGTCGCGCTCGTGGACACTTTGTCTGCCGTTCCAAATTTCACTTGAAATCGTTAAAGAACTTCGCGGTAAACTAGCGGTTTTCTCCGCGTCTCCGTGGTAGGTTTTGCGTCCCCGATTTCCCGCTCCCCCGATCTTTTCCTGGTTCGCCTCCGGTTGCCCTTCGGTAACTTGTTGGAGCAGAATCATCGTGTCAATCTCATTGCATTCGGTTTTCGGGGAAGAGACTGTTTCAACCCATGCGCACCACCATGCGGGCCATTCCCGTTTTTGTGAGTTTGCTTTGGATGTCTGCCGCCCTTGTGGCGGAGCAGCCATGGCAACCCATTGGCCCGGATGGAGGCAATGTTCGCAGCCTGGCCATGGACCCCAGGGACCCTGACCGCATTTTTCTGGGCACCAGCGCCGGCAATCTTTATCTCTCAACCGACAAGGGCGTCACATGGTCGCGCTTTGCCCGGCCCGGCAACTCCGCGGAGATGGTGCTGGACCACATCGTGATTGATCCCACGGACCCCAGGAACATTTTTGCCGCTGCATGGAATGCGCAGCTACCTAATAGCGATGGCGATCTCTACCGCAGCCATGATGCGGGAAAGACCTGGGAAATCGTGGCTGACCTGCACGGAAAATCGTTGCGCGCGCTGAGCATGGCCGCTTCCGATCCTAAAATTCTTGTCGTGGGCGCACTGGACGGGATCTATCGCAGCCGCAACGGTGGCCGTGACTTTGAAAGAATCTCTCCGGCGAACCATGCGGAAATTAAAAACATTGAGTCCGTCGCCATTGATCCGGTAAATCCTGACGTGATTTATGCCGGCACCTGGCACCTGCCCTGGAAGACCGAGGATGGTGGCAAGACGTGGCACAACATCAAAAAGGGCGTGATTGACGACTCTGACGTTTTTTCCATTGTGATTGATCACGAGCAGCCCGCGAATATCTTTATCAGCGCTTGCTCCGGTATTTATCGCAGCGATTCCGCAGGAGAACTCTTCCGCAAGATCCAGGGCATTCCTTATTCCGCGCGGCGCACGCGCATGCTGCGCATGGACCCCGTTGATCACAACATTGTGTATGCCGGGACCACTGAGGGCCTGTGGAAGACCGTTGACGCCGGCGCGACCTGGAAACACATGACCGGCTCCAACATCATCATCAATGATGTGCTGATCGATCCCCGGCAGCCTTCGCGCGTGTTGCTGGCCACAGATCGCAGCGGAGTGCTGGCCAGCGACGATGGCGGCGTGACCTTTACGGCGTCCAACCGTGGCTTTACGCATCGGCAGGCTGCGGCTTTGCTGGTGGACCGCGGCAACAGCAACGTGCTTTACGCCGGAGTTCTGAACGACAAGGAATTTGGCGGAGTGTTTGTCTCCCGCGACGCCGGACAAACATGGAAGCAAAACAGTGACGGCCTGGATGGCCGCGATGTCTTTGTGCTTCGACAGGCCGCGGACAGCACGCTGGTCGCGGGAACGGATCATGGCATCTTCGCGCTTCCGCCAAACGGTTCTCGCTGGCTATCGCGTGATTTACCGTTAAGCAAGCCGCAGGCCGCGGTGCTTAGAAAAACTTCAACGCGCGCTGCGCCGGCCCCTGAGCTTGCTCCGCGCGTCACGGTCCTTGAACTGGGCTCGGACAAATGGTTTGCCGCCACTGCAACGGCGTTGTTTGTCAGCTCAGATTCCGGCGCAACCTGGCGTGCGGAATCGCTCCCCGGCATTGGCGTTCCTGTAAGCATCGGCGTGGCCGGCAAAGTTGTGGCGATTGCGGGCCGTAACGCCGTGGCCGTTTCCGTGAGCGGAGGGGAAAGCTGGCTGCCTACGAAAACGCTGGACGCCGATTTTTCCATCAACTCCGTTGCCGTGGACAACAGCGGCGACGTCTGGCTCGCCGCGCGAACAGGACTCTTCCGCAGCACGGACGCAGGCGATTCCTGGAAAAAAGTTTCGTCGCTGCGCCTGGCCGATATTCAGACCATCCACTTTGACGATGAAAATCATCGCGTGCTCGTGACCAGCGGCCTGTCCATCAACATTTTTGAATCGGCTGACAATGGCCGAAACTGGAACGCCATCACCACGGGATGGCGCATCCGAAATCTGCGCGTAGCCCGCGGCCGCTTGCTGGGAACAACCGCTTTTGACGGCATTGTGATGCAGCCTGAAGTCACTGCTGCGGCGGAAAGTGTCTCCGGAACTGGGACGCGTTAATCGGCTTAACGGGTAAAACAGCTACTCTGCCAGCGGTAAAAAGTACACAGTTTTAAAAATAATCATCCCATAAACCTAAGAAAATAAAGCCGCATTTTTGGCACTTGCCTTGCACTTACCTATGGTGGCAGTGCCCCCCACACTGCCGGGGTACGGTATGCAAAGAAACCTATTCTTTCTGATTTTGCTGGTCCTTGCCGGGCTGGCAACGGGGTGCGGTGTGGGCGCGCAGCCACCTACTGTTGCCGCGGACACGCCCGCGGCGCCGCAACAGCAGTTGCCTTTTGTTGAAGGCAAGGCGCTTGTGGTTCCGGCAAACACTGCCATTTACGTGCGGCTGCAACAGTCCATTTCCAGCGCGACTGCGCAGTCCGGGCAGAACTTTTCCGCCGAACTCGATGAACCTCTGGTGGTGGAAGGACAAACTCTGGCGCCGAAAGGCGCTCCCGTCACAGGCAAGGTGGTTGCCGCCCGTGAATCCGGCCACATGCACAATGCCGGCTATCTGCGGATCACGCTTTCTTCCATCACGCTGAACGGCAAGACGGTGCCGCTGCAAACCAACAGCGTGTTTGTGAGCGGCGGCAGTTACAAGAAGCGCAACCTGGCATTCATTGGCGGCGGGGCCGGCGGTGGCGCGCTGCTGGGCGCATTGGTGGGCGGCGGCCAGGGCGCGGCCATTGGCACCACGGTTGGCGCGGCCGGAGGCGCCACGGCTGCTTATGCCACGGGAAAAAAAGAAGTCGGATTTATTGCCGAACGCCGTCTTGGTTTCCGTCTCACTCAGCCGCTCAACGCGAGCTAAATATTTTTTCTGATCGGTTAAGGTGATAAGGAGCCCAAAGCGGCTCCTTTCTTATTTGTGATCGTCTTATTTGTGATCGATAAAGATATCAGCATTGCCATTGACGATTGGATTACAGCTTTACGCCAAGCTGCCAGAACAGAAAGCTCCAGACATCCACGGCATCGTCTACCAGCTTTGTGATCGGCTTGCCCACTCCGTGTCCGGCTTTGGAATCCACGCGCAGCAGAATCGGCCTCTCTGGACCATTCGCCGCTTCAGCCTGGAGCAGCGCCGCCATCTTTACCGCGTGCATGGGATCGACGCGCGTGTCGCTTTCCGCCGTCATAAATAAAACTGCCGGATACTGCGTGCCCGCTTTCACCTGGTGATAAGGCGAGTAAGCGCGCAAATACTCGAACTGGGCGGGATCGTCCGACGATCCGTATTCGGGAATCCACAGCTTGGCGATCTGGAAACCCTGGTAGCGCAGCATGTCGAGCAGCGGGACCTGGCACACCACGGCGCGAAACAGGTCTGGCCGCTGCGTGAGTGCCGCGCCCACCAACAGGCCGCCATTGCTTCCGCCCTGGATCGCCAGGTGCTCGGCGTCAGTATATTTTTCCGCGATCAGATGTTCCGCCGCGGCGATGAAATCGTCAAAGACATTTTGTTTCTTGTCCAGCATCCCATCGCGATGCCAATCTTCGCCAAACTCATTGCCGCCGCGCAACTGCACGTCAACGTAAACTCCGCCTTGTTCCAGCAGCAGTAACATCGCGTTGCGATTGAAAAATGGCGTCCTTCCAACGTTGAAGCCGCCATAGCCGGAGAGCAGCGTGGGATTGCCGCCATTCTTCGCCACGCCTTGTTTGCTCACAACGAACATCGGCACGCGCGCTCCATCTTTGGATTTGAACCAGAGCTGCTCCACCTGATAACGCGCGGGATCGATGGCGGATTCCACGCGCGCCCATTCCGCGGTCTGGCCGTTGAGATTCACTTCAAAAACCGTTGGAGGGACCGCGTACGATACAAAACCAAAAAATCCTGAGTGGCTGTTCCAGTTTCCGCCCAGATCAAAGATGCTTCCCAGCGCGGGCATTGTGACCTCCGCCAGCGGCTTGCCGTCAAGATCGAACAGGCTAAGCTGGGAACTGGCGTTCTTGATGGAGTGCACAAAGAGTTTTGTGGCGATAACGGCGGCGTGGCCTTCAATCACCGCGTTAGACTCCGGGATGATCTCTTTCCAGTTTGAGCGTTCCGGCGCGGCACAGGGGGCCTTCAAGACCCGGAATCTTGGCGCGCCTTCATTGCTGGTGATGTAGATCTGGCCGTCAAGAACTTTACCGTGATAAATAAAATTTCCGCCGGTGGTGATGCGCTGGAACCGGCCGTGCGGCGCTGCTGGATTTCCTGAAGAAGGGTCTTTTACGGAAAGATCTTTGAGGTAAAGTTCCGTTTTGGTCCAGCCTTCGCTCACATCCACCAGCAGCCACCGTCCGTCATTGGAGATGGAAACGTAGGGCCATTGCTGCGGCGCAAGCTCAATGCCATCGGCGGGAAAGATGAGAGGATCACGCATCCCATCGGCGTTGCCAGCCGAGCTAAGCTGGTGAAAGAAGACGCGGCGATTGTACATTTCCTCGCCAGCAGGTACGTCTCCAGGACGCGGATAACGCGTGTAATAAAAGCCTGAGCTGTCCGGCAACCACGCCACGCTGGCGGCGCGGGTGCGCTCAATCCTTTCCGCCAGCAGCCTGCCCGTGGCGCTTTCAATCACCTGCAGCGTGCTCAACTCTGATCCATTCGGCGATGTGCCAAACGCAACGTATTTGCCATCTTCCGAGGGGTACCACCAGTCGAGCGCGATGGTTCCATCCGGCGCAAGAGCGTTTACGTCAATCAGCGCACGGTCATTTGCCTGAAGAGCTTTGCCGTCGCGCACCTGGCGCACATAGACCACGGCCTGGTTCTGCCGGCCATCGCGCCGCTCATAAAAATATGTATTGCCGCCCATGCGCGGCGAAGCCACGCGCCCAATGGTCAAAAGCTGTTCCACGCGAAGGCGCAGCTTGTCGCGCCCGGGAATATTTTCCAACACGTTGCGCGTGTAGGCGTTCTGTTCCTCGACGAAGCGCTGGGTTTCCGCCGCGGCGGAATCTTCCAGCCAGCGATACGGATCAGCGACCTGCAGGCCATGGTAGTCGTCGATGACCCTCATGGCCCTGGCTTCAGGTGGGGCGCTGCGCGGGGCATTCCCCGGGCCTTGGGCTGAAGATTCAAGTGTATCTTTAAGCGGAGCGGCGGATATCAAATCTGAACGTTTGGATTCTTTACTCATGGAGATGATTCGTCATTCGATTCTCAATGCGAAAAGTTTCGCACTGAAGACTGGCCCTGATAAATGCAGTTTTATATTAACGATTCCCATGATTTGCCGCAGCGCAACGCATGATTGTTTTTTACCTCATGGGTTGCGCACGCACGGAATTTTGACGAGGCTAAAGGGAAACACCGAGGAGGCCCTGGGCCCCGATTTCATGATTGCTAAACGCTCCAAATGCGTGCTATTTTTAGGAAGACAACTCAAGCGGCCGACCATCCCTCTGGCGGCCTGTTTGCCCACTCCTCAGTAGCTCAATGGCAGAGCATTCGGCTGTTAACCGAAGGGTTGTAGGTTCGAGTCCTACCTGAGGAGCCAGTCTTTTCAGCAACTTCCATAACCTGAGGCTCTACCGCATCCTGATTCTGTGCCCACTTTTGTGCCCCCTCTGC
>DAHUXR010000174.1 GCA_027307045.1 Acidobacteriaceae bacterium
CTCACACACGCACGCACAAGGTCCGGCTTGCGCCGGACCCCATTTACAAAATTACTCAATTACCAATTCCTAAGCGACTCCCATCTCCGCGGCGATGCGTTCAGTCACAAAGGCTTCGATCACGTCGCCTTTCTTTACGTCATTGAAGTTCTGGAGATTGATGCCGCATTCCATGCCATTGCGAACTTCGCTGGCATCGTCTTTGAAGCGCTTAAGGGAACCGACTCTGCCTTTGTAAACCTGCACGCCATCGCGCACCAGGCGGACATCGGAATCACGCTTGATGATGCCGTCGAGCACGTAGCAGCCGGCAATGGTGCCTGCCTTGGGAACGCGGAACGTGTCGCGAACTTCGGCGCGGCCCTGGTAGGTTTCCTTGATGACCGGATCAAGCAGACCCAGCATGGCTTTCTTGATCTGGTCCTGGAGCTCGTAAATGATCGAATGCAGGCGTATATCGATCTTTTCCATGTCCGCCAGTTCCTGCGCTTTGCGCTCCGGGCGGACATTGAAGCCGATAATCACCGCGTTGGACGCCGACGCCAGCAGCACGTCATTTTCATTGATGGCGCCCACACCGGTATGAAGAATTTTGATCTTCACCTTCTCATTGGAAAGCTTGGTCAGCGTATCGGCCAGAACTTCCGACGATCCCTGCACATCGGCTTTCAGGATAATCGGCAGCTCTTTCATGCCGGCAGTCTTGATCTGTTCTGCCAGGCCTTCCAGAGAAAGCTTGGAACTCTTGGCCAGCGTAGCTTCACGGGCGCGCTGTTCACGATATTCAGCGATCTGCCGCGCCTTTTCACGGTCGGCGACCATGAGCACGTCGCCGGACTGCGGCAGGCCTTCCAGACCAAGCACCTCAACCGGAGTTGAGGGTGGAGCTTCTTCCACGGCCTTGCTGCGATCGTCAAACATGGCGCGCACTTTGCCAAACGTGTTGCCGATGATGAAGTTATCGCCCACGCGCAACGTGCCATTCTGTACCAGTACGGTAGCAACGACGCCGCGTCCGCGATCGACCTTGGCTTCAACCACTGTGCCCGTTGCCGGACGCTCAGGATTGGCCTTGAGGTCTTGCAGATCGGCGACGAGGCAAATCATTTCCATCAGCAGGTTCAGGTTGGTGCGCTTCTTGGCGGAGACATCCACAAACACCGTGGTGCCGCCCCAGTCTTCCGGCATTAGGCCGCGATCAGCGAGTTGCTTTTTCACGCGGTCAGGCAAGGCCTCAGGTTTGTCGATCTTGTTAACGGCCACGATGATTGGGACCTTCGCGGCTTTGGCGTGGTCCATGGCTTCAAGCGTTTGCGGCATCACGCCGTCATCGGCCGCGACGACGAGCACAACAATGTCCGTGACTTTTGCGCCGCGGGCGCGCATGCGCGTAAACGCTTCATGGCCTGGAGTATCCAGAAAGACGATTTGCCGTCCAAATGCGGGCGAATCTTCCTTGGTGATCTTTACCTTGTACGCGCCGATATGCTGCGTGATTCCACCAGCTTCACCGCCAGCGACGTCGGTTTCACGGATGGCATCGAGCAGCGACGTTTTGCCGTGATCGACGTGGCCCATGATAGTAACCACCGGCGGACGCGTCACCGCGGCCTGCGCGGCCTTTTCTTCCGTCACACCTGTAAGCGCTGCCATTTCCTGCGCTGCCTGATCTTCAAAGCTGATGGACTCAGACTCGGCGCCAAAATGCCGCGCCAGGTCCTTGGCCAGTTCGAAATCGAGGCTCTGATTCACCGTGGCCATTACGCCCTTCATCAGCAGACGGGCGATCAAGTCTTTGGCGCGCACGCCAAGCTTTTCCGCAAGATCTTTTACGCTAATGCCTTCACCAATCGTGATCGATCGGGTGATGGGAAGAGGCTCGTTCGACAACGCCAGACGCGGCGGTGGAACAAAGCCCTTCATCGTGCCTTCTTTTTCCCTCGGGATATAAGGCTGGCCTGGACGGCGCGTTGGCCCGCCAGGACGTGGCGGTCTTCCGGCAGGTGGCGGTGGGCCGCCTGGGCCTACTCCGCCCATGCCGGGGCGTGGCGGATAGCCACCCGGACGCGGAGAGCTTGTGGGATGCGGACCACGACGCTGCTCACCGGGCCTGCCCTGATATGGCGGACGCGATCCCGGAGGACCACTTGGGCCTCCCGGTCCGCCTGGACGAGGCCGCTGAAAAATTGGCTGTCCGCGAACCACGCCCTGTGGACGCTGTCCTGGCCCACCCTGCCCCTGCATGGGCCGAGTTCCTGGGGCTCCCTGCATGGGTCGCCCTTGCGGAGCGCTGGGCGCAACTGCGCGTGGTGGCGGCGCCGTGTATACCGGACGAGGCCCTGTCTGCGGCGTAATCATTCTTCTCTGTTGCACAATTGGCTGGCCCGGTACTGGCTTGCTTGAAGGAGGCGCACCCGGAGCCGCTTGCTGGCTCGCTTCCGCTGGCGGCGTTGCTGGCGGTTTTTGCGCTGCTGCCGGCGGTGGCGTAACCACAACTGCTGGCGGATGTGCAGGTGGTGTTACCACTACTGCGGGCGGAGCGGCGGGCTTTTCAACTGGAGGAGGAGGCGCAACCACTGCCGGCGTCGTC
This sequence comes from Acidobacteriaceae bacterium, assembly GCA_027307045.1. Classification (GTDB taxonomy): domain Bacteria; phylum Acidobacteriota; class Terriglobia; order Terriglobales; family Acidobacteriaceae; genus Angelobacter. The sequence goes on from DAHUXR010000174.1 coordinate 2,591, forward strand.
GGCTTGACCACAGGAGGTGTAACCACAGCACTTCTTTCCGCTGCCGGAGCAGCAGGTTTTGTAACCACAACGGCCGGCTTTTCTGCCGATGGCGGAGCTGCCGCAGGCGGCGCAGCTTTTACAGGCGCAGGAGGAGCAGCGGGCGGAGCGGTAACAACAGGCGCTTTGGCCGGAGGCGCGGGCGGATGATGTTGTTGCTGCTCTCTCTCTCTGAGCAGCCTTGCTACGTCGCCAGGCTTGGAGATCTTGGAGAGGTCAATCTTCGGTTTCACCTCTGTAGCGGACGTTCTCTCCCGCGAAGACGAGCCGGATCTGGCCGAAAAATGCTTTCGTACCCGTACCGCTTCATCTTCCTCAATCGAGCTCGAGTGGGTTTTCTTTTCGGTCACGCCCACTTCCGGCAAGATATCCAGAATTACCTTGGCCTTGACTTCAAGCTCCCTGGCCAGATCATTGATTCGAATTTTCATCCGCTCTCTATTTCCTCCGAGTACCTGTTACGCGATCATAATGACCTCACGGTTTTTGCCTTGAATCTCACTACGAAAGTTCTTCTTCCGATTCCTCGTCCGGCTTTGCCAGTTCCGGTTCCACCAGCCCTGCGCCTGCGGGCTGATCTTCGCCGTGCGTGTGCACTTCCGCCACGTCTGCATCGGGAGCGTTCTCCACTCCGGCAATCGCGGCGGCTTCACTGCCCTGGCCTGTCTCTACCGCTTCAGCGTACTCCGTGGCTGCGTCTTCAGCGGCTGCGATTTCAGCCACTGGCTCGGCAACCGCTCCGCCTTCCACGGCGGCGGTTTCACCGGCTTCCGGTACGGCGGCCGCGGGGCTTGTTTCAAGAGTAGAGAAGTAATTATTCACCGCAATGCTGATTTTTTCCACTGTTTTAGGGCCTACACCGGGCACTTCTTCCAGCTGCTCAGGTGTCATGTCGGCCAGGGCTTCCACCGTGGAAATACCCGCCTCACTCAGCTTGCCGATCAAGGCCTCGCCCAGGTCAGTAACGTTGGCCAGCGGAGTGGATTGCTGAGTGGTCAAAGACTCCATCTGCTGTTCCACTTCCTGGCGCTTCTCTTCTTCGCTCTTAATATCGATTTTCCAGCCCAGCAGCTTGGCCGCAAGCCGCACGTTCTGCCCTTTCTTGCCGATGGCAAGCGAGAGCTGGCTGTCATCCACCACAACTTCCAGGTGCTTATCAGCCTGGTCCACCACGGTCACGCGGCTTACCTTGGCTGGTTGCAGCGCTTTCTCCGCAAACGTAACTGGATCTTCGTGGTATTCAATAATGTCAATCTTTTCGCCGCGCAGCTCGCGGATAATCGATTGCACGCGCATGCCTTTCATTCCGACGCACGCACCTACTGCATCCACGTCCTTATCGCGCGACATCACGGCAATCTTGGTGCGCTCGCCGGCTTCACGGGCAATGGCCCTGATTTGCACGGTGCCGTCGTAAATTTCCGGCACTTCCGTCTGGAACAGGTTCTGCACCAGCTCCGGCGCGGCGCGGGAAACAACCACCGCGGGCCCTTTAGAATTTTTGTCCACACGAACCAGCACCGCACGCACGCGCTCGCCCACGGAAAACGACTCCAGACGCGACTGCTCTTTCTTTGACATGCGAGCTTCAGCCCTGCCAATGTCAAAGATCACGTCTGGCCCTTCAATACGTTTTACCGTCGCGTTCAAAACTTCGCCCACGCGCCCAATGTATTCGTTGTAAACCGTGTCGCGCTCGGCTTCGCGGACTTTTTGGAAGATGATCTGCTTGGCAATCTGCGCGGAAATGCGTCCCAGGCCTTCCGTGGATTTCAGAAAGCGCACTTCGCCGCCAACTTCGGCGTTCGGATCAATGGCCTTGGCTTCATCCAAAGAAATTTCCAGCTGCGGATCTTCAATGTCATCTTCTGAAGGCAGAATGCTCTTCACCGCGTACACGCGGATCATGCCGGATTCTTTGTCCAGCTCGCCCTTCAGATTTTCCTGGCTCTTTTCCTTCTTGCGAGTGGCCGCAACTATGGCGTCTTCCACCGCGCTCACCACAATTTGCGGATCAATTCCCTTTTCCCGGCTCAGGGCGTCAATCACGTTATAAATTTCACTTGCCATAAGAGAACGGTCCTTAATAAATGCCTGCTGAAATTTCTGTTCCCTAAATCTCGGGTACCAGGTTGGCCTTTTCCACGTTCGCCAGCTCTATCTCAAACTGTTGCACTGGCTGCGCGTGTCCCGGCTTCGGCTTTTTCTTGCCCGGAATCGTTTCCAGAATCAGCTTTCCTTCTTCAAATCTTTGCAAACGCGCTTCAAAATGCCTGTTGCCGTTCACCGGTTCGCGCGTCGTCAGCTTTAATCGGCTGCCGGTAAAGCGCCGGTAATCTTCTGGCCGTTTCAGCGGCCTGTCCAGCCCCGGTGATGAAACTTCCAGCGTGTACGACGCGCCGCTTACTGCATCTTCCACATCCAGGATGGTCGAAACATCCCGGCTGACCATGGCGCAATCTTCGTGCGTTACGCCTTCCGGCTTGTCGATGGTGATTCTTAAGGTGCGCGCTTTGCCGCCGCCCCGCAGTTCCACATCCACAACTTCAATGCCTTGTGCCGTGGCCACCCGGCCAGCAATTTCGCGAATTGTGTTGAGGTCCGCCGCCATCCACTTCCGAACATGTTGTTACTTGTGAAGCTTGATTTCTCCCCAAAATAAAAGTGGGCAATCCGCCCACTGGTACGTTCGCCGAATTGGGGACATCTAACCCACCCAGACCACCTTCCGGCCTGAGCCGAAACCAGCTACCACTTGTTAATAATACGCCCAATACGCGCAAAAAACAACGCTTCTAGACCGTTAAAGCGCGGCCATTGCCGATTGTTAGACACCGGCAACTCTTTTATTTACTGGCAGTTCGCGGCCAAACCCTCGTGAGGCGATTTTTCGGAAACCGGCAGGTGCTAATCTTGCTTCCCCAGCAAGCCTATCCGGTCAGCGCCTGCATGGTGGGTAATATCTACGGCCTGCGCCACGTATTCAAAATCGACTTCCGGGTCGCCTTTCACAAACGCTACCCGGTCAACCCTGACTTTAAACACCGCTGTCAGCCGCGGTTCCAGAGCGTCCCAGGAAACTTCCTCCTGATTGATCTTCAGCAGCGGCCGTTTGCTTTCACCAACGTCTTTTAGTTGGATGACAATCGGCGCCAGAGGATTCTTCTCCACGCTTTCAGCGCTCGGCTGCGGGACTAATGTCTGCTCGCCCCATTTATGCTCGGGCAGAATGACCATAAAAATAATCAGCAGGACTAATAAAACATCGATTAGCGGCGTGACGTTGATCTCACTCGACTGCGTGCTGCGCGCTCCAACCGTCATTGACATGGATTGGCTCCTTATTTCAGGGATCACCGTTGCGATCTCCTTTGAGTTTTGCGCGCTTTGGTAATTGACACTCAGCGGATGAAAGATGTTCCCGATGAATTCTCTGGGAATACCAAAAACGGCCCGCAAAGCAAAACTGCATCCCAACGCGACACGCCATCCCGAATCCCGAGCCTGAGGCTTGCCGAAGGCGAGTGGTGAGGGAACGGCTCCCGCTGCAGTATCAGGATCAGAACAATGAGATTCTGGAACCTTCGTCTCTAATCGTCTATCAAATTACTCTTGAAGGACACTACACGTAACAGGGCACGACTTTAGCGTTTTGCCCGTGCGAACGGAGTGAGCAAGGGCAGCGGAGTCGTGCCGATAAGACGCTCCAGGGCTCAATTCCACTCTGCCGCAGGCCGGCGCGCAGCAAAGGGGAGCGCCCATAAAAAGCCGCCTCAATACCTCCCCAAGTCTGTTTGCCAATCGACCGCTTTCCTGTACTCTCATCGGCATGAAAATCTTTCTGCGCCTGTGCCTCTGCTTCACTGCCCTACTCGCATCCGCCCAGCATCTGGTAAAACAAGAGATTTTTGACGCCATCGCCAATGAATACTCCGGCGAAGCTGCGCAGGAGAACACCCGCCGCATCGTCGAGTACCACCGCATCCAGGGCAGCCCCATGATGGCCGCCGTTGCCGAGCAGGTAGTCCTGCCGCGTCTAAAGGCCGCAGGGCTTGAAGCCAAAATCGAGCAGTTCGTTTCCGACGGAAAAACGAAATACGGGACCTACATTTCTCCCATGGGCTGGGACATGCGCAGCGGCGAGTTGTGGGTTGAACAAGTAAAGCCTGAGGGCGTTGCCGGAACCAAAGACTTCAAGCCGGTCAAGCTCTGCCGCTATGCCGACGTGCCCATGTGCGTCTCCACATATTCCAAAGGCGGCGAGTGGTCGGGCGAGCTGGTAGATGTGGGCAGCGGCACCAGCGACGCAAATTACCAGGGTATTGACGTTCGCGGGAAAGTTGCATTGTCCTCTGGCTATGCCGCCAATGTCGTGCGCGAAGCGGTATTGAAGCACGGCGCTGTTGGCGTGGTGATTTATCCCACTGCCGGCGACCGGCCCGATCATCCGGACATGGTCCGCTATAACGGCATCTGGCCGCGCGCT
>DAHUXR010000175.1 GCA_027307045.1 Acidobacteriaceae bacterium
AACCTCCAGCCCAACGGGGCTCAACTTACGGAACCGCCGTATACGGACCCCTACGTACGGTGGTGTGGGAGGGGAGAACGGGTGACCGTTCCCCCTATCCCGATTCAATCAAGAGAGCGGATCGCTGCTGCTATTGGTTCACCAATTTCCAGGTTGCATCGGGATCGTATTCTTTAATCTCGGCTGCGATCTTTGCCGTGTCGGCGCCCAGATTTTTCTGATAGACGCGCCCCTGCTGGTTCACGATGAACGTCATGACACCTGAGCTGCCCCATTTGTCGGGATAGGCAATCAGGGCGTAGCCGCCAATCATGTTTCCGTTAATGACATAGTCATATTTGCCGCCAGGAGCGTGCGCGCCCTGTTTCTTCAGGATTTTGAAATAGTATCCGTGGTAAGGAGTGCGCTGGCGGGGAGCGTCTCTCTCTGTTGTGGCCGCAACAGCCCTGGGCTTGCCGGTGTTGGTATATCCTTCCAGCCGAGCAGCCGCTACAAGCGCGCCCATGGGGCTGGGTTTCTCGCCTTCAACGGTTTCCCAGTAGAGCCCATCTTTTTGTCCAGGAGAGCTGGCAAACTGCTGCGCATATTCCGCTACGCCATCATTATCGTGATCGCCTTCAGTGAAATATTCCCACTGCGCCAGCACATAAGCGCGGCAGGTAGCGATAGCGGAAAGTTCATTTTCGCCAATCCGGCGATTCAATATTTCTTCCGTACCGGCTTTGGTGTCAAAGAGCCACTTATCTCCCTGCTTGACGATAGGAATGGGAAACGGCCAATTATCCGCGCCAACGGTAAGCGTGACCTTGTCTCCGCCGGGCGATGGCACGAGCTTGGTGGACTGATCCAGGGCGACGACGAACTGGTCCAGTTCGTGATCGTCCTGAACAGGATCACCGGAGAGCAACTTGTCGTTGTCCGGCCCAAAAATCTCTCCTAATACCGTGCGATCTTTGGCCTTGGCCGCGTCCACCAGGGCTTGCTTGGCATCTTCAGGACTGGCGAAAAGAGTTTGCTTAACTTCGGCGGGCGTTGCCGCTGACGCCGGAAAAGCTACGGCCATCAGCAGAAGAAGACCAATAAAAAATGATGAATATAAATGTGCGGAGCGTGAGACAGTTGTTTGTTTCTCCATCATAAGTCCAGCCCTTTCATATCTCTGATAGTTGATGTGTCCTGGCTGTTGCATTACCGCCCCCTGCCGCGTGGCTGGTTCTGCTGGCCGTGCTGTTGACTTGGAGCCTGCTGCCGCGGCGGCCGCGGAGCCTGCTGTACTGGATGACTCTGCTGCTGTCGGCTTTCCTGGCCGCGCTGGCTGGCTGCGCGAGGATCAAACGAACCTCCACCGCCTCTAAAGACGGATTGCGGCTGGCGCTGCACGTCTGGCTGGCGTGGTTGCACCGGAGCAGGGTTTGTCCTTGGTACCTGCATGGGAAGAGTGGTGTGCGGGGCCGGTTGCGGAGTTTCAGGACGGCGGGTTTCAGATCGAGGGACATCCGGTTGATGAACCTGCGGTTGCTGAATGTCAGGACGGCGAGCTTCCGGTCGAGGAGCTACGGGTTGCTGAACTTGCGGTTGCGGACCTTGGGTGCGCCCGCGATGGGCGTCAATCCGAGGATCCTTGGGATCCATGCTACGGCGAATTATTTTGTTGTCCGGATGCGGAGTGCCAGGCGCTACCGGAACGGGGCGGGGGCTGGCGTTGTTTCGCTGACCGGCATCGGTTCGGGGGCGCCGCACGTTGTTGTAATCCACGCCGCGATGCACGCTGTTGTAGCGGTTTAGAGCGTCGTAATTAACATGCCGATCGAGGACGCGACGATTTGGCGCCACGTTGCGATAGACATTATTCACGTAAATGTTGTTGATATGGATGTGAGAACGTGAACGCGCGATCCAAACCGGGCCGCCGCCTGCCCAGCCATGGTAAAAGACGCGATGATGACCCCAGTCGCAATCGTGATTCAGCCATGCGCCAATAAGAAATCCCGTGCCGAACCAGATGGCAGGGCCAACGTGAAATCCAGGGTGATCCAGAAAGACGTAGCCTGGATCATAGACCGGTACGTAGATGTATTCCGGTTGTTGAGGATAAATATAAAGATAACCATCGGTATCGACGATTTCCTGCTGCGGCGAACTGACCAGATATCCGCCGGAACGCGCCCGCCGGCGCAGCCGCTGCACGACATCCATGAGGTCAGAAGACTGGTTAACGTAGGCTTGGCCGAGCGACGTGGTCCAATCAATCTTGTCAGCCATCATGGAAAGCACTATGGGATAATGCGCCACGGCTTTCACGCTTACGTCCCATGGCGCGGAATCCACGGCGTAACCGGCGCCATAAGCGCGGACAGTGCGGGCCGCTTCATCAATCTGGTCAGGAAAAGTTGCAGCCAGCAATACCTGCGCCAGCAATGGATCAGGATATAGCGCAATGGGCGCAACCAGGTTCTCCAGTTGGTCGGCGGAGAAGTAGGTATCGTATCCCTGGTCATATCCTTGGTACTGTCCTTCGTCCTGGGGCGATACCGCGTTGGCAAGTGGCCGCGCCCCGGCGGAAGGAGCAGCGAATGCAATTGCAAAGATGAGTAAGTATGCCAAAAATTTCTTCATGCCCAATCCTTCCCTGGTAAGGGAAACTCTGGCCCTGGCAAGTCTGACAAGCTGACACCAAGACATTACAAGTGTGACATCATGACCATACGCGCTCATGTGATGTGGCTCACGTTTAGCGGGCTGTACAATTTTGCGCACTGCACGCGAGCTGGCTGCGTGGGCTCGATAAACCGCAGGTATGCGCAATGTTGCAAAAGCGCGGATGCGTACCGGCAAAACCGCGAGTCAATTACAATATCGCTTCCGAAAAAAAGGAGATTCGCAATGCGCGCCGTGCTTTGCAAAGAATGGGGTGGACCGGAAAAACTGGCAGTCGAAGACGTTCCTTCGCCCGCGATTAAAGATGGCTCGGTCCGGTTGGCGGTGCAGGCCGCGGGCATCAACTTTGCCGACCTTCTGCTGATTTCCGGCCAGTACCAGGAGAAACCCGCGTTTCCGTTTACGCCCGGCATGGAATGTTCCGGCACGGTCACGGAAGTCGGCGCGGGTGTGAGCAGCTTGCGTGTTGGCGATCGGGTCATGGCGCTCACGGGAACAGGCGCCTATGCGGAAGAGGTTGTGGTTGACGCGGGCCGCGTTTACAAAATCCCTGACTCTATCGACTTCGTCTCCGCTGCGGGATTTCCGGTGACGTACGGCACATCGCATGGCGCGTTTGACTGGCGCGCGCATCTGCAGCCGGGCGAATGGCTGCTGGTCTTTGGCGCCGCCGGAGGAGTAGGGCTCACAGCAGTCGAGATTGGCAAAGCCATGGGCGCGCACGTGATTGCGTGCGCCAACGGCCCGGAGAAACTGGCAATCGCCAAAGAGCACGGCGCGGACCACCTGATTGACTATTCGCGTGAAGATATCCGCGAGCGGGTGAAAGCCATCACCGGCGGCCACAACGCCGACGTGATCTATGATCCCGTTGGCGGCGATGCCTTTGACGCCGGCCTGCGCTGCATCGCGTGGTGCGGTCGCATCATTATTATCGGCTTTACTTCCGGGCGCATTCCACAGATTCCCGCCAATATCGTGCTGGTAAAAAACATTGACGTGATTGGCTTTTATTGGGGATCGCACCAGCCGCGCAAGCCGGAACTCCTGCGCGACTCTTACAGCAAACTGCTGCGCTGGTTTGAAGACGGCAAACTCAAGCCGCACGTCTCGCAACACTTTGACCTCAAGGACGTGGCGCAGGCCATGGAACTGCTGCGGCAACGTAAGTCGACAGGCAAAGTGGTGCTGACGACGGGCAAGCACTGAGACGAAGGGAACTGGTTCCGTCCTCTAACAGCATCCGCAGCGATCCCGCGGGTACTACGTCGTTTTGTGTGATCACGGTCTGCGATCCTCCATTCCATGTACTTTGGGCTTAAGGATAGAAATAGCCCGTGCATGTAGATCTCAAACTCACTGACATTCTGTTCGGCTGCTGGCACCGGCGACTCAGCTTTCCCTTCTCATCCAGCGAACCCAGACCTGCTGCCGCATGGCAAACGGGAACGTATGTTGTCTGCCTGAAGTGTGGCAAACAGTTTGCTTTTGACTGGGATGAAATTCGATCATTCAGCGCAAGTCAAAATCGACATATCGGCAACCCATAGCGGAGCCAGGAAGCCACTGATCGTTGATCAGCGATCAGCGATCCTTGATTGAGGGCCCACCTTTTTCTGCACCGCCGTCCTGATGTGTTCCGGACGAAACCCAATGCCTACCACACGCGCGGGAAAGCGGCGCAGATACGGAAATCGGCGAAACAATTTTAGAAACCAGGGAAGCTCTATGGGTTTTGTCGCTCCCAGTACGCGCCGGATCACATTGTTCTGTACTACCAGTTGCATGCGTTGCGTCGCCCGAGTTGGAAACATCCGCCGGCGCTGGACTGCCTGAAGGTCATCGATAGAAGGAGTCCCTTGCCGCAGTTTGCTGCTCAGAATATTCGCCGCAGCCACCGCATCTTGAATGGCCAGATTAATTCCCACGCCTCCAATCGGCGACATGGCATGCGCCGCATCGCCAATGCACAACAATCCCGGACGATACCAGCGCGCCAGCCGGTCCACGGCCACGGTGAGCAGGCTTATATCTTTCCAGTCGCGCAATTCTTCCACGCGGTCGCGGAGAAATGGGGACAGTGCGGCAACCTCTTCACGGAAAGCGGCCAGTCCCTTGCTCTTGATCTCCTCGCCTCGGCCCTTGGGAATCACATACGCGCACTGCCAGTATTCTTCACGGTCCAGCATCACAAAGATCTTGCCGGGTTCCACGTGGCCAAAAGTCTGCGCTGGATCGGTGGAGCGCCGGCTCAAACGCATCCAGAAGACATCCATGGGCGCGCCCATATCCATGACCTGTAACCTGGCGCGCTCACGCACTACGGAATGGCGGCCGTCAGCGCCGACGGTAAGACTCGCGCGAATCTCAATCACGCCTGTAGGCGTCTTCGCAACCACTCCTGCGATTGCGCCGTTGTCTTCTATCAGATCAACCGCCTCAGCCTGCATCATCAGACGGAAAGCCGGATGGCGCCGCGCGTGTTCGACAATAAAGTTCAGGAAGTCCCACTGCGGCATCAGCGCCAGAAATTTGCAATGTGTCGGCAGGTGGCGGAAATCTGCGATGGTCACCATTTCCTTGCCCACCTGTCCGCCTAGTTCAAGTATTTGCTGGTGCGGGCGCGTCAGAAAATCTTCCAGAATCCCCAGCTCATACATCAGTTCGAGCGTGGAAGGATGGATGGTGTCTCCGCGGAAATCGCGCAGAAAATCCGCATGCTTTTCCAGTACGCATACATCCACGCCGGCCCGGGCCAAAAGAAAGCCCAGCATCATGCCGGCTGGTCCTCCTCCGGCAATGCAGCATCGGGTTTGGATGGCTTCGCTCATTCTAGGACGTCATGGCATGGTAGAGATCGATGAAAGGGAAGGCAATCAAGCTGCTGTCGATCTCTGCTCTCGTGGCGTCTCCAGCAATGATCGCGTACCACATCTGCCCGGCAGTGTTCCGGCCTCCAGCCTTGGCTGTTCTCCGTGTCTCCGTGGTAGATTTTGCTTTTCCGATCTCGGCGATAGACGCGCTCCACGCGCCACCCCCTACCCCCTCCCTTGGTATCCCAATGCATCCCATCTCATTCCAGATTGGCGTAGGTTCCGCGGCCTTTCAATTTTGGCAATTACCCGATTTTGGCAATTCTGGCAATCTCTTTTGCAGCCTTCTGCCTGCGTACTTCAGCCGCCGACCCCACCCCCCTATAGCGCTTTGTTGAAAACAAAAGCCCAACCCTAATTCGACCGAGCGGTCACCGACCGGTCGAAGCCTAATTTTCGTGCTTTCCAGCGGTCCAATCCGGCCCAATTTCGGCCTTGTTTTCTCGCTTTTACTGTTCGGTCGGCAGAGGGTCGCAAACGTACCCCCTCCCCCTCCAGGGGATCCCACCGCATCCCGGGTCATCCCACTTTGGCGTGCGTTTGCGAGGGGTGTAGTGTAAAATCATCCCACTTTGGCGTAGACTTCAGCCATTTACCCTCCCATTGGCGTAGGGTTCAGCGTCTTCCTCTATGGCCTTGTCGTGTCCTTTTGTGGTAAAGGGCTTTGGGGTTTTCTGGCTAGGAGCCAGCGGCCTAGTAGCTAGAAGCTTCTTTGGGTTTTTCTGGCTGATTGCTGAGTGCCAATTGCTGAATGCTTATTTTCAAAGACCGTTCACCGCACCGCTTTTCCGCTCTGGAGCGAATCCCTGAATTTACCATTTGTTCGCTTTTAAGTCAAGAGAAAAACACGCCAAAAATGCCGCTGCAAACTCCAACATTGTCAGATGAAACGGGGTGAAGCAGGCATTCATGCCTGCGGCAAAAGAAAACTCATAAAACTCCCGTTCCTTGCGCCGCAGGGCCCCGCGCAGCCATAACCGTGTGGCACAGCCGCCCCCGGCTGTGATGGCGTGCAGCAAGCGCGCCTAAACTATCCAAATGCCTCTTAACCACATAGGAACTTCAACTTAGCGCATGCCATAACCGCCCGCACCGTGTGCTAAACTCCGCTCAACCGCCTGCATGGAACTATCCCTCAAACCCACCTCGGCCAAGGTTAAGGACTACTACAACGCCTTAAACCAGTTCGGCCAGCTCAACATCAGCCATGAAACCGCCGTCCGGCAGGCCTTTGCTTCGCTCCTTGATACCTGTGCCCGTCAATTCAAATGGAAACTGGTGCAGGAATTCCGCCTGCCCGCGCCTAAAAACAGGTCCGTCATTGTCGATGGCGCCGTGCTGGACTCCTTCACCCTCAAGCACGGCTTCTGGGAGGCCAAAGACCTTCAAGACTCGCTGGAAAAGGAAATCAAGCGCAAGCTCGAGCAAGGCTATCCCCGCAACAACATCATCTTTCAGAGTCCGGAGCGCGCCATCCTTTACCAGAAGGGCGTGCGCCAGGGCCTGAATGAGGACATAACCGATCCGGACAATCTGGTTGATCTGCTCAAGGAGTTTTTCAAATACCGTGAGCC
>DAHUXR010000176.1 GCA_027307045.1 Acidobacteriaceae bacterium
CCCCACAAATCATGCAGGTGGATAATTCCTTCTACCGTCCCGTCCGCTTGCGTCACTACCAGCGAGGTAATTTTCTTCTGTTCCATGATGTTCAGTGCGGTCATGGCGAATTCTTCCGGACGAATCGTCTTCGGATTGGCCGTTACACAATCGCCGGCCGTCATGCTGAGCACGTCCTTGCGCTTCTCCAGAAGTCGCCGCAGATCGCCATCGCTGATCACGCCCAGCAGCTTGTTATCCTCTACCACGGTCGTGATGCCCAGTCCTTTGCGCGACATCTCATAAATCACGTCCACCATCTTGGTGGACCGTTCGACGCGCGGTACAGCATCGCCGCTGTGCATGAGCTGTGAAACGCGCGCCAGCTTCTTGCCCAGTTTTCCGCCGGGATGCAGGTGCGCAAAATCTTCTTCTTTGAAGCCGCGCTTTTCCGAGAGAGCGACGGCCAGCGCATCGCCCAGGGCCAGCATTGCCGTAGTCGAGGCCGTAGGCGCGAGTCCCAACGAACATGCTTCCTGGTCGATAGAACAATCCAGCGCCACATCCGCCGCCTGCGCCAAAGTGGAAGGTTTATGTGAATTTGCCGGATAAAGCCTGTCGCCGGTGATCGTGATCAGCTTGCTGCCAATCCTGCGGATCGTGACCAGCAATTGCAGAATCTCTTCCGTCTCTCCGCTTGATGAAAGCGCCAGCACCACGTCGCCACGGACCAACATTCCCAGATCGCCGTGAACCGCTTCCGCGGGATGCAGATAAAGCGCCGGCGTGCCGGTGGAACTGAGCGTGGCGGCAATTTTTCGAGCGATAATCCCGCTCTTGCCCATACCTGTTACCACCACACGGCCACCGCAGGAATCCAGGCATTCCACGGCGCGCACAAAGTCCTGCGCCATTGGCCCGTCAATGCGTTCGGCCAATTCGCGCAGTGCTTCCGCCTCAATGCGCACTACGTTGGAACCAGTGGATTTCACTCGAGACTAATAGTAGCAGTTCGCGGCGAAAAGTCGCCGCTCAAGCAATTGGCAAATAGCAATTAGCATTCTGCCAAAAGCCAAATGTCTCCTCGATAGCCTTTGCCAATTGCTATTTGCTAGACCCCTAGACTTCCACCACCCGATACGGGCACGGCGGATTCTGCGCCATCAAGAGTGACAACGCAACATTGTGGACAGGCACGCCGCCAATCGTCTTGCCGTCAGGCTTGCCGTGGTGCGCGTGGCCATGGAAGGCGACTACTGCTTGATGGCGATCGATTACTTCAGCCAGACGCGAGCTGCCCAGAAATGGAAAAATTTCCGGGCGCTCGCCCTCTACGGTTTCGCAGATCGGAGCATAGTGGGTCACAATCACGATTTTCGGCGTGCGCAGCATGGTAAGCGCACGCTCCAGTTTGAGCGTTTCGTCAAGACTTGCCTGGACGAACGCCTTGATCTCTTTTTCGCCGAAAGCTGTCAGCATGCCGCGGCCAAATCCTCCGGGAAAGCCTTTAGCGCCGGCAAATCCCACGCCATCGCGTTCATAGCTGCTGCCATCCAGCACTTTGATGCCCTCGGTGGTCATCATCTTGATCAATTCGGTTTCCTGGCCGCTCTCGTAATCGTGATTCCCCAGCACCGCCACAATGGGAATGCGCAGCCGCACCAGCCCATTCAGCAGGGAATGCATCTCTTCCGGCTTGCCGTAATTGGTAAGATCGCCGGCAATTATCAGCAGGTCAGCCTCGTCGCGCACCCGCGACAATGGCTCGCGTATGCGGTCATAGCTTTGCGGCGTAAAGTGCAAGTCTGCTGTGGCTGCAATTCTCATGGCTTAGTGAAATTCTTTGAGTGACGCCTGAAATCGCCACCTTACGCCGCTTCTTTTTTCTCCCTATGGATCAGTTCGGCCTTTTCGCGCAGCTCTTCCAGAATATTCCGCTTTCCCCACTCGGCCACGTCAATGGCAAACATCTTGTCGTCAATCAGGCTGCCGCGGAAGTTTGCTCCTGTGTTCGGGTGCGCCAGTTCAACGCTGAACCGCTGCACCAGCTCTTTCCATATTTCCGGGGGCACATAATCGGAATTTGCAGGATAAATATAATGGTAGAGCACCAGGCTCCAGAACAGCATTTCCCAGTGATCGCCAATAAGGCTAATGAGCCGCTGCCAGTTAAACTCGCCCTTGGTGCCGTAAATCACGTGGCAAATGTCCGCGCCATCAAAGCGCTCACGCCGCGTGACAAAAATCTTCGAGGCAATCAACTCTTCCGGCGCCAGTACCCGTACGGAAAGCCCAAATACTTCTGAGCGGCTGGCATGGCGTATCCATGAATAATCCACCCGCAGCACCGCGTTGCTCATGCCCGTGATCAGGTCAACAAAAAAGCCGTCGCGTTTGGCTTTGGCCAGCCAAACGGAATCCAGGACCTCGGTTTCAAAGCCGTCTTTTTCCAGCAGCGTTAGCGCGCGCCCCACTTCCTGCGGGGGAAGAAAAAGGTCCAGGTCCTTGGTGTCGCGCCAAATGCCGGTATGCTCATGCAAAGCAAAGGCCCCGGATATTACGAAAGGAACGTGATTGCCCTCCAGCAATTGGATCACTTCGCAAAACAGCGATTCCTGCTGCTTGCAAAATACCGGAGGAGTTGACGAGCTTACCGGCAGCGCAATTTCCCGGTCGTCAGGCATCACGGATTAGATGGTCTTTCGCGTTGTCACGTTGTTGAACTACCCTGAAAAATGCACCATGGAAGGTAATGGTTCGGAACAGTATTGGCCCGGCTGAGCATCTAATATGGGAAGTCGTACTGGAGTCCCCATGGCCAGGAAAGAATCCGTCATTGAGGTAGAGGGCCGCCAGATCAAGCTATCGAATCTGGATAAGGTGCTTTATCCTAAAGCTGGCTTCACCAAAGGCCAGGTCATCGATTATTACGTCCGCATCGCGCCTGTGCTGCTGCCTCATCTGGCCGACCGCGCGCTTACGCTCAAGCGCTATCCCAATGGCGTCGAGGGGATGTTTTTTTATGAAAAAAACTGTCCCAGCTACCGCCCCAATTGGATGAAGACCGCCAGGGTCTGGAGCGAAGGCAATAATCGCTTTATGGATTACTGTGTTGTCGCCGATCTGCCAACGCTGGTCTGGCTCGCCAATCTGGCCGACCTCGAATTGCATACTTCGCTTTCGCGCGCGCCTGATACAAATCGTCCCACAGTGATCGCTTTCGACCTCGATCCCGGCCCGCCGGCCACCATTGTGCAGTGCTGCCAGGTCGGCTTGTGGGTGCGTGAGATTTTTGAGCAGTTCGGATTGCAGGCTTTTGCCAAGACATCCGGTTCCAAGGGCCTTCAGATTTACGTCCCGCTGAACACCGCCGTTACTTATGACCAAACCAAGCCTTTTGCCAAGGCGATTGCGCAGCTGCTGGAGGAGCGCCACCCCGATCTGGTTGTTTCCGACATGAAAAAAGCCCTGCGCGTGAATAAAGTCTTTGTAGACTGGAGCCAGAACGACGGTTACAAAACCACTGTCAACGTTTATTCGCTGCGCGCCAAAGACCAGCCCACGGTGTCCACACCGGTTACATGGAAAGAGGTGGAAAACTGCTTAAAAAAAGCCGATCCCGAGTTGCTGGTGTTTACTTCAGACCATGTATTGCAACGGGTGGAAAAGTCGGGCGATCTTTTTGAGCCCATTCTTACGCTCAAACAAAAGCTCCCGCCGCTGGCGGCCCTCGGCCAGAATGGCCCTCAACCGGCAGCCTCAGCGCCGAAGGCGAAGCTTAAAAGATTCCAATCTGCGCGGCCTACCCGAAAAACTGCCGCCAAGACCGCCGCCAAACCAGTTAAGCGGAAAGCCCGCGCCCGCTAGCGTCTTCCTGGAGGCCGTTTTACTAAAGTCCTGAAATCGCCTGCTTTGAGCGGTATTCACCGGTTTATGCCCCCATTTGCCCACACCACATTACCTAAGGACAATCCTGGCAGGCCCATTTGTGGTCCAAGTCAGTGACCAAGTTCGCATGGAAATATAGAGCAATCCTGAGCGCCTCGGCATCAAAATGGGGGTGGGAAACATGGCTGAAAAGGGCTTCCAGATCGCGTCCCGGTTGCGCACCCTGACTTCAGAGCTGCGCCTGCTTGAGCGCGATCTAAAAAGTGGCACCATTTCCGACGATGCAGCCCTGCAGGAGTTTCGTCACGCCCTTGACGAAATCCGCATGACCTCATGGACGGCCAGCGAACTACACCATGCCCAGCCCGGACGGAAAGAGCTGCTCGCATCATTCCTGGCCGCCGAGCGAATCCGCCGTTTCGCGCAAATGATGCGCGACCTTTCCATTGATATAGAGCATGAAGACGTAAGCTGGGAAAGCGGCGGTATCCAGACCTTGTACGACGCGGTAACGCTGCTGCAATCGCGGCTTGACCGTCTCATCCGCGACCATCGCGCAGGCTTTCGCAACCTTAAAGACGACCAACGCTAATCTAACGAAGCGCCGCTTCGGCGAGCGGAGAATGGTTTGCTATTTGCTGTCGGCTTGCCGCCAATCGCTCCAGCGCGGCATTGATCCCGCCCGCCTTATGCGGGACCTTGGCCAACTTCAGTCCCATCTCCACACCGCTTAATGTGCCTGCCAACATCAGGTCATTGAAGTGCCCAAGGTGTCCGATGCGAAATACCTTGCCTCCCAGCTTGGCCAGCCCGGTGCCCAGTGACATGTCAAAGGCCTCCAGAATGATTTCCCGCAGCTTGTCCGCATCATGACCCAGCGGCATGGCAACCGCCGTAAGCGAACTGGAATATTCCTTCGGCTCTTCACACCACACTTCCAGACCCCACGCTTCCACGGCCGCGCGCGTGGCTGTGGCATGGCGATTATGCCGCTGAAACACATTGTCCAGCCCTTCTTCATGCAGCATGGCCAGCGCTTCCCGCAATCCCCACAAAAGATTCGTCGCCGGCGTGTAAGGGAAGAACCCTGACCGGTTCGGCTTGAGCATCTCCTGCCAGTCCCAGTAATAGCGTCCCATTTTTGCCGACTTATTCGCCGCCAGCGCCTTTTCTGAAATTGCGTTAAAGCTCAGCCCCGGCGGAAGCATCAGCCCTTTTTGTGATCCGCCCACCGTCACATCCACGCCCCATTCATCGTGCCGGTAATCCATGGAGCCCAACGATGAAATCGTATCCACCATCAGCAGGGACGGATGCTGCGCCCGGTCCATGGCTTTGCGAATCTCGGCAATGCGGCTTGCGACTCCCGTGGAAGTTTCATTGTGAACAACCATCACGGCCTTGATCGCGCGCTGCTTGTCTTCTTTCAGCCGATGTTCGGCGTCTTCCGGTTGCACGCCGCGCCGCCAGTCTCCCGGTACGTAATCGACGACCAGCCCATGCCGTACGGCGATGTCTCGCCACAGATTGGAAAAGTGCCCAGTCTCAAACATCAGCACGCGGTCACCGGGTGAAAGCGTATTCACAATGGCTGCTTCCCAGGCCCCTGATCCGGACGCAGGATACATAACGACCGGGCCTTTGGTCTTGAAGATCGACTTTACTCCTTCAAGCACCTCGGCTCCCAACTGCGCAAACTCCTGCCCACGATGGTCGATGACAGGGCGATCCATTGCGCGGAGAACGCGATCAGGAACGTTGGTGGGTCCGGGAATCTGTAGAAAATGGTGGCCTGTATGTGTAGGCATCGTGGTTAGCTCGGAGACTCCTGAAGATGATAACAAGACCCGACACTAGACGCACAGGACCTAAGCTTTCTGTCCTACAGTGTTTTACGTCCCCATTTGTAAGTAGGGTGGCCGAGGAGATATGCCTTTGACAAGTTCAACGATTTGACGCCAGTTTCCTATTGCTTAAGCTGCGCCAGAACCCAGCTTGCTTGCCGCGCGACGAGTTTTGGTTCTTTCACCGCAGCCAATTTTTCAATCAGTGCCTCGAACTCGGAATCTGTTACGTATTTGGCCAGGCGGCAGTACCATCTGAATTCGCGCCTTCCCTTTTCATAGATGCGGGCGATAATGACTTTTTGCAACCTGGCTTTCTGATCCTCGGTCAGGGGCCAATGCCGCAAATGCCTGATGAATTCCACCTTGATGTATCCCGATCGAAAGAAAAAGGGATCAAATTCAAGAAATCGAAGTACCTGCTCAATAATCTCAAGGTCTTGCTTTGCCAAGAGAGACATCGCCCGCCCCAATCCACCAGGAAACGCTAGAGCATCAAAAGAAGAATGGAACTCCGCGCAAGCCCGCTTCCACGCTTCGTAGCTCTTCTGGTCCACGTCTCGATCGATCCACGTTTTCTTGATGGCTGCGTTTAGGGCTTGAAGCCGTTCGGCATTTGTTTCGATCACGCTTTTCACAAGCTCGCCACAATCGCCTGGAGTCTCTTCGCGATCTCCTCTGGATCGGCTGTGGGCTCAAACCTCACTGGATCCCCAATCTTCACCTGTACCGCGTGCGGCGGAGCGTAATGCTTCTTGGCGATCTTGAAGGGAAACAGCCCGTCGATGCGCATGGGAATAATCGGCAGGTTGAGATGCGTTGCCAGCAATCCAATCCCGCTGCGGAAAGGCGACATCTCACCTGTCTCTGTGCGGCGGCCTTCAGGAAAGATCACTACGCTATAGCCGCGGTCCACCAGCTCGCCGGCAAAGCGGAAGCTCTCACGGTATTTCGCCCGTTGCGGCAGCGAGAACACATTAAAGAACAAAGCGATGAGAGCATAGCGCACCTGCTCCCACCAGCGCCTCAAAAAGAACCACTCCTTCGGCGGATAACGCATCGAGCGCAGCATCTCGCCTTGCATGGCTACGCCCAGCCGGTTGCGCAGATGCATCGGCAGCGCAGCCATGAGGAATCCAATATCAATCTGCGCAATGTGGTTAGAGATAATCAGCGCGGACCCCCGAAAATCTTTTAATCGTTCGCGACCTATTATTTTGGGC
>DAHUXR010000177.1 GCA_027307045.1 Acidobacteriaceae bacterium
TTGCCCAAGCAGCACGCGCTGCCGACAATCCTTACCTCTACAAAGTCACGCTGGTGCAGGCTGCCCCGGGCAGACTGCTGGACCTGATCGACCTCTACAAGGCGCGTGCCGCTGAGCTGAAACAGGCCGGAGACGAAGCGCCGCTTTGGATGCGCCACAGCCAGGGCGACCATTGGGACCTGATGGTGCTGTTCCCTGTCGGCAGCTACGCTGAGTATTACCAGCCAGCGCGAATCGCCAAGCGCCAGCAAGCGCAGCAGACAGCCAGGCTCGACGAGAAATTTAAAGAGCAGATTGCGTGGCAGGAAGACCTGTTTGCTTACGGGCCTGCGCTGGCTGATCTTCGGAAAGCCTTTGCCGACGGAGCGTTCTTTCATGTTGAGATGTTTGTTGCACTGCCGGGCAAGTTTGCGGATCTCTATAAAGAGCGCGAGATGGAAAATGCCTATTCGAAAGCCTTGAAGCAGCCGGAGAATTTTATCTTTGCTCGCGATCAGGGAGCAGCATGGGACATCTTTACCATCGGGGTGTTTCGAGATCTGAAACACTACGCGGAAAGCGCTGATGCTACACCGAAGGACCAGGAAGCCGCCGCGAAGGCCGCCGGGTTTGAGGCGCCCAGCCAGATTGGACCATATCTGCGTAGGTTTATTCGTGAACACCATGACACGCTGGCGGTGGCAATCAAGTAGACGCTCGTAGCCGCGTTCAGCGTTATTTTTTCATTGCCGCTTCCACCTCGTCTGCCGTTCTTGGCAAGCCGTGGCTCAGCATGATCAGTTTGCCGTCCTGTCCAACGGCAAATATATCTTCAATGCGGACACCGAGCTTTTCTTCCGGAATATAAATCCCTGGCTCCAGCGTGAAGACCATGCCTTTATCGAGCGGCAACGCTGAATCGTTGGCATCATGCACATTCAATCCGACATGATGTCCCAGTCCGTGGATAAAATATTTGCCCAGCGGCTCGCCATGGAGGTCTTTGCCATGCGTGTTGATGTAATCAAAGGCAACTTTATAGAGCGAATCGGGATCAGTGCGACTGGTGGGAATTTTAGACTTCCCTGCCTGAAACGCCTGCATCGCAGCCTCTTGTGATGCCAGCACAATGTTGTAAATCTCCCGCTGGCGGGCCGTGAACTTGCCGTTAACGGGCGCTGTCCGCGTGATATCGGTGGCATACATGGAATATTCGCCGCCCACGTCCATTACGACGAGATCGCCATCCTGCATGGTGCGATCGTCGGCCGAATAGTGCAGCACCGTGGAGAAGAACCCGGAACCCACAATGGGCGCGTATGCAGGCCGTTCACAGCCACGTTTGCCGAATTCATACTGCATCAGCGCGGAAATCTCACGCTCATTCAGGCCGGGATGAATGGCTTTCAACGCGGCCAGGTGAGCTGCGACCGAAGCGTCTGAGGCTCGACTAATCATCTTCAGTTCGCCGGCATCTTTTACCGTGCGGAGCCGCGCGATCAGAGGCTTGGCGTCCTTGAACGAAACGTAATTAGGAAATGAATTGCCGCGGCGCAGCCATTCCAGCGGGCCGGTTGAGGCCGTGGTTAGGCCGTTGGCGCCAAGATCGGAATAGACGGTTGCGCGGGGCTGGGGCAGAAGCTTGAGCAACTCATCATGCATTTTGTCCAGGCTTTCGACTTTGTCAAAGCCGGTCTGCTGCGGCGCGTGCGGATTTTCCGGGCCGAGCTTAGGACCGGTCCACTTTTCCTGAGTTACGTTGTGCTCGGCCAGAAAGAGGATTTCAACGTAAGGATTGGAGTTGATGAGCAGCGCCGCGCCGGGCTCCAGCCAGCCGGTGAGATAAAAGAAATTATCGTCCTGGCGAAAACCGTAGAGATTATTGGGGCCTTCAGCTTCAGTGGGAGCAAATAGGACGAGCGTGCCGCCTTCCATCTGTTTGGCCAGCGCCGCGCGGCGTGCATGGTAGTCGGCATTGCTCTGGCGTTCAGTCGCGCCGACACAAATGCAGGCCACAAGGGTCAAGAGGCATATCAACAAAGATTGCTTACGCATGCTCATTCTGTCTTCTCCAGGAAACGCAGCGAATTTTACCACGCGGCGGATAGCAAGTTGCTTGATTGGGGCGCGGCGCATTTCGAATGCATGGCCGCGAATTAGATTGCCTATAATGGGCACCCATGAATTCCGATTCAACACTGTTGCAGGGACTCAAGATCGTGAGCCTGGCGCTGAATGTTCCCGGGCCGGCGGCGGCGGCGCGCTTGACAAAGCTTGGGGCCGAGGTCACTAAAGTCGAGCCACCAAGCGGAGACGCCACCAAGACCGCGGCGCCGGGACTGTATGAATCACTTTGCCAAGGACAGACCGTACTGCGCCTGGACCTTAAATCTCCAGAAGGGCGCGCAGAGCTGGACGATTTGCTGGCGAAAGCGGATTTGCTGCTGGCTTCATTTCGACCATCGGCCCTGCAAAGGCTGGGGCTGGATTGGGAGAATCTGCACGCTCGCCATCCCAAATTGTGTTTTGTGGGGATCATTGGATATCCTGCGCCGCTCCATGAGCAGACAGGACACGATCTGACCTATCAGGCTGATCTGGGCCTCTTGCGTCCGCCACAAATGCCGCCAACGCTGTTTATCGATCTGGCGGGAGCGGAAAGAGCTGTAGGCATGGCGCTGGCTCTCCTGAATCGATCAGCCCGCAAAGGCACGGCAGGCTGTGCATGGGTTTCTCTGCATGAATGCGCGCGCGACCTGGCAATGCCGCTCAAAGCTGGTCTTACCTCGTCAGACGGCATGCTGGGAGGAGCTTATCCACTTTACGCTTTTTATCGGGCAAACGACGGATGGATTGCCATTGCGGCGCTGGAGCCGCACTTTGCGCAAAAACTCCTGTCTGAGCTTGGCCTCAAGACAGCCGACCGAGCAGCGCTTGAGCGCATCTTCCTGCAGCGCAAGGCGGCGTCATGGGAAAAATGGGCCGCAGACCTCGATCTGCCACTGGTCGCCGTGCGGCAATCTGAATGAGCGATCACGTGGATGGAATTTCGTATTTGACCTGACATCGAAATTCGCCGGCCACAAGAAAAGGTGCGCCGAAAGAAATTCTGGCGCACCATGAAAACATTCGAGACGAGTAGCTTTCAGTTGCCCATGGAAGATTTGCCGCTGGGTACGTCCTTGGAAGTCATGTCGAAAGTGAGCATGAATCCATTTGTACCCTTGAACTCATAAGTTTGTGGGCCTTCCTTGTAAGCTTCCACCTCATTCGGCATCATTACAAACCCATCATTTCTTGGTGTTCCCCAGTACTTAACATTCTTGAGCACCGCAGGTTCATCTGTCATGCCCTGAAAGCGCCTCAGCTTGACCTCGGCGGTTTTGCCGCCATTGAGCGTTGCATGAGCCTGGTCCTTGTCAAAGGTCCACGTATCAATGCTGCCTTCGGCGGTCTTGAGCGATTTCCACTTAACGGGAAAGACGTGCCCTATGATCTCGCCCAGGGCCTGCCGCTGCGCTGGTGTTGTAGCCTTATCAAACGTGACCAGGGCCCAGTCCATCTGCCCCTGGGAGAAATCGCCGCCCAGATCGCCGTTGATCCAGAACTTGGCGCCGGTGAGATCAGTGGTCCCGAAATGCCCTTTGTTGACTTTATAGGCATTGTTGAACTTGCAATAGTTATGAGCCTGGCCGTGGTCGTGATGCACGGCCGGATGGGCGTTGAAATAGCACATGCAGAAGTGTGGACAACTGCAGGCTTCAATCGCGGTGGCATTGATTGCCCAGTCTGACGGAGAGCTGTGCCCCAAAGACATGCAAAGCAGGGCACTGATCGCCAAAAATAGCCCTTTGCGCATGGGAGTACCCCTTTCGGCCTGGAATTATGCGCCACAAAATAAGCTCATGCAAGCAATGCCTGCTCGGGCCGAGGAAGCAATCGGGAGACTTTCCGCGACCCCGCTCTGGCATGAGAAAGCCGTTGGCGTGTACGATGTTTCGTCAACTCCTTTTAAGAAGAAGGACAAACAACTGTGTTTGAAAAGAATTTACTCGCAGGTAAAAGAATTCTGGTCACCGGCGGCGCCACCGGCCTGGGCAAGAGCATGGGCAAGCGCTTTCTGGAACTGGGCGCTTCGCTTTACATCTGTGGACGCCGCGAAGAAGTGCTGGCTGAAGCCTGCGACGAACTTCGCAAGTCCACCGGCGGAACAGTAAAGACCTTTTCTTGCGACGTCCGTAATAATCAGCGAGTTAATACCATGATCGACGCGATCTGGCAGGATGGGCCGCTGGACGGGCTGGTCAACAACGCTGCCGGTAATTTTCTCTGCCGCACTGAGGAGCTTTCCATTGGAGCGTTTGAAGCTGTGATCGGAATCGTACTCATGGGCACAATTCATTGCACCATGGCCTGCGGCAAGCAGTGGATCAAAGAAAAGCACAAAGCCAGCGTCTTAAGCATCACCACCACATACGCCCATTGGGGCTCGCCTTATGTGGTGCCTTCGTCGGTAGCCAAAGCGGGCGTATTGAACATGACGCGCAGCCTGGCGGTAGAGTGGGGGAAATACGGAATTCGATTTAACGCAATTGCGCCGGGGCCGGTGCCGACGGAAGGCGCGTTCTCGCGGCTGATGCCGGTGAAGTCGCTGGAAGAAATCGCCAAGAAGAAAAATCCTCTGGGACGTTTTGGCACCCATGAAGAGCTGGCCGACCTGGCGGCCTTTGTGCTGAGCGACCGATCAGGCTATGTGAACGGAGAACAGATCGTAATGGATGGCGGCGAGCAACTCAAGGGTGCAAGCGAGTTCGCTCATATGGGCGACATGCTGACGGAAGAGCAGTGGCAGATGATGAAGCCGAAGAAGAAAGAATAAGCTACGGCGCAAAGTTCCGAGCAGCAGACGACTTAGCCGCAAACCCGCGTGTCATGTCCCAGATGCCCGTTTCTGAAGAGCTTCTGGTTGGCCGACCATACAGCAGGAAAACTGGCGGAGCGCCGCTTTGCCAGCGAAATGGCGGCTGTCGTTCATCAACCGTAGTTCACGTCCGTTACTCCGATGGCTTACCCCGAACTCGCACTCTACTTGTCCAGCGGCTCTCCGGCAATAAACCGCATGTTCCTGAAATCAATTGTGTAGGCCCTGAGACTGTTGAACAGCGTCCCCCCTGCGTTCCCGTAAACAGAGTCAAACTGATCAGTTCCCATGCTCTCGCGCAAACTCGGGACTTCATGTAAGGTCACGTGGGCATCGCCCAGCCTCAACTCTGCCCGCGGGAGGCGATAGCTGTCTACGCACTTCTCACCACCAGCTCCAGCCATGCAGCTCTTCGTTTTTTCCACCGCGACAAATTGCGTCGGAAACTCCCGAACGTACCTGGCATTGAAGTGCGTTGAAGCAGCCCCGGTATCGAAGATTAGCAGTAAGTCGTGCCCTTCGACCGAAACCTGAAGCAACGGAGTCAATTCCTCTGTATACAACGAAGAGGATCTCGGCGATGGCTCACTTTCGGGCGCGACGTTGATCTCCGAATCCAAAACCGTGACGCTGCCCAGCGCACGGAGCACCGGATAGCCAAGGATGCCTTCGATTTGATAGCGGCCCTGCTTTCCAATACTGATACTCAAAGATCGATCATCCATTACCAGGGCGACCACGTTGTGGATCACGCTAGCTCCGAACTTGAGCTCAGGAATAATCGCGGTTTTCAATGGGACTTCCGCACCGGAAGCTCCCTGGGTTGTGGCTTTACCCTCAGAGACTTTCAGCCCCAATCGCTTTGCTGCGCTGGCGGTAATCGCTGATTCGTTAGCGCCGGTATCAAAGATCCACCACTCAACCGATTTGCCGATTTGAACCGGCACCTCGATGTCATCAATGGGGTCCTGCTTTATTGGGACCGTGAACGTCCGTATGCCGGAAACGGTCTGTGGCGGGGCATCCTTCAGCAACTCGAACGTATGCAGGTTATCTTCGCATACGCGTTTCGCCGGTTCCGACAGCTCGTTGCCAAATTTGTGGAGCAATTCCGCATATGCGGACACTGACTCCGCGTACCGGCCGACTATGAAATAATCAGTCGCTAATGTACGCAAAGCCACCGCGGCGCGATGAGGATCGGTGCTGAGAAGAGCAGGCAAGATCCGCTGTAGATCAGTAATCGCGTCTTGGGGGTGGTTTGTGCGGTCGGCAAGCACTCCCCTGAAATAAATGCGCTCTGTCGGCGTAAGATTCGCGCCATCCAGTCGCTTCTGCATCGATGGGAAGCGGCGCTCGTCTATATCTCGGTCGAGTTCGGAGGCTACGGCGGGAGCCGAAAAAGAGCGCCCGCTCTTGACGTGTACTGCTGTCTGGCCGGGCAGCAAGCTCGCAAACATAATAGAGGCGAGCACCACGAGAATTCCGGGAGATCTTCCGAGCGCCACAAACATGAATACATGGTAGCCCATGCTCGGAAAAGATTCCTTCCGGGTGCGGGCAAACCGGAAGTTGAACTAAGAAGAGCCAATCGGGCCAGAAGTCCTGTTGGGGGGAAGTTTTTCTGCGCTTCGGTTGCTTTATCGGACGCGATCATGGGCTATCCGGAAACTATCGGTACGAACTAAGCAGAACTAACCAAATCCGATCTATGAGGCGGGTCCTAATGTCTGGTGGATTTCCGATTATCAGCGCGCTTGCGTTGATCTATACATTGGCGCGCTGGCGGCCGCCTCTTCCTCTTTCCATCCCGGCCGTCCGAAGACATACCGCAGCTTCAATCGCCACGAGGGCGCTTGCCGCAGGTCATTCCAGATATCGATCCACTCGTGGAAGGCGATGCGCAGCGGATTA
>DAHUXR010000178.1 GCA_027307045.1 Acidobacteriaceae bacterium
TGACCAGCGTTCCGCCCTGCCATGTGTATTTGTTCTGGTGCCATTTCTGTGTGCTGTATGTGCTGTTGCTGTAGGTACCGTCTTTGGACTCAACGTAAACGTCGTTGCCATCGACCAAAGGCACCTGATAATGCACCAGCAGAGTGCCGGCTGCGTTGGGGTCGGCTTTTTCCGCGGCAATGTTGAAGTCATATTGCAGGATGACGGCGTTCTGGTTCAGGGGCTGTCCTACGACGCCTCCGTCAAACAGCGTGTGCTGAGGATTGAGGCCCCATTGCGGCCAATCCGGGGCCTTGCTTGGCGCAACAAGTTGCGCCGTGGCGCTTACGGACAGGAAGGCGAGCAATCCCGCCAGAAGACATGCACTTGCAAAGGTTTTCTTCTTCGAAAGAACTAAATTCATTTTGTACCACCTTGTCTTGGAATATTTGCAACTTGGCCAGGTACTGGTGAATGGTTCCAGCAGGCTGCCTTACACCTACTGCAAAATGAAGTGCGCACGACTCAGTGGTGCGGGGTTTTCAAAGTGTTCAAGTCGTTCAGCGGCCTGCTTCATGCAACAGCCAGGGGCTTGCATCCGGGCTGTAAAAAAACCGGGACGCAGCTTACTATCCGGGGAACCAGGAAAATTAGAAGAAGGTAATCTGTTCCGAATTCGTAAATGAAACTAAAATTGCACAATAAGATGTTCAAAAACATCCAATAAAATGAATAGAAACAGGAGAAATCCTGAATTTAGAAAGAAGTGACAGCAGCAGAATTGGAAATGTTGTCTTGCGTCCGCAGGTGTGTTGTGAACCAGCTTAGAAGACGGCCCTCAAATTCACGATGCGCGGCAGCCCATGCCATGGTATGGCCGGCGTGCGGCACCAGCCAAAGCGTGACATGATCCGGCGCGGCAGCAGCTATGAGTTGAGAATGTCGCGGAGCAATATTCCGATCATCTTCGCCGTGGATCAACAACACAGGAACTCTGGAGTGCGCTACCGCTTCCAAAGGGTTGGGCTGCAATAGATTGATGCCGTATCGGACCCGCGCATACACAACTGCCGACCAGATCGCGGGACGCCCCAGCGTGCGTCCGAACCAGGGGCCGAGGTGCAGCGGCCCGGAGACGCGTTCAAAGCTCATCTCGCGCGCGTTTGAGAATGGACTCTCCACGGCCACGGCACAAAAGCGGTCTTCCACAGCCAGGGTTGCAGCATCAACGCGGCGCCATAAGACTCTCCGAATCCGTAAATGCATTGTGGAGGATCATGGGCGTATATCCAGGAAACCCAGCGATGAATGTCGTCAGACTCCTTCACGCCATAAGTGGCCAGTTCACCGCCGCTCTCGCCGTGGCGGCGCGCATCTGGAAGCAACACCGCATAGCCGTGTTCCAGCAGCAGTTCTCCGTATCCGGCCACGCCTTCGCGGTTATCGGTAATTCCGTGTAGCAGAATTACCGCATTGCCGTTGTAGTCTCTGGGCTGGACAAACCAGCCCTTCAGCACCACGCCGTCAGCGGCAGTGATTGACACATCCTGCAGTTCAGCATGGAAATCGCTTCGGACAGCTGCCGCCATGGCCTGTTGATGGCGCAGCGGAAGACGACGGAGTTTGAGGCCCAGATCGGCGATGACGACGCCAGCCAGAATGGACAAAACCAGGTACGCCGCGAAACCCGCGATCGCGGCTTTACGAAAAATGTGACGTTTTCCTGTCGGTGGTTTCAGGCTTTTGGAAGGTTCCATGGTTCTCAGGCCGAATCAGACCTCACTCTAAAGACGTTCACCGGCGGAGCAAATTACAGGCTCTGCCGGCGAATATTTCTGAGCGGCCCAGGGGGCCTTGATGTTCATTTCATTGTGACGTTGAGCGCAGTGGTCAGCCCGGTATTCACGGTCACAGTCGTGCTCAGGCCGGCAAAGCCCGGCGCGGCTACCGTGACCGTATAACTTCCTACGGAAATCCAACTTGAGCTAAATACTCCGGCGCCATCCGCCGTGACGGTCTTGCTAAGACGCAGCTTTCCTCCGGTAAAAGTCAACGTAGCCCCGGCGACCGGCGCTCCGCCGCTGTTCAGTACGTGTCCGCTGATCTGGCCCGCCGTGGAAACAAAGATCTTGGTCGGGCTCGGCTCCGTCACTGCATTCAGCGTGGACGTACCAGTGCGAGCGTCGCTCAGCCAGCGGGGTTTGCTGGCCGTGATCGCCAGCGATTTACGTGCCCCGGCAGGGATGGTGAAGTTGCCATTGACATCGGTCACCGCCGAACCGCCGCTGTAAGCCACTGTGACGCCTGCGGCAGCCGAGCAATCAATCGCGTTCTTCGCTTTGCCTGAAATTGTGCCGGGCGCCGTTGAAACTCCGGGATTGTGATACGGCACGGTGAACTGATTGTGGTCGTCCGTCATAAAGCTATCGAGATATGGGGAGTAGGAAGTTACGCTCACGCGATTCAGTGACGGCGAAATCCTCATGATGCGCAAGTAGCCGCTTCCGCCCAGCGGATCAGATTGATAGTCGGAAAGAATCTGGTTCACCAGATTTCCGTTCACACCCAGGTCCATGCGTCGGCCGGTGCCGTCGCCCTGCACCACGTGGCCGCTCAATACCAGATGAATGTTGGGATACTTGCGCACCAGCTTCCACCACATGTCTTCACCGTTATTGTCCTGCCCCACGCCGAAGCTGGCCGCGCTATTCAGATCGCAGCCGGAAATGCGCGTGTTGTCCATATAGGTGAACATGTGCGTGACGATGATTGCGTCTTTATCCTGATTGGCTTTCAGAATGCCATCGGCCCAGGCCAGCGATGAATCTTGCGCAGCGAATTCCAGCACAATGATCAGGTAATTGCGTCCGTTGACCGTCACCACGCCGTAAAAATTCTCATTGCTGCCGGCGGGAAAGCTGCCCTTGTACCACGCTGCTCCCGTGTATCGGGCCGGGCCGAAGAAAGAATTAAAGTTTTTGGTGGAAGCGGTGCGCCCCGCGGGATTGTTCTGGTCGTAGTCGTGATTGCCGATCGCCATCATGTAAGGCACTTTGCCGCTCAAGAGGCGCACTGCGGAGTCCGCGTTCTGCCATTGCGTTAAGTCGCCGCCGCTGTCCACGATATCTCCCAGTCCCACCACTAATTGAATGTTCTGGTCCTGAATGTGATCGGCAATCCACTGCGTCTGCGCCGCAAATATCTGCGGATTCAGTGACGAATAGAACTGCGTATCCGGCAGAGCGACAATGGTGAACTCATCCGCGGGCGTGGGCGAAGGCGTGGGCGTTTGTGCACCCAACCAGCCGGCCATCGATAAGACAGCTACCACTCCAAACCGGGAAAATTTCTTGAACATCCAACAAGAGTACGCACAAGAAAAACGGAATCAATCAGGCGTTTGACCTGAGCAGGATTAAGGCAACTAACCTTAGAAATACATCCTTTTTTCTGCATTTGCTTCTAACCGTTTATTGCAAGTCTCTTGTTCCTTCTAAATAACTCATAAACCTCTGGGACTCATAAAGGAATTCAGGCATGAAGGTAACATCGGACCGGATTAAGGCACGGGCTCAGCAGCTCAGGAACAACGGATTCAAACTAAGCGGAAGCATGGTACGTTCAACGCTGGAAATGAATGCCGGAGCCAGAACGCTGCAACCTCGAAAAGAAGCTTCCGTCGGGGAAAAGGAAAAAACGGAGAGCGCTGCCAGCAAGCCGGACGGTAAAGAAGCCGCCTGACGCGATCTGAAAAGATAATCTCCGCAATTCTGAATGAATAACAGGAAAACTTATGCCCAAAACTGAACGCAACCAGAGTGACCGTTCCAACGGTCGTTCGAATGTAAGAGTGCTCCACTTCCCCGCTTCGTCGCCCATGCCAGCTCCCGTCAACAGTGACACTGATGCCCTGGCGGATTCAATCCGCAAAGCCTGGACACAAAAGTCTTCAGACACAAAACAGGCTTCCGGTTCCAATCCGGGACTGCTGCGGATGGTGAACGGAAAGATCTAGTTTCCGGACATTTACTTGCCTGCGTACATCTCCGTGGCTTTTTCCGCCAGCAATGCCACTTGGCTGTGTTCGGGATCAATCACACGCATATTGTCCCAGTCATAGGCGAACTCTTTGCCACATTTCAGGCACACAAAATAGGTTCCCGTAATGGCCGCGACACGCGAGCGTGGCTGGCCCTTGCGGCAGGTAATGAGCGGCGTGCATTTCTTATGACGGCAGCGGAACACCTTGGACCACGCCATTTCCACTAATTCGATAACCACAGACACCTCTCGTAAGGGGAGCCTCGGAGGGTGACGATCAACCTCTTACAACAACGTTCAATTGGGACGGGGAACTCCCTTGCCTGTAATCATGGACACAATTTGTTAGGCAGTGATTAGAGGTCGGTTAAAAAAGCTAATGGATGATTTAGAGGGCAAAATTTGCCTTTGTAGTAGCGGCGGCGGTGGAAAGGTGGCTCGAAAAGCGGCCCTAAAAAATTATTAGGTGGATACGGCTTCCGGGTCCATATCCACCTATTTAGCAGTCGACGGATGAGCCTGCTTCTGTAGTAGTAGAGTCAGAACGCTGCCCGGAAATATAGCTTCGGCAGAAAAAAGTGAATAAATTTGACAGATTTTTTAAGCTGCTTACTTTCAGTGACTTACATGAAAAAATGAGCGGCAGGATTCATGGCATCCAGCTCCCCGTTCATGTTTAGAATGGCTGCATGGCATTTTCTGACTTTCAGGGCAATGCGGAGACTGTCCGCCAGTTGCGGGAAATGCTGGCCCGCGACCGGTTTCCCCATGCCGTGATCCTGGCCGGGCCGCAGGGCGCAGGGAAATACACGCTGGCGCTGATGGTGGCCCGAACCATGAACTGCCTCCAGCCTCGCCTGACCGATGGCCTGCCGGATTTCTGCGGCGTATGCTCAAACTGTACCCGGATTGCCCAGTCCGAAGACCTGGAAAGCCGCTTTGCCGAGGCCGTGGAAGCCCGCGAAGGGCTCCGCGAGACCGACAAACGCGAAACCCGCATCCTCGTACAGACCCATCCTGACGTTCTGGTGGTGCCGCCTGACCCGCCGCAGATGATGATTAAAGTGGACCAGGTGCGGCAGGTGATCCAGACCGCGCGATACAAGCCCCAGGAAGCGCGGCGGCGCGTGTTCGTTTTCGTGGATTCGGCGTTCATGAAAGAGGCGGCTAATGCGCTGCTGAAAGTGCTGGAAGAGCCGCCGGATTTCGCCACCCTTTTCATTCTTGTCCGCAACCCCGGAGAATTGCTGCCGACCATCCGCTCGCGCTGCGTGATCTTCAGCCTGAGCGCTCTTCCAAATTCCGAAATTGAACGTTATCTGGAAAAATCCCGTCCGGAATGGAATGCCCGGCAGCGCCAGCTTGTGTCCCGACTCAGCGCCGGAGCGGTTGGCCGGGCTCGCACGCTCAACCTGGAAGAATATATGTCCGCCCGCAAAGACGCGCTCACGCTGCTGGTAACGGCCATCCGGTCCGGCGAGCATTCTGACCTGTTCCGCACCACGGAAACATATCGCGCCGGCGGTGAGGGCAAAGAAAAAACAGATCGCCTGCTGGGCGCCGTTTATGGTCTGCTGAAAGACCTGCTGGCGCTGGTATCGAATGCTCCGGAGCTGGTCCGCAACACCGATATTGCGGCGGAGCTGAAGTCGCTGGCTACGGCCGTGGATTTCAACTGGATCAACCAGGCTAACTACCAGCTGGGACAAGTCCAGAGCGGCATGCGCCGCAACGTTCTGCGGCCACTTTCACTGGACGCTTTTGCTCTGACGCTGGAACGATAACCACTGTCGCCTGATGGTGCACGGCCTGTGTTCGACAAAAAACATACGCTTGCGCGCCGGGTGATTGGCCTTTCAGGCAATTGAAAGCTAAACGGCCATGTGGTACGGTTACAGCATTAACCCGCACTGGATTCTCGCTCACACTTTCTGGGATTCAGCTCGGCCAGCCGAGCCGGTTTATTACTTGCCGGTGCAGTTTTCAGATTTCTAGCGGGACGGACAACTATGAAGGATGGAATGGATTCTACAGCCGCTCGTCAGGCTCCTGAGCGCACCCAGGAGGAAGAGTTTGTCAGCCGGAAATTAATTCGGCCTTCCCTGAGCGCGCCAGCTCCACGCACCGAACCTGTCTCGGAACGCCGTGAGCGTCTGGAACGCACAGACCGCGCGCCATCGTCCGCTATCCGCCGCAACGGCCCGCCAGAGCAGACCCATGCTGAAAACTACTATTACCAGAAGCAGATCCAGGGCAAGACGCCCGTGGTCGTGGTAATGAAGGACGGTGAAGAGGTGCAGGGCTGCATTGAGTGGTATGACCGCAACTGCATCAAGGTCAACCGTGGCAGCTCTTCTGCCCTGCTCATCTATAAGCCTTCCATCCGCTATATCTATAAAGCCGGCGAAGGCAAGCCTTAACTGCGGGGAATGCGTTCCTTCTGGCCCGCCAGGCCTTTCAGCATCTGCGGTTCTACCTATCAGGGATGTGCCCGGGCAGCCTCTGTTCATCGGCTGTGCGGTTTTGCTTTCCGATGTCGGCGATAACGTGCGATTGCGGCGATTGCGGCGATTCCGCACCCCCTCCCCCCTGTGCCTCAACTAGGAATCTAAAAGGCTTACACAATTCAACTCCGGGGATACCACATTCAACCCCGGGGCTGGGTCCCTAATCACTATCAGCCGTGTGATTAGCAGTATGGGTTTTGCTTTTCCGATTCCGCGCGATGTCGGCGATCTCGGCGATCACGGC
>DAHUXR010000179.1 GCA_027307045.1 Acidobacteriaceae bacterium
GCTACAATCCGCTGGCGTTGCGCGCCATGGTGATCGACAAGCTGCGCGAACGTATGCTCGGCCTGATCTTTGTCCCCGACGAGCCTCTTGGCAACAACCAGCAGCCAACGCTTGATGACATCCTGGCAAGGCGCGTCAAAGGCCACCTTTACGACGTTTACCGCCAGAGCTGGGTCGCCAGCCCGGAAAAAGACTACGTAGCGGCTGGCAATGCGCCGTTGCAGGCCAAGGTTGAGCAGCTGCAATCAATCATTGACGCGCCCAGGGAAACCGCCAAGGTAAAAGAACAGGCCGTCCCCACCGCAACCAGTGGCCTGAGCGACGCTGAGCGCAGCGTGCTTGAATCGCGAGGCCTGTTGAACCTGCAAGGCAAGATCACGCCGCAGGTCATCACCAAAGAATCGCTCGACACGCCGGAGAAACTGCTCTCACCCGAGCGCTGGGAAGCGATCTATGGAATTCCCAAGGGCGATATCACGATCGAGCGCATCCAGCATGCGTTTTATATGGCCGCGAATTATGGCTTCCAGATTCTCAATGGCAACTTTGCCGCCGCCATTGACGATTACGAACTCAAGCTGCGCTTCATGAACGATCTTGCCACTTATCGTATTGACGTCTCCTGGCTCTGGACTCTCCTGCACCATCAAGCAGTCATCACGAAAGACGGTTACCTTAAGCGTCCGGCGATGACTGAAGATGGCGTTGAGCCGGCGGAAAATGCCGATCATGTAAAGGCGGGCACGCGCTTCACTAAAGACCTGTTCGACAAGCTCTGGAAATATCACAATGAGTGGACACAGGCGTTCTTTGCCGAGCAGGACCGCCGAGGCGAACGTGGCCGCTTTGACCGCGAGAAAGCCAACCTCATCATGGAAATGCTGATGAAGCAGCTGCCGTCCCCGCGTTACATCCAGCACAGCGCGCGCGTGCTCTTTGTCGTCGGCCAAGCGAACAAGGCTGACGGCAAGCAAATGCTGGAGGCGATCTTTGACCTCACGCGAGAAGAGGCCGTCAAGCGCGTCCAGGCAGGCACCCTGAGCCCGGCAGCGCTCTCGGCACATGATTACGTGTTCGATATCTTCCCTGAAGGCGGAAAGCAAATTGCGCCTTCCAAGGGAAACGCGGCAGACTGACAATAGACAGGAAAAATCACGGCGGTCTCTCTCATGGGCCGCCGTTTTTTATTTATACGTGTAAACGTCGCCCGCAAGACAGTGCACCGCCTGTGTAAATCCTGTGCACAAGTAGAATTCCCTCTCTGCGGAAGCTCACCTTATCTGTGCGAATAGTGGTATTTTCTTAACAGAAGATATTCTTCCCTGATCATGGCGACGCAACATCAATCGCAGCCCGCAGAAGCGTGCCCCGTATGCGACGGCACTGGCTGGAAGCAAGTCTCTGTTCCCGGCAAGGCCAGCCGCATGACACGCTGTGATTGCCGCATCTCCGCGCGCAACCAGCAACTGCTGGAAAAAGCCGGCATTCCCGCGCGTTACAAAAACTGCACTCTGGCCAATTTCAATCTTGAGATGCATGAGATTTCTCTTTCGGTCAGGAACGCTCATCGTGACGCGCAGCGCTTTGTGCAGGAGTATCCGCTGGAAAAACAGGGAATGCTGTTGATCGGCTCTATCGGTGTCGGCAAAACTCACTTGGCCGTCGGAATGATCCAGGCTTTAATGCAGGATAAAGGCGTCCCCTGCCGCTTTTGCGACTATCGCGAGCTGCTCAAGGAAATCCAGAACTCTTACAATCCGGCGGTCCAGGCCACGGAATTAGAAATCCTGCGGCCGATCCTTGAAGCTGAAGTGCTGTTGCTCGACGAGTTGGGCGCGGTTAAATCCTCAGAGTGGGTCTGGGATACTGTCAGTTACATCCTGAACAGCCGTTATAACGAGCAGAAGACCACCATCATCACCACCAATTTTCCCGATGGCCCTTCCGGTAACGCTCAGAAAGAAATCTCCCGGCTGAAGAAGTCCCGCGAAGAAGAAGACGCCCGCTCGGCCTCGCGTGAGGAAACACTGGGAGACCGCATTACCGACCGTATGCGCTCACGCCTGCATGACATGTGCCGTGTGCGCACCATGAAGGGCCCAGACTTCCGGACCCTCCACAAAGCCAGAGCCTGATCTGGTTCCTTCTTTTTTCAAAGCACCAAGGTGTGTGGAATTACAGCGATTCTGAGATAGCATCCATTCATCGAGACCCATCCCCCGCGAAACATCATCCTGAGCTGAGCACACCATGCTCTGTCCCCTTACCATGCCTGAGCGCGAGGCGAAGGATCGGCCCCGCTGCTCTTGAGGGCCACCCATCCTTAAAACCAGTCCTTTCCAAGCCCAGGGATGCAGCGGAGCTGTAAACAGCAATCGCGTTAATGCGCGTGCTGTTCTGAAACGCCTGCCGCTTACTTCTTCTAAGAATATAAAGACTTATATCTATATAAATACAGTAGTAGTAGCCGATGCCTGTGGAAGCTTCGGATATCGTGTAAACAGCGATGGATACAGGTGATTCATCGTACACAGGCTGTGAAGAAGAGGACACGGGATTTGATGACGGTGTGAGAAAAGTGGCAGGGTGGACGAGAGATCCTTGGCTTTCCAACCAAATCCACAATACATAAGGGACTCCTCAGAGGAAGCCGTGGAAATCACGGCCAATACATCAGGCTAGCCTGCAAAGACGGCCAGATAACCGGCAGCGCGTTTTCCGCAACTGAAGGAGCCTTGCTCTGGAAAACTTGAACTCGGGTTGCGACTGCGATTTATATTCCTGATGCGCCGCAACGCGCGGCTGTGCCAGACTGGTTGAATCAATGTAGCCTGTGGTCCTGGTGGCAAACCGTTGCTGACCCATTCCATCCCGTTCTCGCCCGGCCACTCCGCGGACTTCTTTGGCCAATTCGCCGCGGCTCCGGCGGTGTTTGCCCTGCGCAACGCGGACGAATCAGCCGAGCCATATGTCAGCAAGACGGCCAACCTCAGGAAGCGGCTGCAACGCTTGCTCGCTCCCCCGGAATCACAGTCCAAGCGCTTGAACCTGCGCGAGCGTACCGCCAAGATCGACTATTCCCTCACCGGATCTGACTTTGAGTCTGTGCTGCTGCTCTACCGCACTTCGCGGCAGGAGTTCCCGGATACCTACCAGAAGCGCCTGCGTCTGCGACCCGCGCCGGTGATCCGATTAAATCTGGAAAATGAATATCCCCGCGCCTATGCGACCACGCGCATCGGCAAGCTTGGAGGACGCTCGCTCTTCTATGGTCCGTTCCGCTCCCGCGCCGTGGCAGACAAGTTTCTCAACGATTCGCTGGATCTGTTCAAGATGCGCCGCTGCACCTTTGACCTGAATCCTGATCCGAGTTTTCCTGGCTGCGTTTACTCTGAGATGAAGATGTGCCTGGCGCCGTGCTTCAAGGGCTGTACCGATGAAGCGTATGCCGCTGAAGTCGCGCGAGTTCAGGAGTATTTTGATTCCGGCGGTCAGTCTCTGCTGCGGGAACTGGAAGCCGACAGGGAGCGGCTCTCGGCTGAGCTGGATTTTGAGGCCGCGGCAGCGCAGCACGCAAAAGTGGCCAAAAGCAAAGGCATTCTCTCCGCGTGCGACGAAATCTGCGGACGTCTTGATCGATTAGACGCGGCGATCATTCAGCCTTCCTCCGAAACGAAAACCGTAGCGCTGTTTCGTTTCCATGGCGGTGAGCTGCTGGGACCGGCACCGGTGATGATGGAGTCAGAAAGAGGTGTTTCAGAAAACATTGTTTCAGAAAACATCGGATCAGAAACGGTCGGATCGGAAACTATGCCGTTAGAGGATCAAGCACAGCCCGCTCAAGATCCCGCGAACCCGCCGCCTGAGAAGCAGGCAGACACCATCTCCGCAAAAAATCTAGAGAGCAACATCCGCGTCGCCCTGCAATCCCTGGTTCCCTCCGGTGGGCAGCGAGCCCAGCGCTTTAGCGAAGAGCTGGCCATTCTTAAACGCTGGTACTATCGCACCCACAAAGTGGGAGAGATATTCTTTGCCAATGACCGCGGTGAACTGCCGTTGCGCAGGATGGCGCGCGGAGCAACAAGAGTCTATCGCGGAGAGAAAGAAGCGCCGGTCTTGCCGACGGTCGAAGAACAGCAGCCATCATGAAATATAAACTTCAAGCAAACCAGCCTACGACCGTGGGTGTTTATACCAAAGCATTGCGATCTGCGTCCTAGCAATTGGGAGCGCATGCGGCTGGCGCTGCCGCCGCTGGACACTCAGACTTTGGCGCACAACTCGGGTTCCGCGTGCCCAACTTCATTGTCTCGCCCTTTGCGCGACGGCATTACGTCGGGCACACAGCCATGGAACATACAGCCGTGACCATTTTGTGGAAGAACGCTTTGGCTTGCCGGCATTGACGAATCGGGACGCTGCTCAGCCCAACTTGCTCGATTTCGTTGGCTCTACTGGCAAGCCCTGGGCCACGCCACCCACGGGAATTCCGTACCGCCGGGCGCGGGTTCGACTTGCCATCCTTCGGCGATGCAGTAGCTATTCGAGACGCTGCTTTCACGGCACCTTTGGAGCAGGCAGAGGCGGCAGAGATGCAGGCTCCGCCTTGCCCAAAGTTGCCGCGAATGCCTGGATGGCCTCGATGTAGCCTTTGGCCAGATCCATGTCATTGTGGTCGGCCTTTGTCGCCCAGAATGAATGCTTCGGCTGATTGGCCAGAGCAAACAATTTTTGCCCATGCCAGAAGGCAATCACTGAATCCGCGCGGCTATGCATGATCAAGACCGGGCTGTGAATGTGGCGGATGTATTTGTAGTTGGGAAATTTATCGAACGGCAGCAAGGGAACCCGGGTGAGGACGCGAAAAGCGGAAACAAAAGGGCTTTGCAGGATTACTCCGGCTGAAGGCCTCTTTGCGGCAATGTAGGCCGCTGGGCCTGAGCCTACCGATCGGCCAAAGATAACGATCCTGTCCGGAGAAGTCTTTAGATTAACCGCCAGGAACTCGTACGCGGCCGCCGCGTCTTCATAGCACGCTTTCTCGCTGGGTTTGCCCTGGCTGGTTCCGTACCCTTCATAGTCATAGGCAAACACGCTGAAGCCAGCTTGCCGTAAGCCGTCCAGCCAGTACTTGTCGTCGCCAAGGTCTTCAGCGTTGCCGTGGCTCACCAACAGGGTGAATTTGGCGGAAGGATTAGGGAGATAGACGGCGGAAATTTTCTTTCCGCTGGCCGTGGTGATTTTTATGGTCTCCGCCGAATCCTGGTACGAAGATGGATGCGGCAGAAAGATCATGTTGTCGGAGAGAAAAAACGCAAACAGCGCGAGCCCGATGTATAGAGCAGCAAGGACCAGCAGCATACGGATAACGAACTTCACAAGTAACCTGCCAAACATTCATGTAAAGAAGCGAACTCAGAGCCACGCCGCTGGGGGCCATGTAGGAAGAGTGGTGCCAGCCGCTTCAGCCAATTGCCCAAAAGCTTTAGTTAAGCGCCGAAAGGAGCGACAAGAGAGATGCGCCTGCCTCAAATCAATTCTCGAACTGAAAGCGGCTTGATCCACTCGCGGAGAATAGGATGCGCCATCGTACATTCTCTCTTCCAGCGCTCCTTTGCAGTCTCTTACTCCCTCTGGCGTTGGATGTGACGTCGCATCAAGTCTCACCCATCGAAACCCTCTCAGGGATTCAATGGCAGCTATGAACCACGCTTCGAACTCGTGATGAGCCAGCACAACTGCACATGGAACAGCTCCCGCTTCTGCTTGAGCCCAAGATTGGACAGTCGGGCCAAACTGCTTCGGACAAGCATCGTCGCTGTCAAAAATAATTAGAACCCCGCCGCATTGCGGTGTTCCCAAGGCAAGCCGCACCGATCTGCGTACCTGGTCTTCTGTTGCCAGTTCGGAGCGCCTGCGGCGGATAGGACGGGCAATCTGGAAGGTATGGATTCCGAGTTCTGCTTGCAAGCGCCTGAGAAGGACGGGAACGGCATCTATCTCGCCATAGCCTTCCACGATCGGCTGAATGATCAAACAACTTCCTCAAACAAACTTTTTTGTTCTTCAGGTGCATCCTCGAATAAAGGATCTGGTTCCAGTGCCTCCGAGCGCATCAATTCGCCCGCATGCATTAGATGGTCTTGCAAAGCTTTGCGGGACATATCTGAAACCCGGGAAACCGACGTAACACCTCGCTGCCAATGGACTACACGCAGGTGCTTGTCTTCAATCCATTTGGCATCCAGCAGTTCAGGGCTGTGAGTGCTGATCACAACTTGCATTTCCTTTGTAGCATGATGCAACAGGTCGAGCACAGCACCCGCAGCTGCCGGGTGAACAGAGGATTCTGGCTCTTCAACGACAATTAATGACGGTTTTTCCAACTGGAAAATCGCCAAGAGCAACCCAAAGGCACGAAGTGTCCCATCAGACATGCTGAACGCTTCAAAATTGAGCGGTTTCGTTTCATTCCATTTCTGAGTAAACTCCAAGGCGAGTTTTTGGCCGTGGCGAATGGTAGAAAATGAATTGATGCCCGGAACTATAACCGACAAAAACTGCTCCATG
>DAHUXR010000017.1 GCA_027307045.1 Acidobacteriaceae bacterium
GGCTGGGACAACACGCCTGCCATCTATCCACACGGCGGGACATACTCCGTTGTCTTCAAGAACAACCATTACGGCGGGGCGGGATTCGGCGACTATTGCTCTGATCCCAACTGGTGCCCGGACCGCTCGAACCCCAACGCTTCATTCCTGGGACCGGAACAGTACTTTGTTTCGCAATTTAATCACAGCCTAAACATTGAGTGGAACTTCCAGAACACCAACACCAACAGCTGCACGCGCAATCCGGATGGAACGATCACGTGCGTTTCCGACCATCCGAATGGCTTTGAGTGGTGCGTGAACGCGGCTGTGGTGGATGCAAATGGCGTGGTTTATGCCAATAGTGAAGACGGCAACCTCTACGCCATTGGCCAGGGCGGTGGTCTAATTCAGAACATCTTCCAGAACCTTGCCATTGGCGCGGCTTATACTCCCGCCTCCATGGACAACAGCGGAAGGATCTATTCACAAAACGATGGATTCCTCTTTGTCGTGACCAAGTAGTCCATCTCAATTCCCGGGCATTCGTAAGTTCCCGGCGTTCGTCCTGAAAGTGAGGCCCGCTTCGGCGGGCCTCTTTTCGTGCACCACGGAACGGTAATTCTCTCAGGGGGTCTTCTGCTTTGAGAGAGGTTTGCCTGAGAATAAACGCTCTTCCACGATGCCGATAATTTTCTTGTGTACGGTGGCAATAGCGTCGGCTGCGTCCACGGGAATCACGCGTTGCGGGGCGCGCTTGGCGATGGCCATGTATGCCGCCAACACACGGTTATAAAACGCGCGGCTCTCTTTCTCAAACCGGTTCTCGTCGTCCGCCATAGTTTTGGATTGTTCTACATTTCTGCGGCGGGCGCGCGCCACCGTGCGGGCCACGTCGGAGAGCATCAGGATGGTCAGATCGGGCTGGAGATCATGGCAGAGCGTTTTATGCAATTGCAGCACGACCTCGCTGCCCAGCTCGCGTCCTCCGCCCTGGTAGGCTTCACTGGAGTCGGTAAAGCGGTCACATAGGACCCATTGCCCGCGTTCGAGGGCGGGAAGAATCTGCTCGTCAATATGCTGTGCGCGGTCGGCAAACATCAGGCCCAGTTCCGCGAGAGGCGATAAGCCTTCAGTGCGCGAACTAAGCAGGACGGTCCGCAACTTTTCGCCCAGAGCGGTACCGCCTGGTTCGCGGGTGGTGATCAGGTCAATGCCGCGGTCACGCAGGTGCGCAGCCAGGTTTTCCATCTGCGTGGATTTGCCCACGCCGTCCAGACCTTCAAAAGTGATAAATTTGCCGCGCTGTGGAAGAGGCACGATAGAGATTTAATCATAAACCAGGGAGACAGCGAGGCCGCTTTGCGGCAAAATAACAGGTACAACTGCCGCGGAGGGACCAATGCGACTTGGCGACGATATCGACGATCATTGTTCGCGCTGCAAACGCACCACCGACCATTCTGTCGTATCGATGATGGGCGAAGAAGTACTGCGAACGCGCTGCCGCACCTGCAACAGCGAGCATAAATATCGCGGCAATAAAAGCCGCAGCAAAGAGATGACGGCCAAAGAAGCCTTCGATCACGTGCTGGCCAGCGTTACCGGCGCGCAGCCGGAAGCGCCATCTGCCACAAAAAGGAAAAAGAAATAACCCGGACACGAAGGGACTTTTTTCTAAAATCTCGAGCGGAGCGAAAGATCCCTATCGGCAACCCGACTTAAGGTGTGGCGATAGGGGACCCTCGATGTTATACAGATCCCTCACCTGCAAAAACCGCAGCTTCGGGATTTCAGAAAATGCCCCTTGCGCTCCTTCGCGTGCTTTGCGGTTAATGGTCCCGCTTGCCTTCCATCCCCCGGTTCTTTAGTCTGGGTTCGCTAATTTACGTTCGCTCCACGGAGAAGAACTCACTCATGCCAAAATTCTTTCGACAGATAGCTTTATTCGTTTTACTCATTTCCGCGATCGCCAGTCCTGCCCAGAAACGTAAATCGCAGCCGGCTACCCGCACGGCGCCGTCGCAGCCGATCAAATTGATGGTCGACGCAACCCATGCGCCGGAAAAGATCCTGCATGCGCAGATGGATATTCCGGTAGCTGCGGGCGACGTAAAACTTGTTTACCCTAAATGGATTCCCGGCGAACATGGCCCCACCGGCCCCATCACCGATCTAACAGGCCTGCAGTTTTTCGCCGACGGCAAGCGGCTGACCTGGCGGCGCGATCTGGATGAGATGTACACAATCCATGTCACGGTGCCGCAAGGCGTCAGCACGCTGGAAGCAAAGCTGGATCTGGTGATGCCTGCGCCGCCGGAAGGCTTTTCGTCGGGCGTGTCGGCAACTACCCAGCTTGATATGCTTAGCTGGAACCAGGTTGTCCTCTACATTCCGGGAAAACACACCGACGATATTCCGGTCATTGCATCGCTCAAGCTGCCGGTGGGCTGGAAGTATGGAACGGCGTTGCCAGTGGCAGGTGAAAATGCGGGGCAAATCAATTTTCAGCAGGTATCGCTGACCACGCTTGTGGATTCGCCGGTGCTGGCCGGAGCGCACTTCCGCCGCATTCCGCTCACGCCTGACGGCCCGATCCAGCATTACATTGACGAGGTTTCCGACGGCGACGCCGCTTTACAAATGCCGCAACAGACCGTCGATCAATACAAGCGCCTGATAGCTGAAACCGGCGCTCTCTACGGTGCGCGCCACTATCGCGATTACCATTTTTTACTGACGCTCAGCGATCACACGGCGCATTTTGGGTTGGAACATCATGAGTCCAGCGATGATCGCGTAGCCGAGCGGACGATGATCGATGACGATGCGCGCTGGCTCGAAGGGAGTCTTCTGCCGCATGAGATGACGCACTCCTGGAACGGAAAATATCGCCGTCCTAAAGGACTGGCAACGCCGGATTATCAAGTGCCCATGGAGGGAGACCTGCTCTGGGTGTATGAAGGTCTCACGCAATATCTGGGAGATATTCTTGCGCCGCGCGCGGGCCTGTGGACCAGGCAGCAATTCCTGGATGAAACCGCGGAAACAGCCGCCGCGCTGGACCATACGCCGGGCCGTTCATGGCGTCCTTTGCAAGACACGGCCGACGCCGCGCAGCTTCTTTATAATGCCGCGCCTGAGTTTGAAAGCTGGCGCCGCAGTGTCGATTACTATCCAGAAGGCTTCCTGATCTGGCTGGAAGCGGACACGGTCATCCGGCAGCAGACAAAAGGCCAGAAGTCGATGACCGATTTCTGCCACATCTTCCATGGCGGCGGCAACACACCGCCCAAGGTGATCACTTACACGTTCGATGACGTGGTGAAAACGCTTAACGAAGTCACACCATACGATTGGGCAAAATTCCTGCGCGACCGGCTCGATACTTACGGCCCGGGCGCGCCGCTGGGCGGCATCACCAACAGCGGGTGGAAGCTGGTCTACGACGACAATCCCAGCGAGTTCACCAAAGCCATGGAAAAAGTCCGCAACGCCGTGGATGCGCGTTTTTCCATCGGGCTCTCACTCGACGACAAGGGTGGTATTCATGATGTGATCTATGACAGTCCCGCTTGGAAGGCCGGCATTGCGCCGGGAACCACGCTGGTGGCCGTGAATGGCAGAAAGTTCGATCCCGACATTCTGCGCGATGCGCTGAAAGCAGGGAAGGGAAACGGCCCGAACCTGGAACTGCTGGTAATGAACGGCGATTACTACAAAACATTCACGCTCAACTACCACGATGGCGAGAAGTACGCTCACCTGGTGCGCGATGAATCAAAGCCGGACGTGCTGAGTGAGATCATCAAGCCGCTGGCGAAGTAACGGCTTGTGAAATCCCGAACCCGCGCAGCTAGCCTGTGACGTGCTGGGTAAACGTGGTGCGCGGGTGAGGGAACCCTTTCGCCGGAATCAGCTTAAGGGAATATGCCTGAACTGCTTGATGAGGGTAGCGATCCCTCGCTACGCTCGGGATTTCAGAAAAAATCCTTCGATCATCCAACATCTTCAACCCCCGCAAACAGGTCCGTTTCCGTTGCCAGCTTGCTTGGCCTTACGCTGTTGGCCAGGTGAAACACTTCTGTCTTGCCGCGCTTACGGATGGTCTCTTCAAAAAAGCCGAACAGCGGCGCTTGCGACGTATGCAGCTTAAAAGCTGCAATCTTGGCATCGATTTCATGCTGGTTCAGTTCGATGATGGTGGTGGTGGGCGCAAGCGAAACGGGCTGGCGATCGGGCATGGTAAACAGGGCCGTGGCGTAATAAAGCTTTTGCGTGCGATGTGGCGCAAGTCCATTTTCCAGTTGGTCGGCAAAACGATTCGTCCGTCCGGCCCAATGGCAGGCCATGGTGGCAAAGACAGAAACCATGGAGTGGTCCGGGTGCGCGGTAATAGCGCCTTCTGTTCCCATGGTCATCACCACGTGCGGACGCAGCTCACGAACGCGGCGAGTTAGGTCGGCCACTACCGAGTAAAAATCCTGTCGGTCGAGCTTGCCATCGGGATAGTCGAGCACGGTTCCGTGGCTTACTTTCAGCAATTTGCAGGCGGCCTGGAATTCCAGGCGGCGGGCGGCGGAAAGTTCATCGTCAGACTTGGCCGCGCCGCGGTGCGTGGCCGCCTGGCCGGGCGTAAGACATACGACATGGGTTTCCACGCCACGTTCGGCGTAGCGCAAAAGAGTGCCGCCAAAGCTGCCGGCTTCGTCGTCAGGATGGGCGGTAAAACATAAGAGCCGAAGCATCTTTTTTCTCTTTATCCTTCTCTCATCTGGTGAGCTTCTTGTGTATCACGCCCGGCCGTTTCATGCCACACGCCGGAAGCCGGAAAAGAGCTGCCATGCAACCCCGAGCAATTACTTTGAGTGGCCTTCTCTTGATTGTTGCCGGTTTGGCCGTTGCC
Organism: Acidobacteriaceae bacterium; assembly: GCA_027307045.1. GTDB lineage: Bacteria > Acidobacteriota > Terriglobia > Terriglobales > Acidobacteriaceae > Angelobacter. The sequence continues at coordinate 4,886 of DAHUXR010000017.1, forward strand.
GCGGCGCCCAGAAACTCGGTCAAGCCAGTGCCCGGCCTGCGTTCCAACATGCCCGCCGGGTATGCCGTGATCATGCTCAAGCCATCAAAAGCCACGCTATCCCTGCTTGGCCTGATCGAGTGCCCGGAACTGGAAGGCGCACAGCTTGTGGCGGAAGGCACACATAAAAGGCTCGTCTCCACGGATGGCGCAACCATCCGGCAGTTTCCCCAGCGGTTCAGTTTTCGGATTACCGCATCTCTCAAAAAACTTTTTAGCGAAGGACCGGGCGCGTCTGTTGATGTACCTGGTGATCCCCGGGAATTGCTGCTTAAGTTGAAATTCCGCGTCCGCGCTTATAACGGCCTGGAGGTGCGGGAGATCATTCCGCAATCCATTGAAATGATTGGCGTGCCGGCAGACGTGCCTTATGACGAGCGCGTCTATCGCATAAATATCGATACAGGAAATCTTCCCGTCACTGACCGCATGATCGTTGAAATCTTTTCGCCGCAAGGCGAGCTTCTGATGCATTTTCCTTTTAGTCTGCTTTAACTTTTCCCGTTTCAGCTCTTTAAAGGAGTTGGCTGCGTGGCGGACTGCCAGTCTGGTTGCGGAACTATCGGTGCGGTAAATGCCGCGTCCGGCGCTGGTGCGTTGACCACGGCAGGCGCAGGCATCCATGCGCGGATCTCCGGCATGGCGGCGCGCGCGGCCACTTCTCCGCAGCGGATCAAATCCGGGGCGCGCACAAAGTCATCGTAAGCGAACTCGCCGATCTCCGGTTGCAGCACAATGTCAGACGCGGCCTTCCACGGCCCGCACATCCGCTCCTGCGCAATCGAAAAACATTGTCCAATCACGTCAAATACGTGGCGTGGGCCGCCGGGCTTGACCCAGTGCGCCGCCAGGTGGACTGAGATAACGCGCTCCGCGCCCATATCCCGCAGGGGAGTGGCCGGAACCGAGTGCGCCAGAAGCCCATCGACGAGCAACTGCCCGCCGATTCTTACCGGTTGGAACATTCCAGGATAAGCGCAGCTGGCGCGCACAGGATCCACCAGGTCACCCTTGGTAAAGACCACGGCATCGCCGGTGATAATGTCAGTGGCGGCAATGGCCATGGGAATTTTCAGCTCTTCAAAGGTTTTGCAGCGCAGCACCTTGCGCAGGAAGACAGACATTTTGTCATTGCTGAAGAGTCCAAAGCGTGAGAAGGTCCATCGGGAGAAATCTTTGAATCGGACCAGGGCCGCTACTTCTTCCAATTCTTTGGCGCTGATGCCGCTGGCATAAGCCGCGCCGATGACCGATCCAACGCTGGTGCCGGCAATAAAGTCCACCGGAATGTTTTCCTCTTCCAGGACTTTAAGAATACCGATATGCGCCAGTCCGCGGGCAAAACCTCCGCCCAGCGCAATGCCGACTTTGGGAATCCGCGGCGGCTCAACGGGGGGCGCTGCAGGAACAGTTTGGCGGGCAAGTTCTCGTCCCAGGGCGCGAACGGAACGTACGATTCTATTCAGCTGATTCTTCAACGGCGCTCCTTAAACCTGGACTTGCCGCAACCAGATTGCACCTTTAGCGTAAGATGCTGGTTAATCGAAAGCGTTTGTACAGTAAGTTAAACCGTAACCATGAACTATTAGTTTCACTGTTTTTCGGCTGAATTGCAGGCAACTTGGCATAACGTTGGTAACTTCAAAACCGGCCCAAAATGGGCACTGGAAGTCTTTAAAATGGCCTGTTTAACCTTATTTTCAGTGTTCGGGCAGATACTCTCTTGACCAAAATGGTGCGTGAATTTTCCGCCGGCGCGCTGGTTTTGCGATACATGCAGAAGCAGTGGTGGGTCGCCGTGATTGAGCCCGGCCGCGAAGGCGAGCCCGAAGACCGTAAAAACGTTGTCGCCCTGCCCAAAGGCAACGTGGACGCTGGAGAGAAGCCGGCGGAAACCGCGTTGCGTGAAGTCCATGAAGAAACCGGCCTCAAGGCCACTCTCGTCGCCAAACTGGGCGACATCAAGTATGTCTATGTGCGCAAATGGGCCGGCAATGTAAAGGCATTCAAGATCGTGTCATTCTTTCTTACCAAATATCAGTCCGGCCAGATTGATAACGTGACGGCTGCCATGCGGCATGAAGTCCGCCGAGCCTACTGGCTGCCGCTTTCCGAGACTCCCGGCAAACTCAGTTACAACGGCGAGCGCCAGATGGCGGAAAAAGCTCTCCAATACATTGAATCTCATCCGGACGAACTGGATTGATTTTTTGCCGTGCGGGCGCTCACCAGTGAAAAGTTCAGGAGCGCAGGCGCCCTCGCCTGCGAAAGGTTGCGTTGCGGGCAGTAACGCTAGCTTGTCATTTAGCGGCAGTTTTCCTTTGTGATCCTTCGTGTACTTTGTGGTAAAAGATATTGGGTTCCGACCGGAGATGAGCAAATGCCTGAAGGCTACTATGTCCCTTTTTCCGCTGTAGTGGATGCGCCTTACTGGCACTACAAATTTGGCCAGGGCCCCAAAGCGAATAATTCCGCCGGTATCATCCCCAAAGGCGGTCTTATCCACGTGCAAGGACCGGCAGGAGCCTGGGGTGGGACCCACCAGAGCGCGTATCTGATGGGCGTTGGACGAATCATCGTAAAGATTGGCGACTTTCAGCCAGCGCCTGCAGTCACGACAAATTCCTGAGCGCGATTTTCGCGGCGCTCAGTGGCTTTTTACTTCATGCTCAGAGAATGCCAATTCCATGTGCGTTGGCGCGCCGTCCATTACACTATCCAGCACCAGGTTGACCGGGAGTTGCAGCCCGCTGATAGGCTGGTGATCAATTTTGAGCGCCAGCTTTACCACGCCCGGTCCTGACGTTGGTTTGTAATCCGCGTCATAACCCGTAAGGACAAACCCTTTTGCCGTGTGCACAAATTGGGGGCGCACCGAGCTGGCAAAGTCCGCCGAACTTACCTTGATATCGGTGATGATCAGGTTTTTGCCCATCATGGTAACCACGTCCGCCGCTCCATCTTTGTAAGAAAGCCGGTATTGCGTGCCCAGATCTTCCAGTTTGTAGGGAGTGTCGGCAGCCGGCAGGGGAGAGTGCAGCATGAACAACGACCATGTTGTGAAAAAGCCGTTGATGGCCTGGTCCATGCCGGAATAGATATCTTCAAAGCCCTTGCGCTGCTGTTCATTCGATGGCGCGGTGTCCGTCTGGTGCGTCACCGTTACTTTGTCCGTTCGGTCCAGCAGCATGGAAAAATGTATTCCGTTCAAAAGCTTTAGCCCGGCTTGTGCGGCGGCAGGATCGGACGCGAGCTGGTCTTTGAGCATCGGCGCCCAATTCGGCTTCACGGTGGCTCGGAACTCGTCGAGTCCCGCCGCGCGCAGGCTGTAATATGCATGCCGCGCATCTTCAAGCACCTTCTTGCTATCGGCCACCTGCGTCTGGGATTGGGCCATTGAGACAAGAGAGCAGGCCATCAGCAACGGCAGGCAAAGTTTGCGCCAGCTAGGTTTCATAAAAAACTCCAAAATTTGTCTTAGGGCTGTTCCTAATTATGGCCTTCTTTGTTCGCGGAAAGCAGCGGAATCACAACTGGCCACGTTACTGAGGTTTAGCGGGGGGTGTATAAAAGCGGTTTTTAAGCTGCTTCGCTTATTCGTCCGCAGATTTCTTATTTTTAGCGGGAAGCCGCTTTTGCGTGGGAACGAGTTTAAGGATTTCAGAGGGCGGGACGGCGAGCCCGTGGGAGAGCTGGAGAAGGCCGGCAAAAGAAACGGTTTGCTCGGCGCGCTCGATTCTTCCAATCTGGTTACGGTGAAAGTCACACATCTCCGCAAGCTTCTCCTGGGAGAGACGCCGTTCAATTCTTAGCCTTCGGACCTGTCTGCCGAACAAAACCAATGCGCTAGGCACGCCGTATCGTCTTTCGGCAAGCCGCACAAATCTACATCCTGATTAGATAGCACCTTGATTAGGTGTATAATTTTGCCGCGAACGCCATGGCTCCAAATAGAACAGAGATCAAGTACGTTGCCTGTTTTACAGAAGACGATGGCGTTTATTCCTGCGGACACCTTCATCCCAGTATCCGGGAAGCGATGAACTGCCTGGTCCCGGATGGCGGAAGCTTTATTCGCGCCCATGACGCCGGGACCTTCCGTTCTCTTTCGAATCGGGAGTTTATCGACTTCCTTGAATCGCTGGAGCAAATGCCCTGGAGCCGGCGCAATAAAGCGCAACGAGTCGCTCTTGCCGTCCCCGCCGCGGAGAGCGCCGAATAAGGAGCCGCCAAGGCGTGGGAGTGAAGAGGCTTCCACGCTTTTCATTTGGCGATTGCGATGCGCTGCCCTCATCTTTTAGCTAAAACCCACCGGGCATAGCCCGGCATGTTGTTGCGACCAAAGGCAAAAGTATTCGGAACGACTGTTACAAGACTGCCGCTCGATTCTCCAATCCAGTTGAATGCCGTTTCCTGTGCGGATTGCTGTATTTTCAATGATCTAGCCGCTTCACCCCTCGGGGCTTATGTATGCTATCGCATTTTATTTGGCGAATCAATTGCGAAACATATTTAGTGATTTTTTGCGAGACCCTTAACCACAATAGGGACACGAAACGAGCCCAAGGGGATTGCCGGCATCGCCCGACATCGGAAAACCCAAAACTCACCACACGATGGGAGGGAGCAATTGGGGTCCGGAAAACCCTTAACTAACGAGGACCGATTCGGATCCCCTTCGGGTGGCTCAGGGGAGGCTGCGGAACACAAAGCATTCGCACGGAATCGGAAAAGAAAAATTCACAATTTAACTTTGTTAGGCGGTTCGTGCTAAACGTGGACTTAAAAACCGAATAAAACCCTCTTTACTCGCTTGAGCCGAATAAGCTATATGTGAGTTATTAGCAGTGTAGTTAAAAGGGAAAGACGCAGGCTAAGAGCGCCTGCGCCACGTAACCCCGGCAAATGAAAACAAGAAGTAAATCGAACAAAGGCTAATTGCTATTTGCTAAATGAAAATTAACGGGCAGCGTCTGGTGTAATCAGCACCGAACGCGCCCTAACCGCAGTTCACCTGCTAGAGGCAGGCAAACCTTGGCTACTATTGAACATAAACACTCCCCGTCCCGGGCGCAAGGCTCCCGCCGCCGCGCTCACGCCTTAACCAAACCCGCTGTAATCAAATCCGCCATCGCCAAACCTCAAGCTTCAAGGCGCAGGCTTCGCAACTCAAAACACGGCAACCCCAAAAAACCAAAGAAGCGAGAGCGCGTTCCACCTTTACTGCGCTTTACTGAAACCAAGCGGGGCAAGACCACGGTTCGCCGCTACAGTGGACGCACGTTCTACCGCTTTGAAGAGGTCAAACGCAAGCCCGTCGATCTTGTCGAGGTCTTCACCGCCGGCGGGGCCCATTCGATTGAGGTCCGCTTTAAGGACAAAACCGCGCTGCATCTTGCCATTGATCCCGCGTTCATTCTGGAGACCGAATACGCCGACTGGAAGACCGGCGACTGGCGTCCGATCAAGCGCTGGCCGCCGATCCACAGCGAGACGCACCGGATAAAGCGATGAGGGTTGAAGTTTGGTTACCCATCCTTTGCGTCCGCAGGCAGCGGTGTTTGTATATCTCATTTCGCAGGACGCAAAGGATGGGGCACGCAGAGTGTGGGACCGCTATCGATTCCTCACGGGCCTGCCATTGAGTTCCTGAATGTCCCGCGCGTTGGGCGAAGGATAACGCCGTGCAAACTCCGCAAGCTCCGCGGCTGAGAATTTGACAGGCGTTTTCAAAATATAAAACGCAATGTTTTCCGAGCAAGGCGGCGTGGTGAGCGATCCCAGATAGGTGTAATAACCGGAGTTGTGGTAGTCGCCGGGCAACAATCCTTCCAATTCGACGGGAGGTCCCGCGATGGATGCCGGCGGAGGAAAACGCTGGAACAGGACCTTGAGCGCCTCCGAGGTCTTTTCCGCCGGCTGGCCTTCCTCAACCAGAACGCCAATCACCACGGCGCACTGGCCTGTAGTGCAACCGGCCTTCTTGTGAACAAAGTGAATCACCATGGCATAGCGGTGATTGCTCACGGCTTCCTCGCTTGGACGGTGGAAATGAAATTCGTCCAGCGTGTAACTGCCCAGCCCGGGAACCTCAATCGAGTTCGATCCCGCCGGAGTGTAAATTTTCAAGTTGTAGGGATTTTCCAGCGTGGTCTTCAGCGGCGATGTGGGCTGGTCGTACCCCGTGAACTTGATCGCGGGCAATGCGGGATCCGGCGTACCTTCAGGGATGTTGATGGGAGCCTGATAATGCCGCTCAGCAGCGTTATTGCACACCCCACACCAGGTTTGTTGTCCTACCGGACCATTGTCATAGGCAAAAGGGTTTTTCGCGCAGTCGGCGGCGGATTTTGTGTGTTTTGCCGGAGGGGCTGATTGCGCGAGCGAAGCGAGAGAAAGAGCGATGAGTAATGATAGACGTGAAAGCAAACGGATTGCCCGGATGAGATCCATTGGGAACGCCTCCTGTCAGAGCTCGGTGACGCCAGATGGCAGGAGAACCTTACCACGGATCAAACGGATTGCACGAATTTTCACGGACAGTTCCGGGAAAACGCTCTTACCGCAAAGGACGCGCTGGGCGCAAAGGAAAAACACAAACAAATTGTTTTCGCAGAGCACCCGGCGCAAATTTAGCCTCTATGTATTTTTTCGTTTTTAATTCGTCATCAGGAATCGGCTAAAGTATGACAGCCTTGAGGGTGCAAGCGTGAAAGATGTTTGAAAATCTAGCGGTCAGCAGTCAGCCAAGAATGGAACCCCAGGCGCGTTGCGACCCTCTGCCGGCCGAACACTGAAAACCGGAAAACAGGGCTGAACTTGACCGCGATTGTGGCCCTGAAAAACGGAAAAAAAGCGATTTCGACCGTTCGGCGATCGCTCGGTCGAATTGGGGTTTGGCTTTTGTTTTCAATAAAACGCGATGGGGGTCGGGCATCTGGCTGAGGTACGCAGGCAGAGGGGCTGCAAAAGAGATTGCCAAAATCGCCGAAATTGGCAAAATTGAAATTGAAATGCAAAACCTAAAACACAAACCTCAGCACGGATTAGCATTGATAGCACTGATCAGGAAATAGCGCCAGGCATTCCAGAAGCAAGATAAACTCAAAGCTCGATGCCAGCGGTACTAGATTGGGCCAAAAAAGGGTGCTTGAAGCGACAAACAAGAAATTCCGCTGGCGGTACAGTTTTGTCGACAGGCTCATCGCTGACGCGATGACGTCTGCCTAAAGGCTCGCGATTCGGAAGCGAATCGCTAGACGCTAATACTGCTAGTGGGACAGTTTTTCAAACTGAACCACAACCGAAGTTCCAGGAGAGTGATGAAGAAATCGCAATCGACGTGGTTTGAAAATCTTCCGGAAGGAAAAGATGGAGCGCTCCGGCTGTACTGCTTCCCCTATGCTGGCGGAAGCGCGCAGGTATTCCGCGGATGGCAAAGGCACTTTTCGCCGCAAGCAGCACTCTCCCTGGCGCGGTTGCCAGGCCGGGCGACGCGCATCGGCGAACCTGCATTCAAGAAATACAAACCGTTGGTAAATGCACTGGCTAATGACATGATTTCCGAACTCCCTCCTGCGTTTGCATTCTGGGGACATAGCATGGGCGCGCTTATCAGCTTTGAACTGGCGCGTGAACTTCGACGGCGAGGCCAGCGTGCTCCGCTCGCGTTATTTGTTTCCGGACGCCGCGCGCCCCAGATTCCCGATCCTGATCCGCCGACATTTAATCTTCCGGAAGAGGAATTCATTTCCGAACTGCGCCGCCTGAATGGCACGCCCATGGAAGTGCTCAACAGCCCCGAGCTTAAGGAATTCTTTCTGCCAACCATGAGAGCGGATTTCGAACTGGTGGAAACATATGAATATGAACCTGAGCCGCCGCTTAACTGCCCTATCTATGCGTACGGTGGATTGCAGGATGCACATGTGCCTGCGGAAAATATGAAGGAGTGGCAGAAGCAGACCTCAGGCGCATTTAAGGTCAGGATGTTTCCCGGTGATCATTTTTATATTCATAGCTCCGATGACCTTTTGCATGCGCTGCGCCGGGACGTGTTCAATCTTCTGCTGGAAAGCCGGCTGGTTACCAGCCCAGGCAACAATTGAATTTCTGCGCGAAGTTCTTGAGCAACGGCACGGGCAGGGAACAGAGATTTCATGATGGAGCCGTCAAAGCTTGCGCTGAGGTTACGCGGGTCGCGTTTGGCGGCACGAATAGCGCATCTACAAGACATATTTGCGGCAAACATAAGTTACATCGCTGCCCTCCATGCCAATGATGTTGGAGGGACGCGGCTGCGTATTTACCGGGAGGCCATAGGAGCGGTCCATGACCCAGAACGAAAGAGCTGAAGGAGCCTGGACCGTAAGCTCAAGTTCCACGCCCTCATCTCCCATTGCGTACAAGGTCAGGGCAAGGCGGGTGCCTTTATGCACTGGAACATCCCTGCCTGCCACTTTTGCTGCGACGGGTTGAACACCATCAGGAAACCTCAGATACAGCGTCTCGGCTTTTCGCTGCGATCTGAGTCTTAGCTTCAGCCGGTGGAGACCGCCCTCCTGCCTGTGCTCAACGTTTTCGATAAGAGGCGGCAGCAGGGGAAGGGTGGGCGTGCTGGCCGAAATGAGCGGCCGCGCAAATCCGGCGAGGTAGTTTGGCATAGGATGCGGCGCCGGCTTATTGGCGCCAAAGAACTGGCGGGTCCAATCGTCAGGCTTAGGATCGTAGGTGATCCAGGCTGCGGTATTGTCGTCCGCATTGAGACTGTAAACAATGCTGTCTGGCCGAGGATGCTCCTCACTATAGCCTGATAGAGCAATACCACAGCCAAGACAAGCGACCGCGGCAACAGCAAGAAGTCCGGACGCCCATCCCCTGGCTGCGATAGAGGATGAAGCAAGCGTGGGAAGCGATATCAGGAGGAATAAACCCAGCAGCAACGCCGACGCTACGGCGGAGATCATCTGCAAAGTGAGGAATATGTACACCAGATAAATGACCGGCGCAAATAGAAGAACCGTTGCCGCGAGGGCAGGGAGGTTGCGTATCCAGTGTGTTGTGGATGAATGTGTTGTGGATTTTTTCCCGAGGCTGGAAGCAGCATTGCCCAGCAGGCCGAGCAGCAAAGGCCAGAACAAAAGATAACTTCCGGAGGAAATCTCAAGCGCCAGGAGCCAGCTCAAGACGAACCACAGCGACAAAGCTGCAAGCGAGAGCTCCTGGAAGCCGAGACGTCTGCGCAAAAATCCGATTAAGAACATGCCCACACATGCGCCGAAGAATATGAGTCCGCTTAGCAGTAAAAGATTTGAGGGACAATCGCCAACGATTCGGCGACCGGCAAGAGCGAAGGAAATGAGCCACCACACCGCGGCGACGGCGGCAACCAGAAGAATAAGAATGGCGAGGCAGGCAAGCAGGGCAAGAAAAAATTGCCGCTTGCTAAATTCAGGGCGGCGGAAGGCCAATATCAACGCCATAGCTAACAACAATGTGATTAATATCTGTCCGCGGAGCACCCAGCGCTGGCAGTATGTCACGAGCCTGCTGCCAAACCAGTCGAAGAATACGTCGTCGTCGCGGGAATTTTTAAGCGCTGCTAAATCGACTTGCCCGAAATAACGAGTCAATGCCAACCCATAGGAGCCGTGGTGTTGGAGGGAGGCAAGACTGAGATGGTCCGGAGTGTCAAGGGGAGAGTGATACGCCTCAAGGTCTTCACCGAAAGCGAAGTTCAGCCCGGGAATTCCTGCCGGACGAAAAACGGTGAAATCAGTGTCATTGGGAAGGATTTTGTACAGTTCGTAAAACAAGGATGAACCGATTGGGTACGGCGCGACTTTGGCAACGGCCTGAATGAGAGGACGATTATGTTGACTGGTTTCAAAAAGAAGCGAGGGCCCGCGGTTACCGCGCGCCTCAAAGTTCAGGATGAGACCGGCATCTTTCGCCCACGGGTGCGAATGGGAAAAGGCCTCAGCCCCCAGGAGGCCAGCCTCTTCTCCATCGGTGAATAGCGCGATGACGTCAGGCTGGATGGGCGGGCCGTGCTTGAGTGCCCGAAGAATTTCAAGAATGGAGGCCACACCTGACGCATCATCCCCGCCGCCGGGAGCACGGTAAACTGAATCATAATGAGCCATCAAAATGATTGCGGGACCAGATGCTGTGCCGGGAAGGCGACCGACAATGTCATTTGTTTTTCCCGCGATTATCACGCGCGCGGTGGGAGCGACGCCGATGGATGGAAAGATTTGTGGTTGCAGTCCAAGAATAGTGAGCTGGGCAAGCAGATAATTGCGGGCCGCGGCATCCGCCGCTGATCCGAGAGGATGGGGTGTGGCAGCAATTTGGCGCACGTGAATAAGCGCCCGTTCGGCAGAAAACTCATTTTCAGCAGCGGTTGCGGGCAATGGCTGAGGCGCATGCAATGCTCTTACAGAGAGAATGGCCAGAGCGATGATGAAAATCCAAAGTGCAAGGATCTTTACAAGCGAAGGAGGGACAGAATCTTGTTGACCCTCAGCGGCAATGCCATCCTGATTCAGTTCAACCATGAGGAACAGTATATAAAGGGAATAGTTTGAAATCGCAGCGCAATTATTTTTAGTAGGATTTGGCGAAAATCATTTGCGGTCACGGGGGCCGGAAATTTCAGCCAAGTGGGTTGCTAAAAAAGAATTTACGTTCTTACCAAGACACTTCCGGCAGGCTTGACGATCCTGTCTTGCAAGTTCAGGAAAAGCGAAACAACTTGGTGTCCCGCGTGCTAGGGCTTCAACTGCGGGCCGGCGCTGTCAGCTCCAGAGGCGATGCTTCTGGTCAAAGGCTTTGCGCCTGTGCCATCGCTGTTCATGAGCCAGACGTTCCAGGTTGCATAGGTGGAGGAAGCATCGCTGCCATCCAGCGCGCGCGTTGCGGAGAAACCACCACGATCCTTGGAGAGCTACCGCATCCGCACATGGCCAGCAGCAGAAGCGCGACGGCGCGGCTTGTCCAACGGGCCGTTATTTCAAATGCTGTCATGCGCCTCTCCGTTGCGCTGGATCTTTGCTCTGTAACGGGGCGTACGCCACGAAACGTTCTGGTTTCCCGTTACTTACAAAAAATAGGAGAGAACAGCACCTGAAGGAACTGTCAAAAGTTATAGGTGTTGGCTCGGTTGAAAATACGAGTGCCTGCAGGTTGGATAGCTATTTTAACTCCGCTATTTTCACTTCCGGACACGCATCAAGCGCAATGGAAAAGCGTAAAGACGGAGTTGCCATGGTGGTTCTCCTTCATTGTCCATTGTTTTTATGATTTTCATCTTTGTGCGACAACGATTTTTGCCGTGATGATTGCCTGTCCGACGTGCCTCTGTGTGTGGTCGGCGACATGCACAAGCAATCCGCCTACCGATGTGGGCAATTGCTTTTTCCCGACATGGCGTTCCTCCTGCAGTTGCTGTTCTGAGAAAGCGCGGATTCGTTTACCGCTCTTGGCGATTGCCACCACCAATTCTGCCATGAGTTCATTTCTGCTGCCGCGAGGCTCCATCTCGGCTTTCATGACTGAAACCTGCTCGGCGGAAAGCTGGTTGCCTTCCGCATAGGTGAGCAATCGATCCATGCTGCGCGCAATGTGGCGAAGATGAAATGCCACGGGAGCAATCCCGCCCGGACTGGCATGCAACTCTTCGTCGCTCAGCCCGTCGCACCAGCGCTCCAGGTCCTCTCGCGCCAGCTCCAGCGCGTGCAACACGGCCCTCTGCACGGCCGGCAAGTCGTTCAGGGTCCCGCGCAACCATGGTTCAGGTAAATCGCTCTTTTGCATCCGCTCATTTCTCCCGTCATTTAATACGGTACAACAAAGTAGGGGAAGATACAGGATTTACCGCTGAAATTGACTTCCCGGGATTCGGTGGCTAGGCTGTGCGTGGGTTTGGAGTAGGGATGAGCGATCATGAAAAGCAATCCGGGGTTGCGGCAGTGGTGCTGGCCGCGGGAATGTCACGGCGCATGGGAACTCCTAAACAATTGTTGCGGATGGGAGACGAGACAATCCTGCAACGAACGCTCAGAAATGTGCGCGATTCCAATGTTGGCGAAATTATTCTGGTACTCGGGCATGCAGCCGACGACGTGCGGAAGACGATTGCAAAAGAGGGCGTGGTCGTTGTGGTCAATTCGGATTATCAGCAAGGCATGGGAACCTCACTGCGTACCGGCCTCGCGGCGGTGGACGCCGAGGCAGCGCTAATCGTTCTGGCAGACCAGCCCTGGATCAGTCCAGATACGTTCAATCGTTTGATCGAGTGCCATCAGGAGCGCAAGCCACAAATTATCGTTCCTATATTCAGAGGTTTCCGAGGAAATCCAGTGCTGCTGGACCGTTCTGTCTTTGCAGAGGTGAAAGCGTTAAGAGGTGATGTCGGCTGCCGTGCGATTTTCGGCGACCACACTGAAGGCATTGTTAAATTACCGGTCGATGATCCGGGTATTCTGCTCGATATCGACAGCCGAGATGATCTGGAAAGCATGAGCGGGGCTGCGGAGCGCGACGCATCGGAAAAGTCCAGCGAATCAGGGATTGCGGTCTTGGAATGCAGGGAAGCGATTATTCCAGGACTGCGGGAGTTGGTGCTGGTGGGGCGTGATGGGGTAGTGCAGGCAATGACAAAACTTGGACGATTGTTGAACTTCACTGTCACCGTTGTCGATCCATTCCTCCGGCTTACGGAATTGCCAGAAGCCGATCGCATACTGCACGCGCTGGATTTTTCATTACTGCCTCCGGCCAGTGAACGCTATTGCGTGGTCGCCAGCCGGGGACAGTTTGACGAAGAAGCCGTGCAGCAAGCGGTGCTTGCCGACTCTTCTTATATAGCGCTGCTGGCTAACAAGAAGCGGGCGCAGGAAGTGATTCGAAGCCTTGGCGCGCAATCGATTCCAGCAGCAAAACTGGCTGCCGTGCGCGCGCCAGCCGGACTGTCGATAGGAGCGGAGAGCCCGGAAGAGATTGCTCTGAGCATCATGGTGGAAATTGTTGCCACTCGCCGCAGCAGAGAAAGGTGACATCATGAGAAATCCTTACACACGAATATTGCTCTGCGTGTTCTGTTGCAGCACCTTTTCAACTATCGTGTTCGCGGTGCGGAAACACCCGTCCAAAGCGGATGACTGGCCGCTTGAGAATGCGTCCATTGGCGCGGTTGAAATCGCCGCAGGCACTTCCCGTCAGATGCAGGTCACGTATCCCACGCCGGATGGCCCGTCGTTTCCGCTAAAAGCAAGCGTCGCATGGTCCATGGAAACGCCAATGAAGGGCATTTCCATCGACAAGAGTGGAAAGTTAACGGTAGACGCAGATGTGCCGCATGGGACAACAGCGACGCTTCTTGCCGATGTGGAGCACGGAAGAAAGAAGTTGTCGGGAAAAGTGTATGTCTACCATCCCGATGAGAACCCGCTCATTGGGACATGGCGTGTGGATACGCGCGTGGCTTGTGGCGAATCGCAGGAGATCAAGGCCGCGGCAGCAAGCCCGCTTAGCCTTCGCGGCTATAACTGGAATTTTGAAGCCAGCCAGCAGTTCTGGGTGGGGAGGGCACAGAGTATTGCGGCGCGAACCATGCTGGCCGGGAGCTATAAGCTCGATGTGAAATCGGCGAAGATTGAGCTTACGCCCACGTGGCCAAAGAAGCCGGTATCGAACTGGAATTATCTTTTTAAGGATGGAGGCAAGACGTTAATCCTGCGACCACTGGAACATCAGGACGATCTGGAAGCGGGATGCGGTTATATTCTTGTGCGGTAGAGTAAATCGTTATTCGGTTTTGCCGGCATCGCATTGGAGGATGACTTTATCGGAGGTCGCGGGCCTTTCAGTTGCTGCGTCAGGCGCAGCAGCAACTTTCTCCCTGAGCGCGCCCACGCTTCCTCCGCGACGTAATGCCACGATCTGGCTCATGATGCTTAACGCGATCTCTTCCGGGCCGGCAGCGCCAAGATCAAGCCCTGCTGGCGCCCAGACGCGCTCAACTTTTTCTGCCGAGACGCCTTCAGCCAGCAAATAATCCAGCACAAGGCGTGAGCGATGGGCGCTGGCGACGAGCGCGACATACGCGGCTTCACCATCCAGAGCGCGTTGCAGCCACAGATGATCGTTCTTGTGCAGCGTAGCGATTACGACGTACGTGCTGGGGCCGAAAGCGATTTCTGCGACATTGAAATCCTTATTAATAATGCGCTGCGCGTCAGGAAAATGTTCTTTCGCGGCAGAAGGATCATGGACCGTCACAGCAAAGTTCATCATCTGCCCTAGCCGGGCCAGCGTTTCGGCAATGCGTCCATGTCCGGCGATGACGAGTTCCGGTTGCGGCAGCACGGGCTCAATGTATACGTCCATCATTCCTCCGCAGGGCATGCCCACGCCCAGGATTTCATCCTGCATGTCCAGGGTGATCAGCTGGGGTTTCTCTGAGCGCATGCAGCGCAGCGCTTCAGTGCGGACGGCGCTTTCCGCGCAGCCACCTCCTACCCAGCCCATCACGATACTTCCCTGCGAATCGATGAGGGCTTTGGAGCCGCGGCGAGCGGAGGACGATCCTTCCACGCGCACTACGGTAGCAATCGCAAATGGTTTGCGCTGGGCGGCAAGTTCCGCCGCTTTGGAATAGAGGTCCATGAGTAAGCCTATGATATGCCGCCCAAGGTACGCAGTTCAATTTATCTCGCGTAGGGATGAGCGTTTCGTTGTTTGTGTATGATTGCGGCCATGGACCATGGCGTGCCGGTAGAGGTGATACAAGCGGATGCGGTGCGTCTGTTGCTGGGCGTGATTTTTGCCGCCAGCGGCGTGGTTGCATGTCTCTTGTGGCTTCCGCGGGCCAGGAGGCAGGCCTTCTCGCTGATTTATTTTGGCGTCGCCGCGTTCATGTATGGTGTCCGTCTGGCCGTGACTACAGCGACCGCGGCTGCTCTGGCGCCGCACCACACAGGGCTCTTGCAGAGGCTTGACTGGGTCATCACCAGCTTTATCGGCTTGCCTTTCATTTTGTTTTCCGTGGAGACCGTAGCTCAGCAGTGGAAGAAGCAGGCGCGCTGGGTGGTGGCAGGGGTATTCGTGATCCAGTGCGTGTTGCTGGGCATGCGCTTGCTGGATGTGGAACGGAACCTGGCCAGCGCGGCGAACAACGTGATGGTCCTGGCACTAATGCCGGTGCTGCTCTTCACGGTGTTTGTGCCGCGCAGGAAGGCGAACCGCGAACTCTGGATCGTGCGGGCAGGGTTTATCGTTTTTGCTCTCTTCGCGGTATACACCAACGCTGCCGGGTTAGGCCTAATATCAGGCCAGCCCGGGTTTGAGTTTTTGGGCTTTGCCTTCCTCTTGTGCTGCCTAGGCTATGTCACGGTGAGTCAGACTGTCCGCAATGAGGAACGGCTGATTTCGATCAGCAAAGAACTGGAGATTGCCCGGCGCATCCAGTCCGGGCTGTTGCCGGACAGCGACGTTCATGTGCCGGAGCTGGAGATCGCGGCCCAATACGTGCCCGCTACTTCCGTCGCGGGAGACTTCTACGATTTTTTGATTAAGGACGGGCGCGAGCTGGGAGTGCTGGTTGCCGACGTGTCAGGGCATGGAATCGGCGCTGCGCTCTCGGCTTCCATGGTAAAGATCGCGATCCGCTCCCAGACCGGCCAGGCTGATCTTCCGGCAGAGGTGCTGACGGGACTCAATTCGATTCTCTATGGAAACATGCAGGGACAGTTCGTTACCGCAGGCTATCTCTTTCTGAACGTCGCGAAGCGAGAGCTGGCCTATGCCGGGGCCGGGCATCCACCGCTGCTGGTGTGGCGCGCGGAAGAGAAGCGAGTTGAATCGATTGAGAAAAACGGGCTTATGCTGGGCGCGTTTTCTGGGTGCCAGTATGAAACCGTCAAGTCCAGCTTCTCACCGGGCGATCGCTGCCTGCTCTACACCGACGGAATTTTAGAAGCGCCGAGCCCCACGGATGAAGAATTCGGCGCCGCGCGGCTCGAGGAGTTCATTACCCAACATGCGGGCCTGTCTGCCAGGGATTTTTGCGATAGCTTGCTCCAACGCGTGGCCGCGTGGTGCGCACGGCCGGACCGGCGCGAGCAACACGACGATTTGACGGTGGTGATGGTTGAGTTCAAAGCGCGATAAAGGGTGCCAGGGGTTTTCTCCCGTGTGGCGCATGTGATATAAGGGACGCCTCCCCGAATAGCCGCGTTTGCTGTTCGCCGAAGCAATAGTTTGATGTTGAAAGAGGTGGACCATGATACCGCCAGCTTTCGAATATCTCCGGCCCAAGACATTGCCTGAAGCCGTGGGCCTTCTGCAACAACACGGTGAAGACGCCAAGATCCTGAGCGGCGGCCAAAGCCTTATACCAATGATGAAGCTGCGCCTGGCGCGGCCCAGCCATTTGATCGATATCAATAGGATCGCCGGTCTTTCTTATATTAGAGAAGATGGCGGCTTTCTGAAGATTGGCGGGCTCACGCGTGAAGCTGAGTTGGAAGCGTCTGAGCTGATTCGGACTAAATATCCTCTCCTGCTCGATACGGCCAGAGTGATCGCCGACCCGCAGGTAAGAAATCTGGCGACGGTTGGCGGAAATCTTGCTCATGGCGATCCCGCGAACGATCATCCAGCCACGATGCTGGCCCTGGGCGCGCAGATTGTCGCGACGGGAGCGAAGGGCGAGAGAGTGATTGCAATCGACGACTTCTTTGTCTCGCTGTTTACCACATCACTTGACCACGGCGAGATCCTCACGGAGATTCGCATTCCCATTCCGCCGGCGAAGAGCGGTGGAGCTTACTTCAAGCTGGAACGCAAAGTCGGTGATTTTGCCACGGCAGCGGTTGCCGTGCAGCTTACGTTGGATGGCCCAGGCGCAGTGCAGAAGGTCGGCATAGGACTGACGAACGTGGGTGGAACGCCGATTCGGGCCAAGCGTGCTGAAGAAGCGCTTCGCGGCAAGAAGCTGGACGCAGCCACCATCGGCGCGGCGGCACAGGCGGCGGCCGATGCGGCGCAGCCGAGTTCTGATCTGCGTGGGCCGGCGGCCTACAAAACAGGTCTTATTAAAGAGCTGACCAAGCGTGCTCTGGCGCGCGCCGCTGAACGGGCGGGCAAGTAGCAGCAGGCGGACGGAGGAAATTCGGATGGCGAAAAAAGAACTGATCAAGCTCAAGATCAACGGCAAGGAGCGCGAGGTTGCGGCTGAGCCCAGGCTGCTGCTGGTGCATTTTATCCGTGAGCAACTGGGGCTCACGGGAACGCACGTCGGCTGCGATACCAGCAACTGTGGCGCCTGCACTGTGCTACTGAATGGGAAAACAGTGAAATCGTGCACCATGTTTGCCGTCCAGGCGGATGGCGCGGAGATCATGACCGTGGAAGGGCTGCCGAGCAACGGCGCACTCCATCCTTTGCAGGAAGGATTTAAAGAAGAGCATGGCCTGCAATGCGGTTTCTGCACGCCGGGAATGCTGATTTCTTCTTACGCGCTGCTGAAGAAGAATCCGAACCCGACCGAGGCCGAGATACGCTGGGGAATTTCCGGCAATCTCTGCCGCTGCACCGGCTATCAAAACATAGTCAAGGCCGTACAGTTCGCCTCCAAGAAGATGGCGCAGGGAGGGAAGTGATGCACAAGACAAGCGTAGAAATCAGCGGCATGGGCCACAGCATGAAGCGCAAAGAGGATTCGCGTTTTCTCCAGGGCCGGGGCAATTATGTGGACGACGTAAATCTACCCCACATGGTTTATGGCCACATGGTTCGCAGTCCGTACGCGCATGCGAAGTTGAAGAGCATCAATACCGAGGCCGCGAAAAAATTGCCCGGCGTGCTGGCCATCATCACTGGTGAAGACCTGGCCAAAGCCAATCTGGCATGGATGCCGACGTTGTTTTTCGATAAGCAGATGGTGCTGGCCACCGGCAAAGTTTTGTTTCAGGCGCAGGAAGTGGCGTTTGTAGTGGCTGAAGACCGCTACACAGCAGCCGATGCCGCGGAACTGGTTGAAGTGGAGTATGAAGAGCTGCCGGTCCTTGTGGATCCGCACAAGGCGATGGACGCGGATGCTCCCATCCTGCGCGATGACCGCGAAGAGAAGAGCAATCACATTTTCCATTGGGAAGTGGGCGACAAGCAGGCGACGGACAAGGCCTTTACGGAATCGGCGGTCAATGCGAAAGTGCACGCGGTGTTTCAACGCTGCCATCCAGCGCCGCTTGAGACTTGCGGCTGCGTGGCGGATTACAACAATGCCACGGAGCGGCTGACGATCTATCTAACCTCGCAAGCGCCGCATGCGCATCGCACTTTGTTTTCGATTGTCGGTGGCATTCCCGAGCAGAATATTCGCGTTGTCTCTCCGGACATCGGTGGCGGCTTTGGCAACAAAGTGCCGATCTATCCCGGCTACGTTTGCGCTGTAGTGGCTTCACTCACGCTGGGCGTGCCGGTAAAGTGGATTGAGACACGCTCGGAGAATTTGCAGTCTACCGGCTTTGCTCGCGACTACCACATGACAGCGGAGCTGGCGGCCGACAAAACCGGCAAGATCAAAGCCATGCGGGTGAAAACTCTGGCCGATCATGGAGCTTTCAACGCCGCTGCACAGCCCACAAAATTTCCTGCGGGACTGTTCAGCGTCTGCACCGGTTCGTATGACTATCCGGCGGCGTTCTGCGAAGTGGATGGCGTTTACACCAATAAAGCGCCGGGCGGCATCGCTTACAGGTGCTCGTTCCGCATTACTGAGGCCGCGTACCTGATTGAACGCGCGGTGGACGTTCTGGCGCTCGACCTGAAAATGGATCCGGCGGAGCTACGTCGCAAGAATTATATTCAGCCTGCGCAGTTTCCCTACAAAACTCCTCTCGGCTGGACATATGACAGCGGCAAGTATGAAGGCGCGCTGGATAAAGCGCTGGGAATGGTCGGCTACAAAGAAATCCGCAAAGAGCAGGAAGAAAAGCGCAAGAAGGGCGAGCTGATGGGGATCGGTATCTCGAGCTTTACTGAAGCTGTTGGCGCCGGCCCGGCGCATACGTTCGACATTGCCGGCATCAAGATGTTTGACAGCGCTGAGATTCGTATTCATCCCACGGGCAAAGCCATCTGCCGCATGGGAACCAAGAGCCAGGGCCAGGGACACGAGACAACGTACGCCCAGATTGTGGCGCAGGAACTTGGTATTCCGGCGAAAGACGTGATTATTGAAGAAGGCGATACGGACACCGCGCCTTACGGCCTGGGCACGTACGCCAGCCGGAGCACGCCGACTTCAGGCGCAGCCACGGCCATTGCCGCCAGAAAGATCCGCGAGAAAGCCAAGAAGATTGCTGCGTTTCTGCTGGAGGCCAGTGAAGAGGACCTGGAATGGGAGCCGGGAAAATTCTTTGTGAAAGGCGCGCCCGGCAAAGCCAAGACGATCCAGGAAATTGCTTTTGCCGCTTATACCAACATTCCGCCGGGCCTGGAAGCAGGACTGGAAGCGGTGAACTACTACGATCCACCAAATCTTACGTTCCCATTCGGCACCTACATTTGCGTGGTCGATATCGACAAGGGAACAGGCGAGATCAAAGTGCGGCGGTTTATTGCCGTGGATGATTGCGGCAACGTGATCAATCCCATGATTGTGGAAGGACAGATACACGGCGGACTGACAGAAGGCCTGGCGATCGCGTTCATGCAGTTGATCGATTACGACGAGAACGGGAACGTTTCCGGCGGCAGCTTTATGGATTATCTAATTCCGACCGCGGTGGAAACACCTCATTGGGAAACCGGGCTGACGTGCACACCGTCGCCACATCATCCTTTTGGCGCAAAAGGCGTGGGAGAGTCGCCGAACGTGGGCTCTCCGGCGGCATTCGTCAACGCCGTGGTGGACGCGCTCTCACATCTAGGAGTGAAGCACATTGATATGCCGATTACGCCGTGGAAGGTGTGGAACATCCTGAAGGAAAAGGGAATTACGGGCTAGCAATGGCAGTAAAGATTGAAAAGACGTTCCGAGTGGATGAACCGGTAGAAAAAGTATGGGCCTTTTTGAAAGACCCGAAAAAAGTTGGCCTGTGCGTGCCCGGAGCGCAGATCACTGAGCAGATCGACGAACGAACATACAAGGGCGCAATCAAGGTCAAGGTTGGCCCGAGCGTTACCGACTACAAAGGCGAAGTCCAGATTGTGCGGCTGGATGAAGCGGCGCATGAGATAGAAATCCTGGGCAAAGGCCAGGACGTGCGCGGCAAGGGCAGCGCGTCCATGAAGATGACCGGTAAGCTGCGGGCCGTGGACGGCGGGACTGAAGTCATCAACATCTCTGAGCTGAACGTGGTGGGAATTCTGGCCCAGATGGGCGGACGGGTGATCACGGAAGTTTCAAACATCATGTTTGATCAGTTTGTGAGCAACTTTAAAAAGCAACTGCAATCGCCAGACGCAGCAGGTAGGGAGGCTACTACTGCCGCAGCAAAACCGATCAGCGCTTTGGGCGTAGCGTTTTCAGCGTTAAAGGCGGCTGTGACCAGGCATTCAGGAAACGAAGAAACCAAACCCGATCCTACGAAAACCCCAGGCGATCCCGGCGCCAAGTAAATGCCCTCTCTCACACTCCACCAAGGCAAGTCCATTCTTGATCCCCAAGAATTGGCGCGGGGGTTTGAGCAGCTCGGCTATATTACTGACCCGGCCCTGGCTACATCCATTTATCTGGCTGTAAGTCTGGCCAAGCCTCTCTTGCTGGAAGGCCACGCGGGGCTGGGCAAGACAGAAGTTGCAAAGACGCTGGCGGCGATGTTGGATACGCGGCTGATTCGGCTCCAGTGCTATGAGGGCCTCGACGTCAACTCCGCCGTCTACGAGTGGAACTACCAGAAGCAATTGCTGGCCATCAAGATTAAAGAGCGGACGGGTCTTTCCGTCGAGGAAAAAGAGAAGCACATCTTCAGCCACGATTTTCTGATGGAGCGTCCGCTGCTGCAGGCGATCCAGGAAAAAGAGTTCTCGCCGGTGCTGTTGGTGGATGAGGTTGACCGCGCGGACGAAGCGTTTGAGGCTTTCCTGCTGGAACTGCTCTCGGATTATCAGATCAGCATTCCGGAGCTGGGGACGGTGAAGGCGAAGCATGCGCCGCTGGTGATCCTAACGTCAAACCGAAGCCGCGAGCTGGGTGACGCGCTGAAGCGTCGCTGCCTATACCACTGGATTGAGTATCCCTCTCTGGAAAAAGAGACGAAGATCGTTGCGGCGCGGCTGCCGGGAATTGCCGCCGAGTTTGAACGGCAGATTGTGGCGTTTGTGCAGTCCGTGCGGCGGTTGAATCTGGCGAAAGCGCCGGGAGTGGCGGAAACACTAGACTGGGCGCAAGCACTGGCGTCGCTGGGGAAGAACACAGTGGACCGCGAGTCGATAGAAGATACGCTGGGCTGTCTTTCCAAGTCTATGGAAGACACGGCCAAGATCAAGGCGGCAGGGATAGAAAAGATGCTGACGGAAGTTGGCTGAGCCATGACAAGCCAAGAAGCGCCGGGTTTGGAACAGACGATTGTCGAGTTCTGCCGGTTTGCGCGGGCGAACGGGATTGCAGCAGGAGTAAAGGAAAGCCTGGAAGCGGTGCGAGCCGCCAGCGCGGTTGGCATTGAGAACCGACAGAATTTGAAGTTTGCGCTGCGGGCCGTGATTTGTTCCACGAAGGCCGACTGGGACATTTTTGACGAAATCTTTGATGCGTTCTGGAGCGAGTCTGCGCAGCGTGCGAACTTGCTGAGTAGCAAGCGGAGGAAGAACGTGCGCGAACAGGAGTCGCAGCAGGAGAATGCCGAACTGGCGACACCGGTAGAGAACAGCTTGGCGCTGGCTGACGCTGAAGAAGGCAAAGCCGTGATGGGTGCGACTGTGCATGAGCGGCTGAAGAAAGCCGATTTCTCTGAGGTCAAGCAGGGCGATCTGGCCGAGCTGGAAAAGATTTCTTTGCGGCTATTGCAGCAGATGAGCCTGCGCCTGTCGCGCCGGATCAGAAGCCTGGCGGTGCGCGGCAGAGTCGATTTACGCCGGACGATCCGCCGAAGCATCGGCAGCGGCGGCGATCCCATTGATCTCAGCTTTCGCAAGCGAAAATTGCAGCCCTTGAAGCTGGTGATCGCACTTGATGTTAGCGGTTCCATGAATCCTTACAGCATTTTCTTTGTGCGGTTTGCCTATGCGCTGCAAAAATACTTCAAGCGTGTGGATACTTTTCTTTTCAGCACCCAACTCACGGAAATTACGTCAACTTTGCGCGCGCGGCAGCTGCGAGATGCTTTGGAAGCGCTAGCGGGACACGCCGCTGGATGGTCCGGAGGGACCAAGATTGGGCAATCGCTGCACCAGTTGACTCAACTAAGGGGAAGGCGGCTCTTTTCCCGCGACACGGTTTTCATGGTCCTGAGCGATGGTTGGGAGACTGGTGATCCAGCGGTCCTTGCCGAAGAGCTCAGCGCTATCAGGCGGCGCGTGCGTAAACTGATCTGGCTGAATCCACTGCTGGGGATGGCAGACTACCAGCCCATCACACGTGGGATGAGCGCGGCGCTGCCTTACATTGATGTATTTGCACCGGCGCATAATCTTGAGAGTCTGTTGAATCTGGAGATGCATTTGAGCCGCGGCTGAACCGGCCAACTAGGCGTAGGATCGGCGTAGCAATGAATAGAGATACACGTCATGATGTTTGATCAGTTCCTCAAAGAGACGGCAGAGTTAATCGAAAATGGTGAATCATTCGTTACGGCGACAGTGGTGCGGGCACTGCCTCCCACTTCCGGCAAGCCGGGAGACAAGGCAATCATTCACGCGGACGGCAGAATATCAGGATGGATTGGGGGCGGCTGCGCGCAACCGGTGGTGGTGAAGGAGGCACTGAAAGCGCAGGCTGATGGACGTTCCAGGCTGGTGCGGATCAGCCCCTCTGACAGCAATCCTGAAGAGGGAATTGTGGACTACACGATGACGTGCCACAGCGGAGGAGCCTTGGACATATATCTTGAACCGGTAAGGCCCAAGCCCCAGATCATGATAATGGGCCGCTCGCCCGTGGCTCAGATTCTGGCGCGACTGGGGAGCACGATTGGGTACGGGGTTTCCATCGTGTGTTCTCAAGACAACTGCACAGATACCACGGATATTGAAATGATTGTGACTGATGACTTCAAACTGCCAGCGGGAAAGATTACTGCGCAGACGTTTGTTGTGGTGTCAACGCAGGGTGAAGGCGACGAAGAAGCGCTGGAGCAAGCTGTGAACAGCGACGCAGTTTATGTCGCGTTTGTGGCTAGCAAGACGAAGGCCGCCAAGGTGATGGAATTTCTGGAAGAGCGCGGCGTCAGCCCGGAAAAAGTCAGCCGCGTGCGTGCGCCTGCTGGATTGAATATCGGGGCGACGTCGCCAGAGGAAATTGCCGTGAGCATCCTAGCGGAGATTGTGCAGATACGAGCTAACGCGGCGAAGTCTGCCGCCAAGCCCGCACCCAATCCTGCTCTGAATGTGATACAGAGCGAGGCGAAAGATCCTATCTGCGGCATGATGGTGGAAAAAAGCAATGCAAAACATAAGTCCGAGTTTCAGGGAAAGACGTTTTACTTTTGCTGCGCCGGCTGCAAACAGAAGTTTCAGCAGTCGCCGGAACACTATCTGGCCGGATAGAGACGCTGTTTGCAAGACGTCCAAGAACGAACGGATCCGAAGCTACTGTTTCATTGAGACCGCAGAGATTTATCCACAAATGGAAGCGGCCTTCCATCTTTATGCATCCGAATCGTACCGTTTCATCCCCTTGAGTCGCTCTGACATCACATTAGTAACCATCTTCCGAGCTTCTAAGTGTTTTTTAATATGTTGGTGACAGTGACTTGGGATAACGTATCGGGCAAAGAGGTGTAAGAATGAACGATGCCCTTCCGGGTGCAATTTCGAGCCGCTTGAAAGAGATTTCAAGCGAATTGAGAAAGATAGATCTGGCTTTGAAAGTGGAACCAGCCCCAGAACTGGCGCTTCTGCAGGAATTTCGCCAAGTTCTTGACAATGCGCGCCTCACGGCGTGGACAGTGAGTGAAGTGCTCAGCGCAGTGGAGGCACAAAAGGACCCTGTGAAGGTCTTGTCTTTTGTGGCTGCGGAGCGCCTGCGCCGCTCAAACCAGATGTTGAAAGACCTCAGTACCGATATTGATCGTCAAGGCGTGACCTGGCAGACGAATGGGATTCAATCCCTGTTTGAAACGGTGAATTCGCTCCAAGTGCAGCTCCGCAAGTTGGTGGAAGAGCATCGAGGGCGTTTCGAAAGAGTCGGCGATAGAACTAGATAAGCCTAACAAAATCAATAATCTACAAGACCGCAAGATTTTCTTCCAAAATAACTAAAGAATTAGTTACTATTTCCATTAATCTGCGTCTATATATACATAGGAAATCTCTCAGGGACGTTTTAAGGAGCAAAGGAGAGCCGTGCCGCCAAAGAAATCGCCAACGTTGACAGAAGCTGAACTCCGGCTTATGGAGGTTTTATGGCAAACGGGGCCGGTGACTGTTCACCAAGTGCTGGAGGCATTGCCGGAAAAATTTCCCCTGGCATATAACTCCGTACTCACGACGATCCGTATTCTGGAAAAAAAGGGCTATGTGCAGCACGTGAAAGAAGGTCGCGCCCACGTCTACGCGCCTTTGCTGGGCAAGCAGGAAGCCACGCGTTTTGAGATCAAGAATCTGGTCGGGCGCTTCTTTAAGGATTCCCACGAGCTGCTCGTACTCAACATTCTCGAAGACAAAAGCATCAATGCGGACGAACTCAAGCGTCTGGGCCAGCTACTGCAAGAACACAGGGGGAAGCCATGATGGTTGACTTTAATGGCATGGCGACCGCAGTATCACAGCGCTTATTGTTTAGCGCAGTTGGCGGGACCCTGCTCGCCGCTGCCGTCTGGGCTTTGCTGCAGCTTTTTCCCAAAAGAGATTCACGGACGAACTTTGTCATTTGGTTTTCAACCTTGCTGGCGACGGCCCTGTTGCCGGTGTTGAGTTTTTATCTTGAGCAGAGACCTGCCGCGCCAAGTGAGACGCCCGCGGTGTTCACGGTTTCAACTTCGTTTGCTTCCTACCTGTTCTTTGGATGGGTGGCGATTGCTTTGGCAGGTTTGGCGCGCGTGGTTCTTGCGACATTCCAGCTGCGCCGGTTGCGGTCTAATGCAGCGCCGGTGGCGATGGAGTTGCTGCCTGCGGATATACGCTCTTTGATTGATGACGCCCAGAAATCGCGCGCGGTTTCCGTGCTTGTTTCAGAGCGGTTGGAAGTTCCAACGGCAATCGGCTTCCGTAAAGCTGCAGTGATATTCCCGGCATGGATGCTGGAGAACACCCCGGCGGAGGAGTTGAAATACATTCTTTTGCATGAACTGGCGCACCTTCGTCGTCGCGACGATTGGACGAACCTGGCACAAAAGATTTTAAAAGCATTGTTGTTCTTCCTTCCCAGCGTGTGGTGGATTGAGCGCAGGCTTTCACTCGACCGCGAAATGGCTTGCGACGACGCTGTTCTGGTGCATTCCGGCACACCAGCCGGGTATGCGGAATGCCTGGCGCACGTCGCTGAAAGAAGTTTTCTGCGAAGGCAAATTGCGCTTGCACAGGCTGCTGTGGGCCGTGTTCGCCAATTGACGGAGCGCGTTACCAGAATTTTGGATCCTGAGCGCCCCCGGGCAACGCAATTGTGGAAGCCGGCGGTGCCGGTGGTAATGGTTGTTGCGCTGCTGTGCGCCGTTCCAGCTTCATTCACGCCGGAACTGATCGGATTTGCCGATGAAGCACCGGCAGCGAGAGCCCAAGCGAGTAGCCAGCAGAAAATAAAGATTGCTCCGATCCCTGCCGCCAAGAGTAGCGCCGAGGGTCCAGAAGTCCATATTGTGCCGGCAAGTTTGAAGACCGATAGTGAAGTGATCGCCCCAACAAAAGCGAAAGCGGCGCTCGCGCCCAAGAACAATATTCGGCATGCGCGACGGAGCATTCGTCCACGGAAGGCCCAACCGCTGATGATGATGGCGAAAAATCAATTACCAGTGCCGGAGCAATATGTAACGGTACGTGAAGACATGTTTTTTGTAGTCACGGAACGTACCGCTTCAGGTGCGCAGCAAAGCTGGCAGGTGCACATGTGGCAGGTGAGCTTGCAGCCGCAATCCAAGGTCGTATCCAAACCCCAAAAGATTTAGAGGATTTTTTATGGCGCCGGAGGCGGCAAGTTGAGCTTCGGCTTTTAAAAACTAAATAACTAGTTGTAGAGATCATCTTGAAATCAAAATTACATGGAGAAAAGAAACAAAATGAAAACGCCAATGCAGCAATGGAAGTCTCTCCTGAAAGGCAAGACGCTGGCAGCAGTTCTGATGCTAGCTCTCACCGCGAGCTTTGGAGGGTATGAATTTCTTAAACCCGCGCCGGCAAACGCTGCCAGTGTAGCGCCCGCCGCCGTGGCCCTTGACGACAACAGCATAAGCGCGATTTCCGCGCTTGATCACGCCATGGAAACCCTTGCGGCGCACGTGACGCCCGCAGTGGTTAACGTGACCGTAACTTCACGGGTAAAGCAACAGCAGCTCTCAGGCCAGGACCAGGACGAGATCCAACGGTTTTTTGGGCCGTTTGGCCTTGGCCCACAAGGCCCGCAGGGGCGCCAACGCCCACGCGTGGAGCACGGACTTGGTAGCGGAATCATTATTTCGCCCGATGGCTACATCGTGACCAACAATCACGTCATCGACGGCGCAACTGACATTCGCGTTACGCTGAATGACCGCCGCGTGCTGCCGGCAAAATTGATTGGCGCCGATCCCATGACGGACCTGGCGGTAATCAAAGTGAGCGGCAGCGGTTTCCCCAGCCTGCCGTGGGGCGACTCAACCGCGCTCAAGCCCGGGCAGACAGTGCTGGCCTTCGGCAATCCGTTTAACTTCCGCTTTACCGTGACTCGCGGCATCGTGAGCGCGTTGAACCGTCCAAACCCTTATAGTGACGATGCGCGCAAGCCAGGGGAATTCATCCAGACCGACGCAGCCATCAATCCTGGTAATTCCGGCGGACCGCTGGTGAACGCGCACGGTGAAGTCATCGGCATCAACACGTTCCTGATTTCTCCTTCGGGCAGCTTTGCCGGGATGGGCTTTGCCATCCCCACGCAGATTGCGCGACCAGTAGTTGACACACTGCTGAAAGACGGCAAAATCGAGCATGCGCGAATCGGCGTAGGCATCAATGACGTGACTCCGGAAAACGCGAGCTTCTTCCATCTGGATAACGCCAGTGGAGCACTGGTCAGCCAGGTTGAACCGGATTCTCCCGGCGCAAAAGCAGGCTTGAAAGTCGGCGACGTAATCACTGAACTCAACGGCAAGAAGATGGACAACGCAGGCCAGCTTCAGGCCGCTATCAGCGGGCAGCGTCCCGGAAACAAAGTGACGCTGCAGGTATTGCGCGACGGCAAGAGCCTCAATCTGCCAGTAACTCTGGAAAGCATCAATGCCAAATCCGACGAAACGGCCTCCAACTCCGGCGAAAACCATGGCAAAGCGCGCTGGGGCGTAGCGCTGCAAAACCTGAATGCTGACATGCGTGACCAGTTGCAACTCCCCTCGAACGTGAAGGGTGTTGTAGTAGCTGACGTTCAGCCCGGAAGCCCGGCGGACATTGCCGGCATTTCCCGCGGCGACGTGATCCTTGAAGTCAACCGCAAGCCGGTGCAGACTGCCGAAGACGTAAAGCGCGAACTGGGCAACGTTCCCGCCGGCAAAGACGCGATGGTGCTGGTCTGGGCCAACGGCGGCAGTTCCTTCCGAGTGATGCACGCGGCTGAGTCCGGCTCTGGCCAAAACGGCGATTAAACTCTTAACCTTAACCAAGAAGCGCACCCCTACTTTAGAAAGGGTGCGCTTTTTCTTGCCACGGTCTTAGATAGTCCCAATGGGGATGTCCGCATCACGCGCGACTCGCCATTCCCGGATTAATTCACATCACTCTTACTCCCTCTTTGACTTGCCGCATCATTCTCCTGAGAGCGCGTTCCTTAATCATCACAAAGAATACCGGCACCAGAATAAGAACGTGAATGGTGGAGGTGATCATGCCGCCGACGATCGGGGCGGCGATGGGTTTCATAACGTCTGAACCCACGCCGGTTTCCCATAGGATCGGCACCAGGCTGGCCAGCACTGCGGTAACGGTCATCAGCTTGGGACGCAGGCGGCGCACAGCGCCTTCAATGGCCGCGTCCTCAATGGCCTGGTTGGTGAGCGGCGCGCTGGTGGCGATGTGGCGTTCCAGCGCCTCGTGCAGGTACACCACCATGACCACGCCGGTTTCCACGGCGATGCCGAACAAGGCGATGTAGCCCACCCATACCGCCACGGAGAAGTTGTACCCGAGAATCCATTGCAGCAGCAGGCCGCCGGTCATGGCGTAAAGAGTAGGGAAGATCAACATCAGAGCTTCCACGGCGGAGTGGAAGACCATATAGAGCAGCATGAAGATGGCAAAGAAAACAATGGGCAGGATCAGCTTGAGGCGCTGCCGCGCGCGCAGTTCAAACTCATATTCGCCGGACCACTGATAGGTATAGCCGGCGGGCAGTTTGAGCCGCGCGTTGAGCAGGCGCGTGGCGTCGTTGACAAAGCCGCCGTAGTCTTTCGTGTTCAGGTCAAGATAGACGTAACCGGTGAGCAGTCCGTCTTCGTCGCGGATCATGGCCGGCCCGCGCGAAAACGAGATTGCAGCCAGCTCTCCGATGGGAACCTGCGCGCCGCCCGGAGCGCTGACCAGCACGCGGCGCAGAGTGTCAATATCACTGCGGAAATCGCGCTGGTAACGGACATTAATGGGATAGCGCTCGCGGCCTTCAACGTTTTCCGCCACGTTTTCACCGCCGATGCCCGAGGTCACGGCGAGCTGTACATCTTCAATGGTCAGGCCGTAGCGGGCGGCAGTGGCACGGTTAACGTCGACATTGATATAGAAGCCCTGAGAGACGCGCTCGGCAAAAATAGAGCGCGCGCTGGGATGCCCGGCAAGGATCTGCTCGATCTGCGAACCGAGCTGCTGGATGCCTTCCAGGTTCGGTCCCTGGATCTTGAGTCCGACCGGCGTCTTGATGCCGGTGAGTTCCATGTCCAGCCGGTTCTGGATTGGCATGGTCCAGGTATTGGAGAGCCCGGGAAACTGAAGCTTGCTGTCCATCTGCTGAATAAGTTTTTCGTAAGTCATTCCAGCGCGCCATTGCTCGCGCGGCTTGAGCACGATGGTGGTGTCATACATATCGAGTGGAGCATTGTCGGTCGAGCTGTCCGAGCGGCCCACAGCGCCGAAAACAGTTTCAACCTCAGGGAAGCTGCGAATCATCCGGTCCTGCTCCTGCAGCAGAGTGGTGGCCTGCGTGATTCCGATGCCCGGCAGCGCCGTGGGCATATACAGCGCTGAGCCTTCATAGAGCGGCGGCATAAACTGGCTGCCCAGCTTGAACGCCAGCGGAAAGGTGACGACAAGAAAAATCAGGTTCAGCGCCAGCGTGGTCTTGCGATACTTCAGGCACCAACGCAGCACGGGCAGATAAATCGCCTGCGAGAAGCGGGCAAATGGATTTTGGCTTTCCGGACGTAGCCGTCCGCGGATCCACATGACCATGAGAATCGGAACCAGCGTGATGGCGAGGATGGAAGAAAAGCCGACAGCCAGCGTCTTGGTCCAGGCCAGAGGACGAAACATACGGCCTTCCTGCGCTTCCAATAAGAAGACCGGAAGAAACGACACCACGATGATCAGCAGCGAAAAGAATAGCGCCGGGCCAACCTGCTTTGCGGCCCCGATCAGGATGCGCCGACGCTCCGGTTCGGGGATTCCGCTGGCGTTGAGCGGATGCTCCGAGAGATGGCGATATCCGTTTTCCACCATCACAATAGCCGCGTCAACCAGCACGCCGATGGCCAGCGCCAGTCCGCCAAGCGACATGATGTTGGAGGTAACGTGCAGGAAATACATGGGAATAAACGCCATCAGCACAGCCAGCGGAATGGTGAGAATGGGAATCAACGCGGAACGAAAATGAAACAGGAAGAAGATACAGACCAGGCTGACAATCACTGCTTCTTCGATCAGGTTGAACTGCAGCGTGTGGATGGAATCATGGATCAGTCCTGAGCGATCATATGCCGGTACTATTTCAACTCCGGCGGGCAGCGATGGCTTGATCTGCGCGAGCTTGCGCTTGATGCCGTCAATCACCTGCAGGGCGTTCATGCCGTCGCGCATGACCACGATGCCGCCCACGGTTTCGCCTTCACCGTTCCATTCGGCTACGCCTTCGCGAATGTCCGGCCCGAAGGAGACGGTGCCCAGGTCTTTGATCAAGACGGCGGTACCGTTCTTGCTCATGACAGGAACATTTTCCAAGTCCGCCAGCGAGCGCAGATATCCCAGCCCGCGGACCATGTAGCGGGCCCCGTTCAGCTCCAGCACGCGTCCGCCAACTTCATTGGTGCTGGCCTTCACGCGCTCAATCACGGTAGAAAGGGGAATGCCATAAGCCAGAAGCTTGTTGGGATCGACATTGACCTGATATTGCTTGACGAAGCCGCCGATGCTGGCAATTTCGGCAACGCCCGGCACGGTCGCCAGTTGATAGCGGAGCTGCCATTCCTGGATGCTGCGCAGGTCGGCGAGGCTGTGATTGTGGCTACGGTCCACCAGGGCGTATTCAAAGATCCAGCCCGCGCCGGTAGCGTCAGGGCCGATCATTGGACTCACGGCGGCGGGCAGGCGTCCGCGCATCTGCTGTAGATATTCGATCACGCGCGAGCGCGCCCAGTAGAGATCGGTACCGTCTTGAAACACGACGAAGACGTAAGAATCGCCCAGCATGGTCTGCGCGCGTACAGCCTTCACGCGCGGCGCGGCCAGCAGCGTGGAGACGATGGGATAAGTAACCTGGTCCTCAATCACGCTGGGCGGCTCGCCAGACCAACTGGTATGAATAATGACCTGCACATCAGAAATGTCCGGCAAGGCGTCAAGCGGAATGTGGCCCATGGCCCAGATTCCCGTCAGCGTAAGCAGCACTGCTGCGGTAAAAACCAGAAAGCGGTTGCGCTCACAGACCTCAATAATTCGGGAGATCATGGCTACATGCCTCCTTCAGCATTGAGCGTGAAACGCCGGGAGCCGATCACGCGGCCGTTCTGCTGCGCCGTAAGCGTGACCTGCCACGTCCCGCTGGAGCCAAGCTCTCCCGCGCCTTCATACATGCCGCCGCCTTTGTCGGTCAGGTCGACGCTGGTTTTCATCGCCGCCATGCCCATGGCCGGCATCGCGGGCATAAAGAAGGTCACGTTTACCTGCGCGCCGATGATCGGCAAGCCAGCAGCGTCGGTCAGTTTTACGCGAACGATGTTGCTGCCTTTGCGCGGAGGATCAGGCTGCGTGGTTAGTTGGAGCTTTGTCTGCGCGGCTGTGGTCTGGTTCATGGCGGCGGCCGCGCCAGATCCCGGAGGTGGAGGCACAAACGCCCCGGCGGCTGCCTGCAACTGGCTTTCTGAATCGATGAGGAAGCTGGCTGAGATCACGATGCGCTCCCCGGCTCTGAGTCCTTTAGTGACGATCACCTTGTCGCCGGCCTGGCCCGACGCCTGGACCTCTCGTGGCTGGAACATGCCTTCACCGCCGCTGACGAAAACCAGTTGGCGCATCCCGGCATGCAGCACAGCCGACGCGGGAACCACAAGCTGGCGTCCCAGCGGGATTTGCAGCACAACATTCACATACATGCCGGGCTTGAGTTTGAGCCCGGGGTTCGCCAGGGCAATGCGCACGCGCGCCGTGCGCGTGTTCATGTCCACCTGCGGCAGAATGTCCCGGACACGACCGTTGAAAGTTTGCCCCGGATACGCGTCCACCGTGACAGCCGCAGGGTCGCCGGGTTTAATTCGGCCGAGGTCGCTCTGAAAGACTTGCGCCGACACCCAGACACTGGAAAGATCAGCCACCGTATAGAGCTTCGTTTCCGGCTGAACATACATGTTGGGCAGCGCGTTGCGTTCAGTGATGTAACCCGCCACGGGAGAGTTGAACGTGAGATCGGTGATTACTTTCCCGGTGGATTCGAGTTTCTGTATCTCGCTGGCCGGCACTTCCCATTGTTCCAGCCTCTGTCGAGTGGCAATGAGCAGGCTCTGCGACCCTGCGGCCACGCCGTTCACGCTGCTGGACTGCACGGTCTCGGCGTTCTTTTTTGCCAGCAGATATTCCTGCTCGGTGGTAACGAGGTCAGGACTATAGATGGTGAACAGCGGCTCGCCTTTGCGAATGAGTTGGTAGCTGGCGTCAGCGTACACGTTGCGTATCCAGCCGGGAAAACGTGTCTGCACAGAGGCAACACGGCGCTCGTCAACTTCAACGTTGCCGGCGGCGCGGACGGCATCGCTCACGTTTTGTATTTCCGCCGTGCCCAGCTTCACACCGATGGATTGCATGCGTTCCGGCGTGAGTTGGACAGGGATGAGCGGAATATCGGTGGCAGCAGTAGCGGGCGAAGCCGCGGGCAAAGCGCCGCGAGCCGGGGCTTCCGCAGCAACGCCGGTCTTTTCGCGATGCGTGTTGCGCCACTCCAGGACCAGCCAGACGGCAAGCGCCACAATCACCGGCAGCGCGAAGAAAAATGCAATTTTGTAGTTGCGGGATGCGTTGTTCATGGCAGCGTTACTCCTGTCAGCGACTCCAGACGCGCCAGCGCCGACTCATGCTCGCTGAGTTCTTTCTGGTATTGCTCTTCGAAGTCGAGCGCATCGCGGAAGGAGGAAAGCAGGGTCTCAAAATCCTGGCGGTTGGACTGGTAAGCAGCCATCGCCGCGCGAAGCGTCGCTTCGGCCTGCGGCATCAGCCCTTCGCGAAAAATCCTGAGCTGCTCGGCCGACGTTTTGGCCATCACGTACTGGTCCTGCACTTCGGCCTGGCGCCGCTGGACCTCCGCATTCAGCTCGGCGGTAGCGCTCTGCCGGTTCTCTGTAGCCTCAGCCAGCTCGGCGCGGCGGCGGCCGCGATTGGGCAGCGTGACCGTAAAGGTGAGCATGTAATAGTCGCGGAACTTGCGGTCCGTGTTCTGGTAGATGTATTGCAGGCCAAAGTCAGGACGAAACTCCTTGCGCGCCAGCTCGGTCTGAAGATCGGCGCGCTTCACCAGCCGCTCGCGCGCGTTGATCTCCGGATTGTTTTGCCGCGCCTGTTGCAACAACTCAGACGCACTCTCGGGAAGCGACCTCTCTTGCAGAGGCTCGGTCACAATGTCGGGTGAATCCTGCGCGCGAGCCAGCAGTTGCTTGATCTGCGCCTGAAGCTGCCCCTGCTCACGATGGTGCAAGTTGATTTCCTGCAGGATGCGGGTGTGCTGCAACTGGGCCTTGAGCACCTCCTGCTGATTACCCTGGCCCACGCGATAGCGCGATTCGGCGATTTGCTCCATCTCGCCCAGGAGCTTGTCATCGCGCAGCAGGATGTTGAGCGTAGCTTGCAGGTATGCCAGCTTGAAGTAAGCCATCTTCACCTGCTCCACCACTACGCGGCTGACCGCGCCCGACTGCGTGCGCATGGCGTCCGCCTGCGCGCCCGCAACCTGCGCTCGCAGAGCACGCTTGCCCGGCCATGGAAACTCCTGTGACGCGCCCAGCCCGATATATGCGAAATCGCTGTTGGTATATCCGGCAAAGGGGCGCGGACTGCCCACGCTCAGGTGCTGCAGCATGATCTGCGTATCCGGCAGCGCTCCTGCCTGCCTGGCGGCATGACCAGCTGCCTGCGCGCGGTGCGTCGCTGCCTGGATCTCAGGATTCTTTTGCTGCGCCTCTTCCACCAGCATGGCCAGTGGGACGGCAGGCCCTGGCGGCATGGAAATCTGGGCAAAGCACACCGCGCCAGCAAACAAAAACAATAGATAAAACGCTTTCATCTCGACCTCGTCACTCGAATGCAGAAAGAGAGACACGCGTTCGCACACTTCCGCGGACGCCGGACAGACGAAAGCGAGACTAGATTCTCAGAACGGAGATGGAACCGGGTGGCGACGGGGAACCATTGCAGGGATTCTGCGGACCAGGAAGCTGGTAAGCGGCCATCTCCGGCGCCGCGCAGAGCGAGGCATGTGGTGCAGCCTGAGGCGCGGCCGGAGAGTATTTGCTGCTGGCCTTGAGCGCGCTTCCTTCCACCTGCGAAGTCTTGGTACAGCAGGTGTGAGAGTCCGACATTTGCGAGCCGCCGCACTCATCACTCATCTGCAGGCAGCAGTCCTGCTCCGCTTTGGTCATTTCCTCGCCGGGCAGAGCACAAGCAACCAGCGGCGTTGATAACACGAGAAGCGCCATCAACAGGCAGGCGGATTTGGATATAAAGAACACCGTAGATAGTCTAAACGATTCGGCAGCGCGTTCCGTGAGCCAGGTCACATCAGATTTTGCGAGGGTTTATTGAAAACGAACACTCCTCAACGCTGCTTTGTCGGGATGTCCTTATTCCTATAATAATTGATTCGGTAAAGCCGATGCGCTATCTTCAAGTAGTCCAGAAGGGTACATCTTTTAAAAAACGAGCGCTTGCAAATAGCAACTGGCAACGAGCCGAGAAAAGTCCAAAATCAAGGCAGCGTTGGAACAAAAAGACAGATTAGAGGCAATTTTCAACGCAGTTTCAACGCGGTTTGACCCCGATTCGACGTGATTAAGGCCCGATTTAAGGCCGATTCTCCTCGGTCGAATGAGCTAAATCCTTTGGAATCCTAATTCGAGGCCATGGGGGTGGGGTAACTATTCGGCAGAAGGTACAGGCAGAAGGTCGCAGACAAGGATTGACCAAAATCGCCGGAATTGCCAAAAATCGGGTAACTTGAACAGCAAAACAATGAAGACCCTTACCTCTAAGCACGTGGCGACAGGGATCGGAAGCCAAGGTAATTCCGTGGAGGTAAAATTTTGAGGACCCATGCTCTCGGAATCGGCATTTTGGCGCGGAGTGATGTATCCTCTTAAGAGCACGAATTACGACATCCAGTTAAGCACCAACTTACTTTGGCACGGAGGAAATAGCTTGGCAGAAGTCCGATTACAGGAAGGCGAGCCGCTGGAGAATGCGCTGCGCCGGTTTAAACGTAAAGTCCAGACAGAGGACATTATTAAGGAAGTAAAGCGCCACTCGTATTATCTGAAGCCGGGCGAAAAGAAGCGCGTAAAGCAGGCCCTGGCGCGCAAGCGGGCAAAGAAAAAGATCCGCAAAGACCGCGACTCCCGTTCCGACCGCGATTAGCGTTTCTCCGCCCCCTTGAATGCGCGGCATAGCCCGATCCCGAAATATCAATGACGCCTTCACCCGGCCCTTCGCGAACCCAAAAAGCGAAGGGCACGGCGCGTTTGTGTGCACCACACTTCTCAATCCGCGAATCATGCTGGGCAATTATCTGGCCAGTCTTCCAAATATAATTAGCCCATGACACCTGCCGCCAAAGATCGGGTGACCAATGATCGTGTAAAAGATCGGGCCGTAAAGCACCAGATTGAAGAGCGCCAGATCGACGAGTTGCGCCAGACGATCCGCCATCACGAACATCTTTATTACGTCCTGGACGCGCCTGAGCTCCCCGACGCCGAATTTGATCGCCTGATGCAGGAGCTGAAGCGCCTGGAAGCGGCGCATCCTGAGTTGATAACCAAGGATTCGCCCACTCAGCGCGTAGGCGGCAAGCCTGCAGAAGGCTTCCCTAAGGTCGTCCATTCGCGCCCCATGCTCTCACTGGACAACGCCTACAACGAACAGGAACTGCGGGATTGGGACCGGCGCGTACGCGAATCGGCGGGCAATGAAAAATTGGAATATGTCTGCGAGCTCAAGCTGGACGGCATGTCGCTGGCGCTTACTTATCAGAACGGCCATCTGCTCAAGGGCGCGACGCGCGGCGATGGCACAGTCGGCGAAGACGTGACCTCAAACGTGAGGACGATGCGGTCCGTTCCGCTTTCAGTCCCGGCCAGCGTTTTAAAAAAAGGCGGAGTTCCTGCTGACTTTGAAGTTCGTGGCGAAGTGATTATGCCGTTGCTGGCTTTTGAGCGCATGAATGAAGACCGTGAGCGGCAGGAACTCAGCAAGTTTGCCAACCCGCGCAATGCCGCTGCCGGGACCATCCGCGTGCTTGAGCCAAACATCGTTGCGCAGCGCCGACTGGATTTCTACTCTTACTTCCTCCTCGTCGATGGCAAGTTGTATCCCGAACACCATGACGACTCGCTGAAAGCGCTTCAAACGCTGGGTTTCAAGGTGAATGCAAATCATCGGCTGGCGAGCGACATTGACCAGGTGCTGGAATTTATTGCCAAGTGTGAGCAGCTGCGTGACAAGTTGCCGTATGAAATTGATGGCGTGGTCATCAAGGTAAATTCCACGCGAACGCAGCAGCGGCTGGGCTTCACTGGCAAAGCTCCGCGCTGGGCCATTGCGTATAAGTATGCCGCGCGCAGCGGAACCAGCAGGATTGAAGACATTCTTGTTCAGGTAGGCCGCACCGGCAAGCTCACTCCGGTGGCCGCGCTTAAGCCTGTGTCGATCGGCGGCACGACGGTAACGCGCGCCACGCTTCACAATCAGGATGAGATTGACCGGCTTGAAGTGAAGATCGGCGACTGGGTAATGATCGAACGTGGCGGTGACGTGATTCCTAAAGTCGTGAAAGTCATTTCCGATAAAGAACATCCGCGCGGCCACAAGATATTTCACATGCCGGAGCGCTGCCCGGAGTGCGGCGGGCACGTGGTGCGCGTTGAGGGCGAAGCCGACCATCGCTGCGTGAATACGGCTTGCCCAGCCAAGCTGCGTGAAAGCATTCTGCATTTTGCCGCGCGCTCCGTGATGAACATTGAGGGCATGGGAGAATCCATGGTGAACCAGCTTTCCAGCCGTGGGCTGGTGAAAGACCTGGCGGACATCTATGAGTTGAATCAGGAGAAGCTGCTCAGCCTGGAGCGCGTGGGAGAGAAATCCGCGGCGAACCTGCTGCGTGAAATTGAGCAATCCCGCAAGCTGCCGCTGGAACGTGTGATCTATGGTCTGGGAATCCGGTTTGTGGGTGAGCGCACCGCCAAGTTTCTCTCGGAACATTTCGGCTCGATGGACGCGCTGATGAATGCGTCGGTTGAATCATTGCAGGAAGTGGACGAGGTGGGCCCGCGCATTGCCAACAGCATTCAGGAGTTTTTTGCCGAGCCTCGCAATCGCGATCTGGTAAAGCGTCTGGGCAAGTACTTGAACTTCAAGGGTGAAAAAAAGCAGCGTGGCACCGCGCTGGCGGGAAAAACTTTTGTGATCACCGGCACGCTGGCCAATTATTCTCGCGAGGCCGCCAAGAAACTGGTGGAAGATGCCGGCGGAAAAGTTTCGAGCGCCGTCAGCAAAAAAACGGATTATGTGATCGCCGGCGAAGATCCCGGCTCAAAGCTGGACAAGGCTCGCGAACTGGGCGTGCAGGTCATCGACGAAAAAGAGATGGAGCAACTGGCAAAAGCGAAATAGCTCCGTTAGTCTTTACGCGCAGAGCGTCAGGTAAAATCGAGCACGTTGTCAGAAGCGCCGCTAAATCGCGGGAGAAGGCTGGAATGAGCAAAAAAGCGTTGATCACCGGAGTGACGGGACAAGATGGCGCCTATTTGTCGAAGCTCCTTTTGGAAAAAGGTTACAAGGTGTACGGCCTGCTGGCCCGGCGATCTTCTGACACGCAATGGCGTCTGCGCTATCTGGGCATTGGGAATGATGTGGATTTAATGGAGGGCGACTTAACCGATCTGTCGTCGCTGACGCGGTTGCTTGCCGCGATTTCCACTGATGAAGTTTACAATCTGGGCGCGCAGAGCTTTGTAGCCACATCTTGGATGCAGCCTATTCTGACAGGCATGACTACCGGCATCGGCGCGGTGAATCTGCTTGAAGCAATCAGGCTCACCGATCCTGCCATTCGCTTTTATCAGGCCTCAAGCAGTGAGATGTTTGGCAAGGTACAGGAGCCCGTCCAGTCAGAGCGCACACCTTTTTATCCGCGAAGCCCGTACGGCGTGGCAAAACTCTATGCGCACTGGATGACCGTTAACTACCGCGAAAGCTTTAAGACGTTTGCGTGCAGCGGCATCTTGTTTAACCACGAGTCTCCGTTGCGCGGCATTGAATTTGTCACCCGCAAAATCAGCGACGGCGTGGCAAGAATCAAGCTTGGGTTACAACGCGAGCTGCGGCTGGGAAACCTGGAAGCCAAGCGCGACTGGGGCTACGCCGCTGACTATGTTGAAGCCATGTGGATGATGCTGCAACAAAAAACTGCCGATGACTACGTGGTTGCCACCGGCCGCTGCACCAGTGTTCGCGAGTTCTGCCGGCTAGCGTTCAGCCATGTTGGTCTCGACTATGAGAAATATGTTGTTACCGACAAAAAATTTGAGCGGCCCGCCGAGGTAGATGTTTTAATAGGCAATCCGGCAAAAGCCAAATCGGTGTTGGGATGGAAGCCAAAAACAAGTCTGGAAGAGCTTGTGGCCATGATGGTGGATGCAGACCTGGCGCGGGTGGCGTCTGAAACGCAACTCGCTTCTTCGATCAGTGCTCGTTAGGTTCACGGTCTGGTATTTCAGTCGATCATAATTTTGATTTCATGTGGCAGGAGTTCCAGGGGAATTCCTGCCACTTGTTGCAGGTTACGGAACGGGGACAAAACTAACTACACTGGAAGGCAATGGACCCGCGGCACAGCGATGTCCTCCTGCCGTACGCGGAACAATGGCAGGGTCGAGCATCTGGCTGAGGTCGATGATTGCGAGCGAGTTTGCAAGTGAATTTGCCAATACGCCAATGGCACTGTTGCTATTTGGGCTTTGGTAGGCAGTAACGGTGTGAGGATCGAATCCATTACTGAATCCATTCCCTATGTTGCAGCTCACCCAGTCACTGATTGCGGGTGTGCCGGTTCCGGAAGAAATAGGAAGCGCGATGGCTGTGACTTCATCTCCTCCGAATTCGCCGCTCACTATGCCTGTATGAGTTCCTTGTGCGACTGCTATGCCGCTGGCTCCTGCGGCCAGAAACGACTCGGAAAGACTCTGTAGCTGTGAAGGAGCTGTCCATGTGCCTGGTGCGCCAGCAGTGAAAACTGCTTGTGTCAGATCACCGATGAAGATCTGCGACGGCGCACCGAACTCCGCAGGGGCAAGAGCAATACCCGTTGTGCAGTCTTCCCCAGAGGAATCGAGCTCAAAGGTCACTCCGACTATCGGATTCTCGAAAAAGGCGGGGCTGGTTGAAGTTGATATATTCGTAATTTCGTAGTTGTTATTTTCTCCTGCCGATAACAAGAGATTGCGAATCGGGTCAATCAGCGGATCTTCTGAAATTGCGCCAGAAGGAGAGATGAAAGCAGGCTCCAGAGTAGGCGTTGCTCCCAGATCCAGAACCTGGAAACCGGGTGAGCCGGCCAAACTCAAGCCAATCACCGCCTTATTGTGGATTGCGTCCATAGCAACTCCGCAGTTTGTGCAGGCTCCACCGGAAAAGGAAAGCAACCCTGAGCCGCTGCTGGAAAGAGTGTTTGTCAGCGTGGTGCCAGAAAGCAGATAAACGTCATTGTTGTCGGCGGTGCAGACTGTTTGGCCAGACAACGAGTTTGAAGCACAGGAGTTCACAACATTGGCCGTCGGAATTAAAGTGGGTGTCACTGCTGCGCCTTCAATGTTGACGGCGGAAACACCTGTGACCGGAGTGACGCTCCAATTTCCCTTTGGCACATAAGCGACAGCATTTGTGCCGCTAACCAGGACCGTAAGCGAACTTGAGGGCTGGCAGGAGCCAGAAGGAGGTACGGCGGAAACTTGGACCTTGAAGTTATCAGTAAATGAGTCTTTTTTTGAGAAGTTGATGATTTTTGGGTCTGCCGTCGAGACGGATGTGGAAGAAGTTTGTGCAATCAGCCATACCTTGAACTCCAGCCCAGGATTGTCAGTTGTAGAAAATGGCGCTAACTGGACAGGAGTCATGCCATTGGCAGGATTGAAAGTTCCAACCGCGTGAGGACAAGGCGAGGAAGGGCCGGTAATGACTCCCCCAACGACCTTAAGTTGGCGGCAAACGGCATTGTCCGTGGAAAGTAGTTGCTTGCCGCTCGGATCGGTCACCTGGAAAAAGTATGTGCCATCCGTAAGGCCTGCATGATTCGTGTTTTGCGGTCCTCCACTGATATAAACATCAGTTGAAGTGTTGAAAATATTCTGGTTGACGACAGTTCCGGTTTTGTTGGTCGTGAAAACAGCCCCGAATGCCGTGCTCGCTATCAGTGTGATAGCTAATGAAATGAATGAAACGAAATTGCGAAAACCACCGAACATAACATCTCCTTTTTTAGTGCGCTCCTAACCACGTTCCTTCGCGGAGCCGCGCTCTTGCAGGCGAAGGCACACATTGAGTGTGAATTTCCTGGAAAAACCGAGTTCGGCCTGAAGAAGAGATGAACGAAAGCAATCCGCCGCATTGGAGGCGGGGGTAGTTCCTGCCAGGGCCGGCGAAATGGCGATGTCTTGGTACTGAACTTACCAATACAAGCATGTAAGCCGAAATATAAAATTTTCAACCCGTCTTGTATCTGCTTTCTTGTCTATCTAGTGAGAGCCGCTGATCCATCGTTTCACAAACCGCGGATAAGTTTTATCTATTGAAAATCTAATCATGCTTATCAAGCGTTACTAGGTAAATAAGTGCAGAAGTATTGATAGGGAGAGGCGTCCGTGCAAGCTGGCACATCCGGCATAGAATGAAAGGCTATGGCGGGGCCAATAATTACGTGGCGACGGCTGCTCTTCGCAACAAGTATTTCTCGTGATGGGCTGACAGGCAGATCACGAACGCATGCATCTTCTTCGAACTCCAGACCGCATGCAGTCGACCGGGTACGAATTCAGTCACGACCCGCGCCCAGCGGCGTGAATCGGGTTCTGATTCTGGAGACGGTGTAGTGCTTCACCTGCGCGCACCATTGCGAGTCCACCGCCTCCGCCAGACCGAAAATACGCAAGTCGAGCGCAAGGTTGGTGACATAAATAAATTCGCCATTCCCGCTGAACGCCGGACTGGCAGGGAAGAGCAATCCGCGAGGCGTGCCTGAGCGAGTGAGTCCTTCAAAATCGCCCAGCCTGGCTAACAGTTTGCCGGTGGGGCTGACCACGTCAATTTCGTCGTTCTGGTTGGCGGCCACCCAGAGGTTGTCATGCGCGTCAATGGCGATTCCGTCTGCGCCGTTGATGCTATTGACGAAAACCACGGGTTTTTCTGGCGTGCCGTTATTTACAGGAATCTGCACAATCGCGTCATTGCCGGTGTTTGCGACAAACAGCGTTGTTTCCTCGTGATTGAACTCCACGCCATTCGCGCCGAAAGGTGGCACGCCGGCGGTGGTAAGCAAAGCGTCAGTCACCCATGCGGTTCCAGGGCCGCCGTTGGCGCCTGTCTTCCAAATAATGCCCTGAGCAGAATCCGAAACATAGACATTCCCAGCGGAATCGAACGTAATTCCATTCAGGCCGGAGCTGCCTGTAACGGTCATGAAAACGGAAGAAGCGCCGGTAAATGGATCGACGCGCAGAACCTGTCCACCGCCAAAATCGATAACCAGCAAAGCACCCGTCTGAGGATGGAATGCGATTCCCAACAGATGTGGTGATGAACTCTGCACGCTCACATTGCGCAGGAGCTTGCCCTGGCGATTGAAAACGTAAAGCTGTCCCAGGCCGGTGACTGGGCCCGCTGCATTGAAGCCGAACGTAGCAACATACACATTGCCGTCCGGGCCCACCGTAAGACCCTCTGGTCCGGAAGCGCCGTCCGGCAGAACGGCAAAAAGTTCAGCCGCCTCGCGAGTAGATACCGTGCGATCTTCTCCGCTTGCGCGTGGCGTGGCTGCCAATGCTAAAGACAACATCAGCACCGCAATACTCGTTTTGTTCCACAGGCTCTGATTGATTCTCATAGGTCCTCCCAGATGGCTGCCGTGAATTGATTCCGGCAAAAAGAAGTAGGCTGAAAATTGTAGTTGAAGGCGTTGCCATGCGCACGTGGCCGGCAATTCAGCGAGGGCAACGCGAAAGAATTTGGAGTTGCTGAAAGATGGTAGGCCCGGCCCGATTCGAACGGGCGACCCTCTGCTTAGAAGGCAGATGCTCTATCCAACTGAGCTACGGGCCCGTGCATTTATTTTATCAGCGACCCGAGAAATATCCACCGGCCAAATTATCACATCGAGCGCCGGGAAGCTTAGGCGTACACCTTACCAAACGGGTTTTACGAGTACTGTCGAAGTTCTCTCGGAAAAACCCTCGCTAATGTTTAAGGTGTTTCGACGTGCAAATCCCTCCACCGACTATACTTCCATTGCGCGAATGCTAGGCAAAGCACAAGATTTTACGATATAGTTCTGATCATTGACGTCTATCGTTTAACCCAACTCTTGCCTCCGGAGATACGTTGCATGGACGCCGGCTGGCTCAGTTCGCGTGAGCGTCATATTTCAGAGACTTGCATCTCAAGATGACATTCTTGCGCTATCCATTAGGCGGCCCTGCAAAAAACGGCGACAAAGGCAGGTCATTTGTCATCCGCGTGGATGGCACTACCGTGAGCGAGCATGGTCATAGTGGGCTGCTGGTAAATAGTTTTGAACTGGCACGACTGATGCCGGGCAATACGATTGCGGTGCCAGAAAAACTGGACAAAGGCGCCACGCTGAGAGGCTTTAAGGATCGGACCAAGATCATCAGCACGTCTGTGATTGGAGCGGCAGCGGCCAAAGTGCTCTTCCCGTAACAACGACAAATGACAAGATCACAGCAATCGATTCTGGTGACGGGCGGGGCCGGTTTTATCGGCTCCAACTTCATATTGCATTGGCTGGCGCAAGAAGGTTCGCGGGTGGTGAACCTTGACAAGCTTACGTATGCCGGCAATCCCGCCAACCTGGCTGAGCTTAGCGACGACAATCGTTACGTGTTCGCGCGCGGCGATATCAATGATGCGGAGCTGGTACGCGATTTACTGCAACGCTACAAGCCGGCGGCAATCGTTCATTTTGCGGCGGAAAGTCATGTAGACCGTTCCATCCACAATGCTCAGGAATTTATCCGCACCAACATTGAGGGAACGTTCCAATTGCTTCAGGTCGCGCGCCAGTATTGGACCGGTCTCGCGAAAACAGAAAAACAAAATTTTCGTTTTCTGCACGTCTCAACAGACGAAGTCTATGGCTCGCTTGGGCCTACCGATCCGGCCTTTACCGAAAAGACGCCATTTGCCCCCAACAGCCCTTACGCAGCTTCAAAAGCTTCTTCCGATCATCTGGTAAGAGCGTTTCATCATACGTATGGACTGCCCACGCTGACTACCAATTGTTCCAACAATTATGGCCCTTACCAGTTTCCGGAAAAGCTGATTCCGCTGATGATCCACAATGCCACTGTGAGCAAGCCCTTACCGGTTTATGGCGACGGGTTGAATGTCCGCGATTGGCTTTATGTTAAAGACCATTGTGAAGCGATCCGCCAAGTGCTAAGTAAGGGCCGCGTTGGCGAGTGTTATAACGTAGGTGGCAACAGTGAGAAGAGCAATATTGAGGTGATTCGTGAGATTTGCGCCATTCTTTCCCAGCTAAGGACTGGCCGCGGATATGAATCATTGATCACATATGTCAAAGACAGGCCCGGCCACGATCGGCGATACGCAATGGATTGCACCAAGATCCGCAGCGAACTGGGATGGACGCCGAGTGAAAGTTTTTCCAGCGGATTGCGCAAGACCGTCGAGTGGTATTTGGCGCATGAAGAATGGATCTCGTCAGTAACTTCAGGCGCGTACAGGGAATGGATCAATCTCCACTATCACACTGCACCGTGAAGACCGCATAGTTATGGATCAGGCATGAATCAGGAACGCAAAGGCATTATTCTGGCGGGCGGCTCGGGAAGCCGGTTGCATCCGGTCACCCAGGCGGTTTCCAAGCAACTGCTGCCCATTTATGACAAGCCAATGATCTACTATCCGATCAGCGTACTGATGCTGGCCCGGATCAGAAACATTCTTATCATTTCAACTCCGGCGGATACGCCGCGTTTTGAGCAGCTCCTGGGGGACGGCCGTCGCTGGGGACTTAATTTAGGTTATGCCGTGCAGCCCGCGCCGGAAGGCCTGGCGCAGGCCTTCATCATAGGCAAGCAGTTTCTTGCGGGAAGCGCGAGCGCACTGATTTTGGGCGACAACATTTTCTATGGGCAGGATTTATCTAATAGCCTGCGCCACGCTTCAGCCCGGACCGAAGGCGCGACAGTGTTTGCTTATCCGGTCAACGATCCGGAGCGTTACGGCGTGATTGAGTTTGATCGCGCGGGTAAGGCGTTAAGCATTGAGGAAAAGCCCAAAGCGCCAAAGTCACGCTATGCCGTGACAGGGCTGTACTTTTACGATCCTGAAGTGGTGGAAGTTGCGGCGCAGTTGAAACCTTCAGCGCGTGGCGAACTGGAGATCACGGACGTGAACCGCTGGTATCTTGAGCGTGGCCGGCTTGCGGCAGAAATCTTTGGCCGCGGCATGGCATGGCTCGACACAGGCACGCATGACTCTCTGCTGGAAGCAGCTTCTTTTATCCAGACCATTGAGAAGCGGCAGGGATTGAAGGTCGCCTGTCCGGAAGAGATAGCTTTCAAGCTTGGCTTCATCACTGCATCTGAACTGGAGGCCC
Source organism: Acidobacteriaceae bacterium (assembly GCA_027307045.1). GTDB lineage: Bacteria > Acidobacteriota > Terriglobia > Terriglobales > Acidobacteriaceae > Angelobacter. The sequence continues at coordinate 49,800 of DAHUXR010000017.1, forward strand.
TGGCGCGGGCGCACGGCTCCAATGGATACGGTCAATATCTTCGCGGGCTGCTGGAAAGGCCTGCTTTCTAACCCGATCCGGCGTGCGAAAAGTTAATCGATTAGCACTCGCCATGGGCTTTTGTCTTTTTGCACAAATGAATCGAACTGATTTAAAAATCGTCATCGTTGGCCGTAACGGTCAGCTTGCGTGGGAGGCTAACCAGCAGTTTCAAGGGCTGGGCCAGATCATTTGTCTGGGCCGGCCTGAGATTGATTTGCTGGATATCAAGGGCGTGCGAGAGGAGATGCGCAGGATTAAGCCGTCGGTAATAGTCAATGCCGCAGCCTATACCGCAGTTGACCAGGCGGAATCTGAGTCTGAAGCCGCAATGAAAATCAATGCGGAAGCGCCGGCGGCGATGGCCGAAGAAGCGAAGCGTTCAGGTGGGTTATTCATCACGTATTCCACTGACTATGTTTTTGACGGAAAGAAAGCTACGCCGTACAGCGAGACCGATCCCACAGCATCGCTCAACGTGTATGGCGCGAGCAAGTTAAGTGGCGAGAAAGCTGTAGAAGCCGTTGGGGGAAGCTATCTTATATTTCGCACGTCATGGGTTTACGGAGCGCGCGGCAAGAATTTTCTAAAGACCATTGTCAAGCTGGCGGCGGAAAGACCGGAGTTGAGAATAGTGGATGATCAAGTGGGCGCGCCGACCTGGAGCCGTGATCTGGCTGACGCAACCAGGAAGATTCTCGAGAAGCTGGTCTCGCAATCTTCTCCCTCCAAGACTTCAATAGGCGAGTCTTTGGGTGACCGTCGCGGCATCTATCACATGAGTGCCACCGGAAGCGTCTCATGGTACGGGTTTGCCGCCGCGATTTTGCAAGAGATGGGGAAGCGTGGCTTATCGAAGGGCACGTTGGCGAAACTTGTGCCGATACCAAGCAGCGAGTATCCAACCCCTGCCGCGAGACCGCATAATTCACGGCTATGCAATGACAAGCTGAAGAATTCTTTTGGTGTGACGCTCCCGGCGTGGCGCGAGTCGCTTGCGCGCGTGATGGACGAGCTTGGCTGACGAGGGTTACGTCTGAAGTGTGAGTGTCGAGCTTTCAGCCATAATTGACCGGTCAATCCAGAGCACCAGCAATGGCTTTGCCAGCCAGGGGCTTTGCTTTTCCGATGCCCAGATTTCCCGATGTCCGGATTGCGATCAGCTTTTTCTTCTTCTCTATGTCCCCGATTTTAGGCAGCCAGGGGAAGTCGGGAAAGTCTCCCAAGACCCACTGGCTTTTCAGAGTGTCATACACAATCTTGACCAAGTTTCCTTGCCGGTGCTATTTCCTCCTCTGCGACGGTGTTTGATTCGTTGATAGAACCGTTACAGATCGAGGTTGTACCGCTTTTCCACCGGCCCACGCTGCACCAACGGCGTGTGGCATGGCTTATTGCACTGTTTGGTGATGCGGCCGCTGCGTTCACTTTCATTGAAATTGGCTATTTTGGATACCAGCCACAGATACGCCGCAAGCTCATCTTTATCCGCGAAGTCGCTGATCTTACCAATACTTGCATCTTTATTCGTGCCACCTCCGTGGTATGTTGTGTTCCTCCGATTAACGCGCGATTTACGGCAATGACGCGCGGTCACGACGATTTCCTGTTGACACTCCAGCTACAATGGACAAGATTTTTTCAATGCAACCTTTAACTTTTAGCTAAAAAGGACCCAATGTCGCGATACGCGGGTTTGCTGGGCATCATCGTTTTTCTGTCGATCGCATATCTCTTCTCCACCAACCGCCGCGCCATCCGACTGAAGACGGTCTTGTGGGGACTGGGCCTGCAATTCCTGTTTGCCTGGATCGTGATCCGCTTTACCTGGGGCCAGCGGACGCTGCAAACAGCCGGAACAGCCGTGAATAAGCTGCTGGCTTACGCTTTTAAAGGATCAACTTTTGTTTTTGGAAATCTCGGTTACCCTGCTGATCCCAACGCGCATTTGCCTTTTCTCGATCCTGGTTCGTCTCAGCTTGGTTTCATCTTCGCTTTTCAGGTGTTGCCGACCATTATTTTTATCTCCGCTTTTTTTGCTCTGTTGTATCACCTTGGTGTGATGCAAATCATTATCAAAGCCATGGCTTGGGTCATGAACCGCTTGATGGGCGTGAGCGGCGCGGAGTCTCTAAACGTCGCAGCGTCCATCTTTATGGGCCAAACGGAAGCGCCTCTCACCATTCGACCTCTGCTTCCCGAATGCACGCGTTCTGAACTCATGACCATTATGACGGCGGGAATGGCGCATGTTTCCGGTGGCATTATGGCGGCATATATTGGCTACGGAATCAAAGCGGAAAACCTGCTCGCGGCTGTCATCATGACCGCGCCCGGCACCATCCTGATGGCCAAGATGCTGGTGCCGGAAACGGAGCATCCTAAGACCGCTGGGACAGTGGAAATCTCGAAAGAAGAAATGCATAAGGACGCCAATATTCTTGGCGCCATCGCTCGCGGCACTATCGATGGCGGACAACTTGCCTTCAATGTGGCCATCATGTTGATTTCATTTTTGGCTCTTATCGCTATGGTCAACGGCATCATGGGCTGGACGCACAACCACTTCGCTTTTTTCCCCGCCAGCATTCAAAAGGTGCTGGGCGTCATTTTTGCTCCGGTCGCATGGCTGATCGGCGTGCCGGGCAAAGATATTGGCGCGGTGGGTAGTCTACTGGGCACGCGTACGGTAATCAATGAACTCGTTGCTTATTCAGACCTCGGAGCCATGAAGGCTGCGCTCGATCCTCGCTCCGTTACCATCGCCACCTTTGCTCTTTGCGGCTTTGCCAACTTCAGCTCCATCGGTATTCAGATCGGCGGCATTGGCGCGCTGGCGCCAAACAAGCGTGACCAGCTTGCCAAACTCGGCTTCCGTGCCATGATCGCAGGAACCATGGCCAATCTCATGTCGGCATCAATTGTGGGTCTTTTGATGCGGAGCTGAGATTGTTGCAAGCCGTCTTGCTTACCCGGAGCCGAAACCAGCATGAATAACATGCAATCTCATCCCTTGCGGAGTATCGAACTAAAATTATCTTGGGCTTGCTGCTGGCCGACGGCGGCTAAAAACTTTCTCATCAATGAAATGGTCCGCGCCGCCTACGTTGGCCTTTAACTAAAAGGTCGATGGAGGACGCACTATTCCATCTGGCCTTTCAGCTTCAGCCATGCTTGTTTCAT
>DAHUXR010000180.1 GCA_027307045.1 Acidobacteriaceae bacterium
TATCCGAGGCTGGCTCCAATATTACGGGCGATACTATCGCACGGCGCTGTTGCCGACGTGGCGTGGACTGGATCGAGACCTGGCCTTATGGGCCAAGAGAAAATACAAGAAGCTGCGATACCATCATCGGCGGGCTCGACACTGGATCACGCGCCTTTCGCGTCGTGAGCCAGAGCTTTTTGCCCATTGGCAGATGGGAGCGCGCGGCATGGCTCTTTGATGGGAGCTGTATGAGTCGAGAGGCTCACGTACAGTTCTGCGAGAGCCTCGGGGTGCAACTCCCCGGGGCTACTCACCTTTTCATCCACGCTGAAGAACGCAGAAAGGAACTCGCCAAACAACAGCGCAAGAAACGATGATTCGCTCTCACAATTCAAACCAGACAAGACCCGCTGAAAAAGGCGGGTTTTGTGCTTGTATAACCGATTGACCCTGCCGAGAAAATTCAGGCAGAAAAAGGACGCTCTTCTGGCGCTCAAGAAAGCGTTAACCTGCAACCCGCCGAAGGGAAGAAACGCGGCGACACAAAGGTTCTCGCGATGTGCTTCAGGTCTCGAAGTTGCACTCGCTGCGAGTCACAGGGCCGTAGGCCCGTCAAGAAGTTAGCCCAGTCCGAGGCGAGCGAATGCGAAGCCGTAGGGCTGGGTACGCGTGTAGATACGAGGAGCCCCGGAGGGGCGGCACAAACCTTCGGATAAGCACGACCTGAAAAGGGATAGCCCTGGCACCAGAATGGTATTGCAGTTGAGCAGCACGCATTGTTCCTGCGTCGCCGCTCATATACTTCCGGCTACTGCAGCTTTGTCGGGACCTCTTTCACTCGTACGTTGCTCTTTCCGGTTTGCCAGCCATTCTCTGATCGCCCAGTATTCTGCATAGCCCCTCTTATCTAGGATGTTTTGTTGTCGTGTATCCAGCAGAAATACATTACCAAGTGCTGCAAGTTCAGCCCTCGGATCTAAAACCAATTGAATTTCACTAACGAATTTTTTGCGGCATTGTTCAAATTTTTCTGTCAAGGGCTTATTTTCCTGGGCATCCGCATAGTTTATTTCCTGACAAAGATCATGAGCCAGTACCAACCAATCAAGCACAGGATGTCTGAACCCTCTATAACTCATTCCTTTCTGTTGCCCGTATTTCTCTCTATCTCTGTTGGGCAAAAACTGTCGCCCCCTGTCTATCAGAGACGAGATTCTCCACATGAGTTCATGACGCTTATCAAAAAAACCTGCGTATCTGGATGGATCAAGTCTGATCAGGTACATCGCTTCGCTTACTGTATCAATGGCCGCGTCCGCCCACTCACGCAACTTCGACTTGTACTCCAAAACATCCCGAATTTTAGCGTCTTTGCGTGCTTTGAAAAATACGTAAGAACTCAGGAAAAATGCCAATACGCTAACGGAAGCTGTTATGGGGTCCTTATAGGTTTGAAAAATATCTGGATAGCTTGAACCATCGTTCTCTCCGAGGGTGAGCATATTACAACAAGATCACGTAAGATAACTTTTTACTTTCAATGAAATCCATCATCATCGGCGCCGCCGGTTACATCGATCACGCTGGTCGAGGCCCTGACCGGCATCGATGCCGATCGTCTGGAAGAAGAGGAGCGCCGCGGCGCCTATTGACGCACAGAAGACTGGCTAGGCAATGCGGATCTTTTTTCCCCGTGCGGAACGCGGCTTCATTTTCATCGTGATTTGCGCATCCATACTCAGCCGGTGAGCATAGTTCAGGAGCTTTTCAATGCTCATCGTGGAAATCTTGCCGTTCAATAGCTTGCTGATATTGGGCTGGTACTCCCCCAGGAGTCCGGCAAGTTGTTTTTGCGTGTAGCGGCGGCGGTGGATATGGTCAAGCACGGCGCTCAGGATACCTGCTTTGATCTTCAAAGCCGCGGCGTCCTCTTTCGAGAAGCCCAAGTCCTCGAAGACGTTGTCCTTGGTCACGTGACTTGGCTTGTTTGTTTTTGTACGCATGTCCCTATTTTGTCCTTTCCTGGCGAATCCGTTGTTGGAACCCGATGTAGCCGTTCACGGACGATCTCCAAATCGCGCCGGTCTGTCTTGTGGCTCCGTTTCTCAAAACAGTGCAAGACCTAGATTACGTTCGCGATCCTGGACAAATACACCACGCGATACCAGGTTTTTTCATCGCTCTCTTTCAACTCCCAGACACCCGGACCCAGCGATTGCATCCGTCGCGTCGCCGACTTCGGCGTTCGCCCCTCTTGTAACTGCCACAGAGAGTACCCGAACTCGGCCCGGACACCTTCTGGAAAGCCCGCCAGGATCTCCCTGGCATCTCCTTCCCAATGAATTTCGGCAGACTGCGGTTCTCCTTCGCGCGTTCGAGTCACATTCCAATCTAGCAAAGACGGTCTGCCGTATATATAACTTTTATTATAAACAGCGGCCGCGCAAACACGCCCGGCGATTCGTTACACTTAAACGCACCATGAAATCCATCATCATCGGCACCGCCGGACATATCGATCACGGCAAGACCGCCCTGGTCAAGGCCCTGACTGGCATTGACGCCGACCGTCTGGAAGAAGAAAAGCGGCGCGGCATCACCATCGATCTTGGTTTTGCCCATCTTGAGTTAGCGATACCCAGCGATTTGCAGGGAAATAAAAGACAAGGCGGCGAGGCCGCCCACGCGCCGAGCCGACTAGCAGAGGTGCAGCACGATTCTGAGGCGACGAAAATCGCAGGCGGTTTGGAGCGCAGCGACAGAAATGAAACCAAGCTTAAGCTTGGTTTCATAGACGTCCCTGGGCATGAGCGCTTTGTCCGCAACATGCTGGCGGGTGTCGGCGGAATCGACCTGGTCCTGATGGTGATTGCCGCCGACGAATCCATCAAGCCCCAGACCCGCGAGCATTTTGAAATCTGCCGGCTGCTCTCCATCCCGCGCGGCATCACCGTGATTACCAAGTCCGACATGGTCGATGAAGACACTCTCAGCGTCGTCCGCATGGAAATTGAAGACTTCGTGCGCGGCTCGTTTCTCGATGTCAGCCGCTCGCCGGTCGTCGCCGTCAGCGCGCTGAAAGGCACGGGGCTGGATGAGTTGAAGCGCGAAATCATTCGTCTCGCCGCCGATGTTCCCGCGCGGGATACAGAAGCGTTCTTCCGTCTGCCTATTGACCGCGTGTTTACCATGAAAGGCTTTGGCGCAGTCGTTACCGGAACACTGATCGCTGGAAAAACAGCCGCCGGCAAAGTGAAACAAGAAGAAGAAGTTGAAGTCTTTCCTTCGCGCCAGCGCGCGCGGGTCAGGGGCGTGCAGGTCCATGGCAGCATGGCGGAACAAGCCATTGCCGGCCAGCGTACAGCGCTGAATTTGGCTGGCGTGCAGATGGAAGAGCTGACTCGTGGCATGACATTGGCCGCGCCCGGCGTTTTTGAGCCCACCCAAAAGTTTGAAGTCCAGATTTCTCTGCTCAAAGATGCTAAGCCGCTCAAGAACCGCGCGCGCGTCCACTTCCACGCCTTTACTTCAGAGACGATTGCCGAAGTCGCTCTGCGCGGCGTGACTGAACTCAAGCCCGGAGCATCGGCTTTTGCGCAGCTCCGCACTGCCGAGCCGCTTTTGCTTCTGCCCGGTGACCGCGCCATCCTGCGCCAGTTTTCGCCGGTCGTAACCATCGGCGGGGCCGTAGTGCTGGACTCGTTTCCCATGTCGCGACAAAAACAGGAGGCTGTCCTGCGCTTCCTGCAAACCCTCTCCTCCGGAAATCGACAGGACATACTGCTGGCACGCATTGCTCGCCGGGGACATGAAGGGCTGTCGGTGGCAGCCGCCATGCGCGAGACCGGACTTACGCAGTCCGTCCTCCAGCCGTTGATCGCCGCGCTGGTACAGCAAAAACAAATCATTCAGGTCGGCGAATTCCTCCTCTCCAGCGATGCCATGCAGAAGATCCGCGACAAACTCCTCGCCACGCTTGATACTTTTCACAAAGCCAACCCGCTGGTCGGCGGCATCAGCAAAGAAGAGCTGCGTGAGAAGCTGGGACTTCACCAAACGGTGATGGAAGCCATGCTGTCCCAGCTCACGCGCGACAAGAAAGCTGAGGTCGCAGGGGAACAGGTGCGCCTGGCGGGCCGCGGCGTGGAGCTAAAAGACGAAGAGGCAAAAGCCAAGCAGCAGATTGAAAAAGCCTTTGCAGATGCCGGACTGAAAGTCCCGCTGATGAAAGAAGTGCTCGACAAACTTCCCGTCGACAAGGCCCGCGCCCAAAAGCTGGTCACGCTTCTTCTCCGCGACCGCATCCTGATTAAGCTGGCGGACGATCTTGTTTTCCACCAGACGGCCCTGCAAGGCCTGCGCCAGCTTATGGCCACGCAGAAAGCCAGGAATCCAAAAATCGATGTCGCCACTTTCAAAGATATGCTCGGCGTGACCCGCAAATACGCCATTCCCTTGCTTGAGTACCTTGACCAGCAGCGCATCACCCGCCGCGTAGGCGACGAACGCATCATCATTTAATGTCGCTGCGCTCCAACCCGCTCACCATTTTTCCCATGATGAAAACTTCTTCTGCTCCTGTTGCGCGCCGCTCGCCGCTACCCTGGGCTCGCGGCTTTGGGTGGATTTTCTTGGCCGCTTGACATGAATGGAGCGTACCGGATTACTTTGACGGGCTGGCTGCACCAGCATTGTCATCAGAGATAACCTGGCTGGAGATGCGCCATTTCCCGCCATCCTTCATGAGGAACCATGTGGAATGGGTCTTTCTTTCCGGCATCTCCTGGCCATTCGGGGTCTTGTGCCCCACTGTCGAGTAGTCACGGTAAGCCAGCGCCACGTCCGGACGCACAAAGCGAACGGTGGGCTCGCCCGCGAGAAAACGAATGCGCCTGCCGAATGGATCGTGCCTAGCACCAGGAAACCACTCGCGCGCCTCCGCGCGGCTGGGTATAAGACACATTCATGTACACACAGCACTAAACAGAAGCCAAACCATAGACATCAACAAATATATTGTCGCATGTGTCGCAGGTATGCTATCCTTCCACCATGGAATTGATGTCCAAGCGCGAAGCGGCTGAGCTGCTGGGTGTTTCCACCCGTGGCATTGAACGCGCTGTCCGCCGTGGTCACTTAAACGTGGTCTATCACGACAGCAAACACGGCAAAAAAGCCTGGTTTTCTCCGGGAGATCTCGAGCGCTACCGCGCGCAACAACTGGCGCGCATCCCAGTAGGATTCATGACCGGGTCAAGTGGCGGGCCGACTATTGGCACCGTGATCCCTATGGTCGAAATGCAGCCGCGTCCCCTGGCGGAACCGCAGCGCCGAACCATGGCAAAGACGGTCCCGATCGTCGATAGGCTTGCATTGACTATTGCAGAGGCGGCGCAACTCTCAGGTTTGCCGCGCAAGTTTCTCGTTGAAAGCGTTCGCTCCGGAACTTTGAAATCGGCCAAGGTCGGCCGCATTGCTTTCATCAAGCGCAGCGACCTCAACGAATTTGTGCAAAGACTTTGAGAGCAATCTGTGTTTAAGGGCCTCATCTATGCCGGGAAGGAGCGGAGTTCAGCCTTCAGGACTGAGTTTATCGCGACAAGTATTCGCGCATAAAGTTATCTGGGCCCGTCCTTATATGGCTTTCACAAAGTGGCCACGATCCATGCGTAACAGGGTATGACTTTAGTCGTACCGTGAGACGTACACAAATCCGGGGCTTTAGCCCCTGAAAAGCAATCATGAAAATCCTTCTTATCGGCGGCAGCGGCTTCATCGGACAATTCGCGGCCCAGCAGCTTCACCAGAGCGGCCATCACGTTACTGTCTTTCATCGCGGCAAAACCGCCGCGCCGCAGGGCACGGAAGAAATTCTCGGGAATCGCCAGTTTCTCCAGGACCATCAACCCGAATTCCGGCTGCAGAAGTTTGATGTCGTCGTCGATTTCGTCCTCAGCTCCGGCCGCCAGGCGCAGCAACTCATGGACACCTTCCGCGGGATCGCCGGTCGCATCGTTGCGCTCAGCAGCATGGACGTATATCGCGCCTGGGGTGTCTTTTATAACTCGGAATCTGGCAGCTTGCAGGAACTGCCGCTGACAGAAGACTCAGAGCTCAGGAGCCGCAACGCCTATCCGCCTGAAGCGCTTAAGAGAGCGCAAGCAATTTACGGCTGGTTCGATGATGAGTATGACAAAATTCCCGTGGAGCGCGCCGTCCTGGGCGACGCAAAACTGCCCGGCACAATCTTGCGGCTGCCCATGATCTATGGCCCCGGCGATCCGGTGCAGCGCTTCCATCCGATATTGAAGCGCATCGACGATGGCCGAAAGCAAATCATTTTTGCCGATGACGTTGCACCCCTGCGCACGCCTCGCGGCTATGTTGAAGATGTTGCTTCTGCCGTTGCTCTGGCAGCTGTATCTCCCCAGGCTGCCGGCCGCATCTACAACGTCTGCGAGGCCGAGCCTTTTAGCGAATTGGATTGGGCACGCAAGATCGCCACCGCAACAAACTGGACCGGCGAGTTCGTCGTGCTGCCACATGATCGCACGCCGAAGCATCTCCTCTGGCCG
>DAHUXR010000181.1 GCA_027307045.1 Acidobacteriaceae bacterium
ACGAAGTGCGCGCCATTGGGTATAACGGTTTTCCCCGGAACATCAATGACGACGAGGACTCGCGCCATGAGAGGCCGCTAAAGTATTCATGGACCGAACATGCAGAGAGGAACGCAATTTACAATGCTGCGCGCATAGGCGTCCCTCTTGACTCTTGCCGCATGTATTTGCCTTGGTTCCCATGCATGGACTGTGCTAGGGCGATCGTGCAATCGGGAATCAAAGAACTGATTGCGTTCGAGCCCGACTTGCTGCATCCAAAATGGGGAACAGATTTTCAGCTCGCCATAACGCTTTTTCAGGAAGCCGGTGTCTCAGTTAGATATGTTTCGCCAACACTTGCGAACCATGCCACTCCGGCAGAGTCAATTCCGCAGCTCTGATTTTGTTTTCCGCTAACAAGTTTCCGGAACGAAGTCTCAGGGCCCTCTAACGCCGTCTCGAATCTCTGTATCCTCCGTCTTCTCGCCCGCATCCACTCTAACTGGCGTTTTATTCAGACGAGGTCTCCATGAACATCGCATTCATCGGCTTGGGCAACATGGGTTCCGCCATGGCCCGCAACTTGGTCAAGGCCGGACATACGCTCACCGTCTATAACCGCTCCCGCGCCCGCGCCGACGAATTCAAAGCTCTGGGCGCGCGCGTTGCCTCGACACCGGGTGAAGCCGCAGACGGCGTTGAAGTCGCCATCACCATGCTGGCCGACGATCACGCTCTGGAATCAGTCGTATTTGGAAAGGGAAATCTTCTCGATTCGCTTCCGCCCAACGCAATCCACGTTTCCATGAGCACCATCAGCGTCGCCCTTTCCCGACGGCTGACCGCCGCGCACGCTGAACGCAAGCAGCATTACGTCTCCGCCCCGGTCTTTGGACGCCCGGAAGCCGCGGTCGCGGCAAAATTATTTATCGTCGCTGCCGGACCCGCAGCGCAAATCGAACATTGCCGTCCGCTCTTTGACGCCATGGGCCAGAAAACTTTTGTCGCCGGCGACGATGCTTCCGGCGCGAACCTGATGAAGCTCGCGGGAAATTTCCTGATCACCGCCGTGATTGAAGGCCTGGCGGAAAGCTTTGCCCTGGTGCGGAAAGCCGGGCTCGACGCCAACCTGTTCCATGAGATTCTGACCAACTCGCTTTTCAACGCGCCGATCTATAAGACCTACGGCGCGCTGATCAACTCGCAGAAGTTTGAGCCTGCTGGATTCAAGCTGCCGCTGGGTCTGAAAGATAATCGGCTCTTGCTGGCCGCCGCCGAAGAAAATGCTGTCGCCATGCCGATGGCGAGCCTCATCCGTGACCGCTTTCTCGCCGCGCTGGGTCAGGGCATGGGAGAGCTTGACTGGTCGGCGATCTCAAAACTTTCAGCCAAAGATGCAGGGCTGTGAGAAGCACGAACCTCACCATTGATGAACACGGATGATAACTGATTGGCCAAGAGCCAAGAGCCAAGAGCCTCTGCCAATTGCCAATTGCTATTTGCCAATTGCCAATTGCTATTTGCCAATTGCTCTCTTCACGGATGCCCCACCACCACAATCGATTCCGGCCCGCCGCCCGTCGGTGAGGACGAAATCAGGGCCGTAGTGGCGTTTGCTGCAATGATATTCGCGTTCAAGACCGACACCGTGCTCGATCCATTATTCGCCACATAAAGAAATTTGCCGGAGGGATCCACCGCCAGATCGATGGGCCCGGTAGCTACGGGTACCGTAAGGCTGGTGGCGCCGATGGCGCCGGTCGCGTCCACGGTGTTCACCGTGAGATTGTTTGCAGCGGTGTTAGCGATGTAGAACAGCGGCGTGGTGGCGTTGAGCGGCGTGTTAAACGCAATAGCGCTGGGGTTTGGCGGCGACGATCCCGGCGTGGTGGCAATAACAGGGGTAAGCGCGCCGGTGCTGGTGTTGATGTTGAATGTGCGTAAATTATTGGTGCTGCCGCCGTCGCTGGCCATCAGCAATTCAAATGTTGGCACAGCTTTTACGGCCAGCATGGTTCCTGATCCGGAATCAAAGCCGCCAATCGCCAGCCGCGTGAGCGCGCCGGTGGGCCCAATGGAAAAAGCGTCAATGCCTCCGCCGCCTGTCACCACATAAACAAAGAGGCCGCTTTGGTCAATGGTGATGCCGCGCGCCACGGTATCGGTGGGCGTGGTTGAAATAGCGGTCAGGCATCCGGTGGTTGCGTTGATGGTGAATCCGGTAACGCTTCCTGCCTGGTTTGCCGTGTAAAGAAGCGTGCCCGCGGGATTGATGGCAATCTTCAACGGCTGTACGTCGGTCGTGGCAACGGTCGGGCAGGCAAGCGGGGTAATCACTCCGCTTGCGGCGCTGATCAGGAATTCGTCCACCTGGTTATTCTGGAATGACGTTACGTAAAGGAACTGGTTGTTCGGCGTGGCGGCAATTCCAAAAGGCTCGCCGGGGACGGCAAAAGGCGAACCCGGAATCGGCGTAAGCGCTCCGGTGCCGTCATTGGTAAAGCCGGAAATACTGTTTCCGCCGGCGTTGGCCGTATAGACAAAAGCGTTGCCGGGAGATGGAGTGGGCGTGGGGCCGCCTCTGGTCACTCTGCTGGGAGAGCACCCAGCCATCGACATAAGTAAGCTGGAGAAAATGATAAGGAAGCAGGAAAAAACTGCGGCGCGAAGCAAGCGCGACGGAAAGTCTTTCATTGTCACTCCCTCCGAACTCCCACGGCCCGCAGCCGAGATTTCCCAGTGGGCCGGCGGCCGTACTTGGGCCTGCGGCTAGAGTCGGATATGGCTATGATAGCGCAGGCTCGCGGCGCTTATGCTTGTTTCGTGGATGGGGGAAGCCGCAAAGGAACTGCGTCTTCCATGCATTAACGTTTGTTTGCGATTTAGAAAATATTACTTTTGCTGCGGACTCTGCGCTGCGCTAGCGGCAGGCGACATCTCTGCCAACTGGCTGATGAGCTTCTGTTCCTGGTCTGAAAAAGTGCTGCGGAAACGGTCTGACTGGATCACTTGCTGCCGCTCAGCCGGAGGCATCTGCCGAAGATGCCGCAGCGCCGTGTGGACCGCCACCTGCCGCTCCGGAGGCAAACCCTTGAGTTGCTGATTGGCGTCACGCAATTGCTGCCGCTGCTGCGGCGTCAGTTTGGACAGGAATTCCATGCGTTTTACGGCTTGATCGCGCTGTGCGGGCGTCAGGCTGTTGAATTTTTTCAACCGCTCGCGCAATGCAGTCTGGCGATCGGCCGGGAGCTTTTTGAATCCTGGTTCGCTTTCCAAAAGTTTGAGTTGCTGGTCCAGCGGAAGGTCTTTGTGCACCTGGAGCCAGGCGCCCATCTTGTATCCGTTTCTTTGTGCTGGATGATTGGCGCTGTTCGGACTCTTCTGCGGCGTGGCTTGCACCAGAAGTACCGGCGCTGGTCGATGGGCCGAAGTAGTCACGCGCGAAGGCACATTCAGGGTCATCAACCCTGAGAGCAAAACCGCCGAAACAACTTTGGCCCCGATCACCATTCGCTCCCCCGAGCAGAAAGTTTAAGGCTCAGCCACATCGTCAGACGGAGCGCCGGTAAGCTCGTTTACCAGGTCCGTATCGATAATCAAGTCGTGGTTCTTGTCCAGAGATTCAATATCGGCAACCGCGCCATTATCCGGAGGCGGAGCTGTCATGAAAATCCGATAACCCACACCACCCGCGGCAAGAACAGTGGCCAGGGCAGCCGCCAGTAAAGGCCGGCGCAACCAGCCAAACATGGCCGGCGCCTTCTGCCGTTCTTCCTTCACGTGCGCCCGCAGGCGGGTAAGAAAGTAGGGAGAGGGCTCCGGCGATTCCCATTCATCCAGCAGCGCCATGGTCTTGCGCAGGGAGCCAAGCTCCTCTGTGCAGGCGCTGCACTGGCTTACGTGGGCCTTCACCTGCGGGTCGGCCGGACCGTCAGTGAGCAGCTCAATCAGATTTTCCCGAACATCGTTGCAGTTCATACAAATTCCTTCAGCCGGTCACGCAGCACTTCATAGGCGCGGAACAGCAGAGACTTGGTGGCGGACTCACTTAATTTCAAAACTCCTGCAATCTCGCGATAATCCATCCCCTGATATTTATGCATCAGCACGGCGGCGCGCTGTTTTTCCGGCAGCGCCATCACGTGTTTCTTGATGGCCTGGAGCCTTTCCCGTCGCAGAATGTTTTGTTCCACATTCAGCGTCGGGTCGGCAACATCCATCGTGGCGCCGGATTCTTCATCCGGCTCGTCCAGGCTTACTACTTTTCCGCTGCGCTCAACCTTGTGGTCGCGCGCGTGGTTCACGGCCAGGTTGGTCGCGATGCGATACAACCAGGTGGTGAACTTGGCGTTGGCCGCATAGGTCTCGCGCGAGCGATAGACGCGCAGAAAAACTTCCTGCGCCAGGTCTTCCGCCAAGGCCTGGTTATGGCACATGCGGTACATGAATGCGATCATGGGCCGGTGATACTTGGTCACAAGATATTCGTAGGCCGCGTTATCATCGGTCCCGGCGCGGAGCATTACCTCCGCATCAGTCAGCGAATCGTAAGGAACGTGGCTTGCTGCCATCTCCGCAATACCCTGCATCCTGCCGGTAACTGTGGGCATGAACAAACCCGACTTTAAGGCCACGCTGCTCACATCCCTGTAAACCCCTTGGCACCCAAAAAGTTGCAGGTTTCAGAGAGGGCCGGCGGCACCCCGACATGAGAGTTTATTCCATCCGGCGGCTTTCGCGCATCTTGAAGTTTACAAAGATTTTACCGATTACTTAATCTTCTTCATCTTGATGGCCTTTACGCCGGCGGCAAAGACCTGCGCCCGATCATTGTCGTAGCTGGTCCGGGCCAGTTCCTCGATGAGGTCAACCGTCCGCTGGGGAATGCGATAAGTCATGCGTTGCATCTCCCCCAGCGCGGGTTCCGGGCTGGGCGGAGGGTCCATGCGCGTGAGTAGCTCGGCGGCCACCTGCACTACGCGCCCGCGCGACCGATATTCCGCCGCTGCTTCCCGGATCGCCTCCACCGCGGCCGCAGGCAGCGTATAGCGCTTGGAGATGTCTCCGGGCTTGTTTTTCTTCTTGCGTTTCGGGCCGTCCCAGGGCTTTTGCGGTTTCATGGCCAAGACTCCGGACTCGCGTGGGAGGTGTATAGGCCGAAACAGTGTAACACACCAGTGTGTCGCCATGAGGACTGACGCGGGACGAGAATCGTCTCCGCCAATCCTCGGTGCTGTTTCTTCCGATCACCCGATGAACCGATCACCGGATCACCCGATCTGTCCCTCCCTCCCCTAGTACCCCAACTAGGATTCCAAAGGACTTGCACGATTCACCCCCGGCGATACTCGTGTTGGCACCGCCGCCCTCGGCGGTGGAGGTTTAGTTTTCCGGTCACCCGATCACCCGATCACCCGATTTTCAGGGACACTCCCCTCCCCCTCCCCCTCCCCCACCTATCCCAGATTGGCGTGCACTTGAGAGGGGTGCATCCAAGATCATCACAGATTGGCGTGGGTTTCAGCGTTTAGGCTTCATTTGGCGCAGGCTTCAGAGCTTTTCGCGTTCCTTCGCGTCCTCTGGGGTAGAGGAGCTTGGGTTTTCTGGCTGATTTCTGAGGTGCTAATTGCTGAGTGCTAAGTTTTCAAAGACCGTCCACTGCATAACTTTTCCGCTCTGGAGCGAATCTCCAAATTTACCATTTGTTCGCCCATATTGTCAAGACAAATTAGTGTCCCACGGCGGGGTGGAGCAGGTCTTTAGACCTGCGTTAAAGCTGATAAAGCCTCCGGCTTTAGCCGCTGAGGTACACGGTGGTCCCGTCAAATTTGCCCAACAGCTTGACACATCGCTGTGTCCCTAACCCATTCAGCCCAAAAGCCTTCCGCCGCTTTCGAAGATTAGAAAATGCATATTTTGTCCTCTCCGGGCGGCAGTCAGCGGCTATGCTTTTGCCGAGAGAAAGTCGAATCCACTCAACCACAGGAGAGAAACATGAAGAGAACCATTATCAAGATCGTCGTCACCACGTTATTGCTGTTAGCTCTGGGCTCATCCTCCGCAGTGGCCGATACCGTGCCGGCCCCCGTTTGTTACCCCAATCCTTGCCCAGTGCAATAGGTTCCCGTCAGGAAATTCGCTGAAGTTCACTTTTGGAAAATCAAAAAATCCACCACAAGGAGAAAAACATGAGAAAGACTTTTGTACGGATAATCGTGATTACGTTTCTGCTGCTCGCGTCCGGCACGGCCCCGGTGCTGGCCGACAGCGTACCGATGCCCATGTGTTATCCGAACCCGTGTCCCGTCAAATAAAGTTGTTACAAAGGAGGGGCTGGGTTACTCTGGCCCCTCATAGATATGCGCAAATCTGATCTGCTGCTCAGCCTCGTCGGTCTAATTGCGGCTGCATGGCTGGTAATTGTTTTGACTCAACGCAAGGTCTTCAGTGAATTCCCATTCTTTTTCTTGTATGTGAGCTTTTCGGTCGCGTTTATAACTCTCAGGCTCTCCGTGAGCGACAACTATCCGATTTTCTTTTGGGTTTCCTGGTCAAC
>DAHUXR010000182.1 GCA_027307045.1 Acidobacteriaceae bacterium
TGGTCTGGCTGAATGCTGAGTGCTGACTGCTGAGTGCTTCCGCTTCTGATTGCTGACTGCTGAGCGCTCCCGCTCCCATCGGCGGCAACACCATATCCTTAAACAGCGGATACTGCCTGCCGGTAACGAACTTGAGTTCCAGCCAGCGGAAGATGTAGTCCATGATGCTCTTGGCGATGGGGATCTCCGGGTTGCCGGTGAAGCCTGAAGGCTCAAAGCGCGTGTGGCTGAACTTCTCGCACATCAGCTTCATGGGGACGCCGTGCTGCAGCGCCAGTGAAATCGCTGTGGCAAATGAGTCCATCAGGCCGGAGACGGTGGAGCCTTCCTTGGCCATGCGGATGAACAGCTCGCCCGGCGTGCCGTCTTTATACAGGCCCACGGTGATGTAGCCTTCATGTCCCGCGAGCGCGAATTTATGCGTAATGGACGCGCGCTCACTCGGCAGGCGATGACGCACCGCGCGCGGCGGCGCAGTCTCCTGCTCGGTCATCGTCAGCGGACGCACCGCAGCCAGCGCCATGGTCTGCTGTTCTGGCGCTAGCTTTTGGAACTCCATCTCCGTGCCGCTGAGCGGACGTTGTGTCTCGCGGGTCCCGCGCTTGGCGGCTTCGTCGCGTGAGCTGGCGGCCATCAGCGGCTGCGCTTTCTTGGATCCGTCACGATAGATCGCCACCGCCTTCAGCCCCAGCTTCCAGGACTGGAGATAGGCTTCAGTGATGTCTTCCACGGTCGCCGCTTCCGGCAGGTTCACCGTCTTGGAAATTGCGCCGGAGATGAACGGCTGCGTGGCCGCCATCATCATTACGTGGCCCATGTAATGGATGCTGCGCGTGCCCTTGGAAGGCTTGAAGCTGCAATCGAAGACCGGAAGATGCTCGTCCTTGATCCCCGGCGCGCCTTCAATGGTCCCCGTGGAATCAATGTAGCTGACGATGGAGTTCACCTGGTCCGGCGTGTAGCCCAGCTTCCACAGCGCGGAAGGCACGGTCTGGTTCACGATCTTGATCATGCCGCCGCCCACGAGTTTCTTGTATTTCACCAGCGCCAGGTCAGGCTCAACGCCGGTGGTGTCGCAGTCCATCATGAAGCCGATGGTCCCCGTGGGCGCCAGCACCGTGACCTGCGCGTTGCGATATCCATTGCGCTCGCCCAGGGCCAGAGCTTCGTCCCAGGATTGGCGGCTGCCTTCAAGCACCGCGGCAGGAACGTTATCCTTGTTGATCTTATTCACCGACGCCCGGTGCATGCGGATCACGTTCAGGAACGGCTCGCGATTGATATACCAGCCGGGGCAAGCGCCTCCGGTAACGTCCTGCGGAGAAACGCGCGAGCTGGCCGCGCCAAGCTGCGGGCACTGTCCGGCAATGCGCGCCGACTGCAAGTACGCTTCACCGCACATAATGGCGGTAACGCAAGCGGCGTAATCGCGGCCGGCGTCAGAGTCATACGGCAAACCGCTCGCCATGAGCAGCGCGCCCAGGTTGGCATAGCCCAGTCCCAGCGGACGATAGTCATGCGAATTGCGCGCAATCGCTTCCGTCGGATATCCGGCGTTATCGACGAGGATTTCCTGCGCCGTGATCATCACGTCCACGGCGTGGCGATACGCAGGCACGTCAAACTCGCCGTTCGACTTGAGGAACTTCATCAGGTTGAGCGACGCCAGATTGCACGCCGAATCGTCCAGGAACATGTATTCGCTGCAAGGGTTGCTGGCGTTGATGCGGTCTGTATTTTTCGACGTATGCCACTTGTTGATCGTCGTGTCATACTGCATGCCCGGATCGCCGCACCACCATGTGGCTTCAGCAATCTTGTTCATCAGCTCGCGGGCTTTGTAGGTCTTCATTACCTGCTGGCCCTTCACGGCGCGGGTAGAGAAGTTCTCATCGCGCTCCACGGCGGACATGAATTCGTCCGTCACTCGCACGGAGTTGTTGGCGTTCTGGAAGAAGATGGAACTGTAGGCGTCGGAGTCGGGCGACGAACCGTCATAGCCCATCTCAATCAGCGCCCAGGCTTTTTTCTCTTCGGCCATCTTGCAGTCGATGAAGCTCTCAATGTCCGGATGGTCAACGTTCAGGATCACCATCTTGGCCGCGCGACGCGTCTTGCCGCCGGACTTGATCACGCCGGCAAATGCGTCAAAGCCCTTCATAAAGCTCAGCGGGCCGCTGGCCGATCCGCCGCCGGAAAGCTCTTCCGTCGAGCCGCGCAGTGCCGAGAGATTTGTTCCCGTGCCGCTACCCCACTTGAACAACATGCCTTCCGTCTTGGCCAGCGTCAGAATGGAATCGAGCGAATCCTTCACCGAGTTGATAAAGCACGCCGAGCATTGCGGCGCTTTGTAGCCCGTCGTCGTAAATTCAACAGTTCCCTGCTCGCGGTTCCAGTGCCAGTTCTGCGCGTCGCTGAGCGGCTCCAGCCGGTCGCAGCCAACGTTGAACCACACCGGAGAATTGAACGCCGCCTTCTGCTGCACCAGAATGTGCACCAGCTCGTCGTGGAACGTGTCACGGTCTTCCGCGCTGGCAAAGTAGCCCTGCTGCCAGCCCCAGTCGCGGATGCTCTCAGCCACGCGCTGAATCAGCTGCCGGACGCCCGTTTCGCGCTGCGGCGTGCCCAGCGTGCCGTGCAGATATTTGCTGGCCACAATATTGATGGCGGTCATCGACCAGTCTTTGGGCGACTCCACGTCACGCTGCTCAAAAATGCTGTTGCCCTTGGCGTCAGTAATGCTGGCCGTGCGCAGCTCCCACTCTACTTCGTCATAGGGAGAAACGCCGGTGCGCGTGAAATAACGCGGAAATTTCAGTCCCGGGGCCGCTTGTCCCGCTTGCCCCGAAGCCGTCTGCTGTGTTTGTACTTTTGTGTTTTCCTTCATGACCTTTACGCCTGTTTCCGCCATCTCGTTTTTTCTCCGATTCGCCTGATGTCCGCGATGTTGCTGTCCGCAATATTGAAGCCGCATGCTGCATGGCAGGGGCCTGCCCGCTCGCTTTCCGGTTCCGCTGTTTGTCTCTAGGATCCTGCTTGAACTGCTTTGCCCAGCTTGATTCCGTGGGTCACGCGATCCACCGCGCGTTCCGCCACGGTCTTCATTTCGCCTTCATGCTGCAATCGCGCCGCACGGCGCTCAATGCGCACTTCAGCCGTTCCGCCCACCGCGGCGGCGACCGTAGGCTCCGCTGTCGTCGGCGGCTTCTGTTCAAATATTTGTGACGCTACTTCCTTCTGTGCGCTCAGCCAGTTTCTCAGCGCAGCGGCTGCTGCCCGTCGATCAGCAATGCTGGGCGCGATGGCATAGCGCACATAGATCTTGGCCTGCGACATTTTTTCCCGCCACGGGCTCCCCGCCGCAAACAGCCGGCTCATGGCGCGTGAAAGGTCTTCTGCCTCGGCCACCTCAAACACCGCAAGCATCCGGCGTGACTGCTCTCCCACCGCCTGCACAATTTCTTCTGCCAGCGCAAAAACTCCAGGCTGGCTGGGCACCAGCAGCAAGCCAAAACTCGATTCGCAATGGAACCAACGTGACCAGTTCATCTCCATACGCCTATCTCCCCAAAGCACGGTTAAGCAGCACCGGCCAAGACCGGTGGCGCGCACACAAAAATATGAAGTTCACCGCGATTATTGTTTCCGGCGACACCTCTGACGCCGGGTAGTCTTTAGGCTGCCTGTGACCCGTTCCTGACTTGCCGCGGGTCCGGCCAGAACAACCGTAGTGTTGGAAACTTACGCCTGTATATTGTGCGTGTCAAGAGTCTTATACAATCTATTGTACCTTAGTCGCCCAAACCGCGCCATGTGACCCAAGTAGTTTGTTTCCCGTCCTTTACCGGAAAATGACCGATTTCGGGGTGGTTTCTCCCCTGGTACATCTGGGAACTTATCCACAAGAAAATCTCGCCCGGCGGCTCCGGACGCAATCCTGTGAAATTGTGTTGGCTGGTGAAAACTCCGAACAAAGCGGCTTAAAACTGGTATTGCGAATCTACCTGCCGTCGCGACAGAGAGCAATGCCGAAGATTGGTGCAGCGCTGTGGATATTGGTGGAAAAAAAGACTTTATCCCATCTCGAGCGAAGCGAGAGGGTCCCTGTAAGCATTTTCAAATCGCTTTCGCCGATCGCAAGTCTATCACTCTGGTCTCGGCAACCGTTTTCCCCAGGAGCACACATGCCCAGGATGGCACGCTGGGCTATACCTATGGCGAGTACGAAACCAGAAACACCACAGCAATCTCGCACGGAATCTACACCACCGGTGCGCATCCAGGGGATGTGATCATCACGGTGACAGCTATTTTCGCTACCAGCCATTCAGCCGCTCTGAATATTGCTGGGACACAGTAAAAGAATTCTGACGTCCGATTTAAAATTGCTGGCGTTCTTTCTTCGCAAATATTTTTGCGCTGATTTCTTTGCGTATCTTTTTGGGTGATTTATTTTGCGAACAAAAGGAATTCTGCGCCTCGCAAACAATTAATTTTCTTTTTCGCACAGCAGCAGTAACGGACTTGAGTGTATGGGCATCTATTACAACTAGACATGAGATTACAAAGAGAGAAAAGAATTAGGCTGCGGCATACTGCGCGGCTCAATAGGCTTGTTTTTGGAGTGGCCCTTTTATGGCTGGTCACATCCGTGCTGCTGTTGGTGATTTCCGGACTTGGGTCCGCGCGATCAGATCATAACGGCCACCAGAATGATCGCACCGGCAAGGATGTTCGTCAGCAACTGTTTGCCCGGATAGAGAATTACGTTGCGGCTCACGTTAAGTCTTGACTCCTGCGCTTCTGAGCAAATCTTGGGATCGGCGATCCATGGAAAAGGATTGTCTCTGCCACCATATCAGCCCATTTTCAAATTCGTTATCGATGGGCTGTGACAGCAAGCGCCCGCCGTCCGAGTTCCCATTCCCGCCCTCATTGTCGCGTGAATGGGTAGATCAGCGCGTCGCGTACCGGCCACCACGTGCGCCACTTTTTGCGCGTTGGGTGGGGAGTAGTCCCGAAGTGCCTGTGTGTCTCTTTTGGATGGGTCTAAAGATTCATAAAACAGATTCATAAAACCGCTTTAGCCAAATACCAAGAGCCAAAAGCCAAGAGCAGCCCGTCAATTGCTAATATGTTTCCATGTCCAAAAAGCGTGTTGCTGTCGTCCCTGGCGACGGCATTGGCAAAGAAGTTATTCCCGCAGCGCTGAAAGTGGTTGAAGCCACAGGCGCGCCCGTCGACTTCACCACCTTTGATTGGTCGGCCGATCGATACTTGAAAGATGGCACAACGATCCCTGCAGACGGCTTCAACATGCTGGCGCGCGACTTTGACGCCATTTTCGTCGGTGCCCTGGGCGATCCGCGTGTGCCTACCAATATTCACGCCAAGGAAATCCTGCTGGGCATGCGCTTCAAAATGGATCTCTATGCCAACGTGCGTCCAGTCAAGCTGCTCGATGAAACGCTTTGTCCGCTCAAAGGCGTAAAGCCGGAGCACGTGGACTTTGTAGTAATTCGTGAAAACACTGAAGGCCCGTACGTGGACGCCGGCGGCGTGCTCAAGCAAGGTACTCCAGACGAGATCGCCACGCAGGAAGATTTCAACACCCGCAAGGGCGTGGAGCGCGTGATCCGATTTGCTTTTGAACTGGCGCGCAAGCAGGGCCGCAAAAAAGTTTTGATGTCAGATAAATCCAATGTCATGACATTTGCCGGCGGCCTGTGGCAGCGCGTCTTCAAGATCGTGGCCGCTGAGTATCCTGAAATCCAGACCCAGCACATGTACGTGGACGCGCTCTGCATGCACATGGCCCGCGATCCCAAACAGTTTGACGTGATCGTGACCAACAATATGTTTGGCGACATCATCACCGACCTGGCCGCTGCTCTGCAGGGCGGGCTGGGCATGGCCGCCAGCGGCAACATTCATCCCGGCAAGACCTCAATGTTTGAGCCGGTGCACGGCTCCGCGCCGCCGTTTGCGGGCAAGAACATCGCCAACCCCATCGGTGCAATCTCCACAGCGGCGATGATGCTGGAACATCTGGGCTTTGCCCAAGAATCCGAGCGGATCAATAAAGCCGTGCTCGCTGCCGTGCAGCAAAAGAAGACCACGTCTGACATTGGCGGAACTCTGGGGACGAAAGAGGCGGCGGAGTGGATTGTGGGAGCGGTGAGATAATAGGTTCGGAGACTGAACGTGAAACGAACTCGTGATCTCGAACTCTACGGACCACCGGATAAGCTCCAAGCTTTTCCGGATGGCGTAGAAAGGGTTTGCCCCCCAGGCTGGCAGCGACAAAAAAGTGAAGAAGCTAGGATATCGAGGGAAGCGCTGTCTCCGATGTACTGTTTCGAATACCAGCGCAGCACCAATCCCGCTCATCTCTGGATTGCATACGACAAAAGGAATGGAAAGCTT
>DAHUXR010000183.1 GCA_027307045.1 Acidobacteriaceae bacterium
CCTGGGCCACGTGCGTCTGGCAACTTTTTTGATTGTTGCCGGAACGTTCTTCACTCTGGGACTGCTGGGCAAACTGCCCCGCAGCCAGCGCTACCATATTCCTGAAGGGGTCATTTCCGATATGCCGGTCTCTGCCGGGGCCTGATTGTTACCGACTCTGTCCCGATTTGCACAAAACTCCAAACCTCAACACAGATAACACTGATAACGCTGATTTACACGGATCAAAAAAGTCAACAGGACAATTTTGAACTTCTAAATCTGTGCCATCCGTGATGAGATTTTCTTTTGTGCAAGCAATTCTGCGTCGCAGGGCTATTTAGCCAAACACCACGCCACAATCGTGTTCCCGCGTTTGCCGCTCTGCCTCTCGGCTTCCGCAATCAACTTTTCTTCCAGATTGCCAGGATCAGGGACCATTTCGCATTCGGCAATCTGCTGCTCGGTTGCGCCGTGATAGCACAACTCGCAGACAGCCAGCCCTTCTTCCGGCCCTGACCGCACCGGAGGGCCAAACGTGCGGCACGTCATCGGGCGCGCATCGTATAAATCACAAGCTCCTGTTTCAGGATCAAGAGCGGGACACGGTTCGTCATTGGCGAATTCAGCGAATGCAGCTTCGGCTTCTTCGTCTTCGCGCAGAATTCCGGTTTTGGGATCGCCCGGAAAATTGGCCGATAATTGCTTTACTGCCTGCTGCGCGCGTTGGCGTACTCGCGCCGCGCGTTTCGGATCGCTCGACCGGAGATCAATCAAGCCTTTTTGCAGTCGCAAGGCATCCAGTTGGCTGATGGCGAATGGCCCGTAGCAACACTGCGTGCATCCCTTGCGGCACACTAGCCAGTCGCCGCTCTTGCGCGCGGTTTCAGCCAGTGCCGCATCCACAATCTGGACGAGCTTCTGATCGGCCGCTGGCAGGGAAGTACGCACGCTTAAAGCATATAGCAAAAAATAAGGGCGAAGCTCTTAAGCTCCGCCCGCTTGGATTAGATTTTGTTACTCGCTGCTATTTCTTTTCTTCCTTCTGTTTTTCTTCAGCCGTCTGCTTGGCCTTGCGCATCATCGTGAGTTTTTCCACGTTCATGGAGTGGTCAGCCTCATTCAGCTTGGCCTTTACTTTTACGTGATGTCCTTCATGGCCCTTCACGGCGTCCATGTTCTCGATGCTCCAGGCCTGTTTATCTTTGTCGTTGATAAACATGGTTTTCCCGTCCTGCTCTTTCACCCAGCCGGTCAGGCTCATGGCTTTGCCTTTTTCCGCGGCCTTGGCTTCTTTCTTCTCTGCCTTGGCAGTCTTCTTGTCCGTGCCTCCCGGATTGGCAGCGGGCTCTTGCGCCAGCATACTTAGGGAAGCAGTGATCACAAATGCAAACAACAATGTAAGTAAACGTTTCATAAGGGTCTCCTCGCGTCGGTTTTTACCTTCTACCGTTTTTGAGATGCCCATTTTTGCGCGAAGGAGGGCTGCCATAGCTATAAAAACAAATAGCTTAGCGCAACACCGGAGGGCGGAAAATGTTGCGCTCAGGACTTAACTTTTTGCGCAAATTTCTGCTCGAACTTTTTCACCTTGGGCGCTACCACAAACTGGCAATACGGTTGGTTCCCATTGTTCGCAAAATATTCCTGGTGGTAATCCTCGGCCACAAAGAATTTTGCCGCCGGTTCCAGTGACGTGACGAGGGGGTTCGGCCAGTGCTTTGCGGCATTCAATTCGTCGATCACTTTTTTCGACTCGCGATACTGCTCTTCCGTCGAGTAGAAAATGGCCGAGCGGTATTGCGTCCCCATGTCATTGCCCTGGCGATTGAGCGTGGTGGGATCGTGTATGGAGAAAAACACGTCCAGAATCTCTCGGAAGGTGACCACTGCCGGATCGAAGGTAACGCGTATCACTTCAACGTGTCCGGTGTCGCCATTGCAGACCTGCCGGTAGGTGGGCTTATCCACGTGGCCGCCCATATAGCCAGATTCAACTGACGTGACGCCTTCCATGCGGTCAAATACCGCTTCCAGGCACCAGAAACATCCGCCGCCCAGGACTACAGTTTGTAAATTATTCATAAGTATTTGATTGCCCTGTGTTGAAAAAGTTCCATTTACAAGCTCCAGCTTACTCACACGCGTGTTCTGCTGACAACTCCCCGCGCCAAAACGCCTTCTTATTACAGATTCAGCTTAGGAAGAAATTTATGCGCGGAATGCTTTGGCGCACGAAAGTTGCGCTTCTCAATTTAATTTTCGTCTTTCTGCTCGTCTTCGCCGTGCGCGCAAATGCGCAGGTTGTGATTGCCCAAATCAGTGACACACACTTGGGTGAGGCCCACTCCCCGCATGCGTTCGACAATCTTCGGCGCGCCGTGGACATGGTAAATGCGCGCCATCCCGACGCGGTCATCGTCAGCGGCGATATCGGCGAAAACTACGACCAGTGGCTGCTCGCCCGGGGCATCCTGAAGTGGCTGCATGCGCCTGTATACTACGCGCCGGGCAACCATGACGTTCATACCAATGACGTTGCGCGCTATCGCGAGGTTTTTGGCCCCGACTACTATCGCTTTCAGGTGAAGGGCGTCACCTTTGTGGTGATTGACTCCCAGCTCCTCGGCAATTTCGACAACTTCGACGCGCGGTCGCCGCAGCCGCTGCCGGTAGCGACCCAGGCTGAAGGCGAGAAAATGCTTGCCTGGCTCGGCGAGCAGCCGGGGAGCCGCACTGCCGATAACCGTCGCCGTCACTGGTGGAGCGTTGGCCGCGGTCGCGAGCCGCAGCGCTTCCAGGATGATGACAACGATGACAGGCGTGGCGGAATCGTTATCGGCATCCAGCACATCCCCGCGGCGCGTGGCGACAATATGCCTCCAGATCCTAAGCCTTATTGGGTCATCAACGAACCGTATCGCTCCCGAGAACTAAATCTGCTGCATCGCCTCGGCGTCAGGCACATGCTTGTTGGCCATTGGCATGTGGGAAACATTTTTGAGCGTGACGGCATTACCTGGCACGTTGCGCCCAGCACCAGCCGGCTTCTGCCATGGAGCAGCCCACTCGGCTTTGCCATGCACACCATCAGTCCCAATGGCGACGTAAAAACGGAGTTTGTCTCGATCAATGCGGAGCCATAACGCTCCGCAGCTTAACTTGGCGGTCCGGCAAGCTTGTCCACGTGCGGTGACTGTCCGCCCAGCCACTCCGGATGGTGCGCCGTCGAGTCGAAGTGTGCTGAAGTCTTGAACAACTCGTATTCGCCTTGCGCCGCTACTCTTTCTGTCCTGGCCAGCAGCGCCGCGACTTCTTCCTTGCTCATGGGCTTAAAAGTTTTGGCCGATTCGAAGGCTTGCTGCAAGATTTCCTGGCTGTCGATTCCCGTAATCACCACGGATGTCGGGAGGTTCAGTGCGTAGTGCAGGCATTCCACGGGCTTGACCACGCCGCTCTTTAGGATGATCTGGTCGCCCATGGATTTCATTCCCAGCACGCCGATCTTTTGTTCGACAAGTTTGGGGAGCACCAGTTTGCCAAAGCTGCGGAAGTGTGCGTCCATTACGTTGAGCGGCATCTGTACCGTGTCGAATTGGAAATTGTGTTTCGCCGCCACTTCCAGCATGTAGAGATGGATGTGCGGGTCTTTGTGTCCGGTAAATCCGATGTATCGCACCTTGCCCGCCTTCTTTGCTTCCAGCACTGCTTCCTGCGCGCCGTTCTCGGCAAAAATTCTGTCCGGATCGTCAAAGCGGATAATCTCGTGGTGCTGGATCAGGTCAAGATGGTCGGTCTGCAAGCGCTGCAGCGATTCGTTGATCTGTTTGGTCGCTTCTTCTTTCGTGCGGCCGTCGAGCTTCGTCATCAGGAAAACTTTTTGCCGATAGCCATCCTTCAGCGCCTTCCCCATGCGGACTTCGCTTTGCCCTTTGTTGTAGTCCCATGAGTTGTCCATAAAGTTGATTCCGCCGTCGATTGCGGCGCGAATCAGCTTGATGCTGTCATCGTCGGTCAGTTTGGGCTGTCCGATGTGAAAGCCGCCCATGCCAATAGCGGAAACGCGCTCGCCGGTCCGCCCCAGTGTGCGATAGATCATCGAGCCTCCTTCCATGTTTCCGCCTGCACTCGATTGCGCGCCGCCGGCAAAGCTGCCGGCCAGACCTCGCGCGCGCCGCGTTGCGATTCCAGCCAGAGCTACGCCTCTAAGAAATTCTCTACGGTACATGCTGTTTTCTCGCCCAGATTTTCAACTATGCGGCAATCAGATCTTCATAGCCGCGTGCTGCGATCTCATCCTGGCTGATGGGAACACTTACAGGCCACGGCTCATCCACGCCCATGAGCGCCAGCGCGCTGCCAAGGAGCGCCATGTTCTTGCTGAAATTGATCATCTCGTTCATGCGCTGCTGCGGCTCCTGCACACTCCAGAAGTTGTGCATCACCGGAGAAACGCCGGCCAGGAAACCGGCTATCGCGGCTGTGCCCAGCTTGGGTTTCACGCCCAGCAATATGCTCGTGCCGCCGGCAATCAACACCACACCGGTTGCCGCCACCACCGCTTCAGCCATGGGCACATTCTTTGCCTCTGCATATTGCCCCAGTTGCTTGCGCTGTTTGAGATGATTGATGCCGTTATAGAGAAAGAATCCGCCAAACACCAGACGGCCGATGAGAAATGCTGCCTTCATAGGACTTGCCTCCGTGCATTGAAGTGACCATCATTAGGATTCGATCTCTTAAACCTGGGTGGCCAGATACTTTAAATGAAGAGCTTTTCCGCGATGCAGAATTCCAGCGCTGCTCGATTTCGTTCTGCTCCGCTTACTTCTTCGTCCCTGGTATGCAGCCATAATGTTCCGTTCCCGCATCCCTTCCACCTGCCTCTAGATCGATAGGGAAAAAGGCCGGCCGACATCAGTCTCTTTATGCTTCCACCCAGTCAAACGTCTTGGTCACCGCCTTCCTCCAGTGCCGATACATCCTCTCCCGGTGCGTTTGCTCCATCGCCGGTTTCCATGTTTTCTCCGCCGACCAATGGCGGCACAGCGCGTCCACACTGCTGAAGAATCCCACGGCCAGCCCTGCCGCGTAAGCCGCGCCCAGGCTCGTGGTTTCCTTCGTCGAAGGCAGCACCACCGGACGTTCCAGTATGTCGGCTTGAAACTGCATCAGCAGCTCATTACTCACCATTCCACCGTCCACGCGCAATTCTTGCAGCCGTATGCCGGAATCCTGCTCCATTGCATCCACCACTTCACGCGTCTGGAATGCCACCGCTTCCAGCACAGCCCGCGCCAGGTGGCCCTTGTTGGCAAAGCGCGTCAGGCCCACAATCACGCCGCGCGCATGCTCTTTCCAATATGGCGCATACAGCCCGGAAAATGCCGGGACCATGTACACGCCGCCGTTGTCTTCCACCGTCAGCGCCAGTTTCTCCACTTCAGCGCTGGTCTTGATCAGGCCCAGATTGTCGCGCAGCCATTGCACCAGCGCGCCGCCAATGGCGACGCTGCCTTCCAGAGCATAGCGCGCCGGCTCTTTCCCCAGCTTATAGGCCACGGTCGTCAGCAGCCCGTGTTTCGATTCCGTCGGCTTCGTGCCGGTATTCATCAGCAGAAAGCAGCCGGTGCCATACGTGTTTTTGGCTTCACCGCTTCTGAAACACGTTTGCCCCACCAGAGCGGCCTGCTGGTCGCCCAGGATTCCCGCAATCGCCACGCCTTGCAACGGTCCATGCGCAACGCCGCCGTACACTTCACTGCTTGAGCGAATCTGCGGCAGCACCTGCCGCGGAATGGAAAATATGCGCAACAGCTCGTCATCCCATTGCAGCGTTTTCAGATTCATCAACTGCGTACGGCTGGCGTTGGTCACGTCAGTGGCATGCAGGCCGTTGTTTTCTGCGCCGGTCAGTTTCCAAAGCAGAAACGAATCAATATTGCCGAACAGCAGTTCTCCGGCTTCGGCCTCGCGTCGGGCTTCGGGGATATTTTCCAGCAGCCAGCGCAGTTTGAGCGCGCTGAAATATGTTGAGAGAGGCAAGCCTGTCCGGGCGCGAAAAAACTCGTTGCCCGGCTCTTTGGCAAACCTGCTCACTTCTTCCGCCACGCGCGTGTCCTGCCACACAATTGCGTTGTGAACCGGCTTGCCTGTCTTCCTGTTCCATAGCACCGTCGTCTCGCGCTGGTTCGTGATTCCGATCGCCGCGATCGTCTTGGCGTCGATGCCGGCGAGCGCCGCCGCCAGCGCGGCGGTGACACTGCCCCAGATGTCTTCCGGGTCGTGCTCGACCCAGCCCGGCTTGGGATAGATCTGGCGGAACTCCTTGTAGCCGCGGCCGCGCACGGCGAGCTGCTCGTCGAGGACGAGCACGGTGGTGCCGGTGGTGCCCTGGTCGATCGCGATCACATGGCGCATGAGAGCCCTCCTGCCTTG
>DAHUXR010000184.1 GCA_027307045.1 Acidobacteriaceae bacterium
CTGAAGCCTTAAACCAGCATTCTATCAGCTTATTTCAACAGCACTAGCGTGTGACCGCTATTTATCCAGAAGGTTCCCAAGAGGACCCAGCTCAAGGTTCAGGTCTTCCGGCTTGAGTCCAAACGCGGCGGCAAGCTCGTTGACTTTGGCTTCCAGACGCATCAGCGCCTGCCCCATCTCTTCCACTTTTGTATCGCCTAACGATCCACCTTCCATGCGACGGATAGCCTGCCGTTCCAGCAGACGCCGCAACAGCTCAATTAAGCTGAGCACCAGCCGCGCAAGCCCTTGCTCAATGTTTTCCGGAGAACAATCAATCCGGCCGATGGCACCCTCACCCACGGCCTTGAGCTCGCGGTTCATCTCAGACACCGCAGCGGCAATTTCTTCTGGCGTGATTTTGCGTATGTCTGTCATTCCGCTCCGGTATCCCCGTCCTTCTGAGGCATTTTGACCTGCTCGCCGAGGAACTCAGCGGCCGGCCATGGTCCGCTCATGCGCCGCGCCAGGTGTGTTGGGATGGGTACGGCAGTCACCGCCTGGCGAAAATCATTCTCGCGGCCTCTTTCAACCAAGACAAATATGCGCGTCCCATTCTTGCCTTCGCGGACGCGGACTTCCCTGCTCAAGTGGGCCAGAGCGTCTTGCGTGGCTTGGGCAAATCCCTCTGAAGACCGCAAGGCCACAGCTTTCTGCCGAAGATAGGCTTTGCCGGAACTGCGATCGATTTGAGACGGCTTGGGGTAGATAACGCACTCCATCTGCACAAAGTCTTTGAGGCGGATTAAGTCTTGCAGGAAGCGCTGGCGGTTTTCGGCGGCAAAGGCGGTAAATGCCCGGTGGTCGTCGAAGACCGACAGCAGCCGGAACGGAATTACGGCGGTCTGCTTAAACACCTTATGGACGACCTCATGAAACTCAACCGCGCTTTTCTGCATTCGCTCCGGATCAAATGGCCATTCTACTTCGGACCAGAGCAGGCTGAGTTCGTCCGAAGCCGCTACTTGTATCGGCGCGGCATTGACGCCCAGCGCGGGCAAAGCGAGCTCGGGCGCATGGCGAAAGCCGCAGTAAACCAGAATGCGGCTCACTTCTGCCTCCGCTTCTCCTCTATTTGCAGATTGTTGAGCGCAGTTTCCACCGAAGTAAGCACAACGTTGAGTCCCAGATAGACAAGGTCAACGCCGGCGAGAGAGATCACCAGCGATCCATGGATCACGACGCCGGAGTTCAGCACGTGGTCCAGGATTTCGAGAAGAGAGACTTCATCTTCTCCGCCCAGCGTTTCTAAAGTTTCAAAATCATTCGGCATCAGAGACAAACGAGTACGGAGGCCATGGCCCATTTACTTCGATGCGCCGCTGCCCTTCCCACCTCTCCACAAAATTTTTCAGCGCCTGGTCCCACTGTTTGCGTTTGGCGCGCGGCACCAGAAACGTGGCCTGCCAGAGCAGATTGGGTTGCGCTCCGCTTACCTTGCCGCTGGGCGCGGAACCAGTGGCAATCCTGCCCAGGGCCATTGCCAGTTCCTGTAACTCCCGATCGTTGCGCTCAGGACGTTTCTTGAGTCGTGCCGCTTTCTGCTGCAAATATTCTTTGCCTGAGCGTGCTTCCGTCACAGAGATAGGGGTAGCCTGCCGCTCGGCAAACACCTTTACACCCCACTCGTCGCCACCGGCAACGCGGGCAAAAACTTTTTTGAGCGCGGCTTTTCTTCCCTGCACGTCCTTAAGCAGCGCAGGTTCACCGGAAAATACGGTGCCGAAGCGCGCTGGAACAATCGTCATCTGCTCAGCCACCTCGCCCACGACCTGTTGATGGCGAACTCCGTGGAGCGCCAGCCATTCAAGGTTTTCCATGTTGCGCTCAACGGCATTGGCAAAGCTGGCCTGATCCACTTCACACACCCAACAGAGGAAATCGCCACACGGCAGAGGCTGAACGGCATGGACGCCATCGATGCCCACGCTGCCAAGTTTCCCAAGTCCTGCGGCCGGCTTTTTGCCCGCGGCAGGCGCCTCAGAAATCCCATAAAGATAAAGTGCGCCGGTGGCCGCTATTTTTCGGTTTGAATTTGCCATAACTCGCCGGTAAATTTCTTCAGCTTTGCCGCGCCCGCTATTTCCGCGGGAAAATCCCGCACCAGATACAAACGATGGTCGCCGTATTTCCTTTGTAATGACTGCAACGTTGCTGCCTGCCAGTTTTGTGCGCGACGGCAAGTTTTGCAGCCGGAATCGGGCCCAAGCAGGACCCGGTTCACGAACAGCGAATCCACGGCGACGCCAATTTCTTTGATCGCGGCCAAAAGACGTTGTGTCTGGCGATCTGGCACAGGCTCCGGCAGCATTACCGCCCAGGCGCGGCTCTGCTTCGAGTCACGCATGAGCTCCAGCAATTTCCGCACCCGCTGGCCTAGTCCGGCCAGTTCCACGGCAACATCCTGCGCGAGGGCTAGTGTACGGTGCGCAGCCAGGCTTTTCAATAAAAGGCGCGACCATAGCAGAATGCGGTCCGGCATGCGCAACAATTCCAAGGCGTGTCCCGTGGGCGCCATATCAATAAATACGCTGCCGTGCTTTGCTTCCAGCAGGTCAAGAATACGGAAGATGGCAAAGACTTCATCCACGCCGGGCGGGACCACGTCCATGAGCGCGGCGAAGACTTCTTTTTCAAAAGTAAGATCAACATGCAGACCGCCGGATTGCATGCTGGTTCCGGCGGAAAGCTGCTGCTTGATGCGCGCCGCCCAGCGGCGAAACTCAAAGACCGCGTCCATTTCCATGGCGCCGAGGCCCGCATCGCCAAGGACAGAGACCATCTGGTCGCCGATTTCTTTCTGGAAAATGTCATCGAGCGACGGCGCGGGGTCGGTGGAGCAGACGGTAACGTGAACATCCTTATTCAATGACCTTGCGTGGAAAGCCAGCGCAGCCGTGACCGTGGTTTTGCCGACACCGCCTTTACCCAGCGTGAATGAGAGCCGCGTTTTGGCGGCAGGCCACTTTGTTTTTGCGAACTTGAGTTTGCGTTTGGATGTTCCTGGCGGCGGGGCCGCGAGGTTAACGCGCGCGCCGACAAAGACTGTTTCGCCAAAGCGCTGAAGCTGCCTGGGGCCGAGGAGAGGATTTCCGGGATCCGGGCCGATCAATCTAGGCACACGCGGAAATTTCTGTTTTAGAAACTGGACTGCCTTTTTTCCCTGAAGCGCGCGAGCGCGACAACGCGGGCAGTTCCCTGCTGACACGACTATGCGGTTGAGAACTATGCCGCCCAAATGCATCTCCGCCGCCGATTCCCTCAGTGCGTCCACGCAGCGCACCGCTTCATTGAGCGAGAAAGTTTCCGGCGACGTGACCAGCAGGACTTCAGCTTGCTCGGCACTGAAAGCGTCTTTCACCTGCCTGACTGTCGCTTGCCACTTCCCCAAAAAGCCATGAGCCGTGCTGGAGGCGCGTCCGCCGAAACGCCGCGCCAGCAAGTCATCACGGCTAGAGGCGACTTCAAGAAAATTCAGGAAGCGCTGAAAATGTCCGGGCAGCTCAAACAGCCTCAACGTGTGACCGAAAGGCGCTGTATCGACCACGATGCGATCGTGCTCGCCGCTTTCCAGCATGTCACGCAGCGCGAGCAGGCCGGCAACCTCTGACATGCCGGGCAGCGTGGTATCCAGCAGCGGCGCGATTTCTTCGCGATTGAAGAACGTTCCATTCTCAACAATATCGAGAATGCCTTCGCGATTGCCTTCCAGAAATTTCTTGAACTCGCGGTCACTATCAATCTGCCAGACGGAAACTTTGCCCTTGATGCCGGCGAGCCGGTGCGGCCCAGCTTTGTCTTTGATGTGCAGATCCTTGATTTCCAGCATGCCGGCCAGCGAATGCGCGGGATCGGTGGACATGAGCAGCGTCGATTGGCGGGGATGGCGCGCGGCGAGATGCAGCGCCAGAGCGCAGGAGACGGTCGTCTTCCCTACACCGCCTTTGCCTACGACAAATGTCAGCTTAGCCACAGAGAGATTGTATGCGAGAACCCTTTCGCCGCAGATTTACGCAGATGAACGCAGATTAAGTTAGAACATATCAGGAGAACAGCAGCGGAACCGCCCGCGAAAACCCCTAGCCTTGAGTGAGCCCTTCAGGTTAAAGAACAACGACAAGGCGAGAAAAACAAGGCTTGTCTGGGGGTGGTTTCTGATCTGCGTTCATCTGCGCAATCTGCGGCGAAACCTATCTTCCCCCCAGGCAAAATTCCGCCACCAGCGGCAGATGGTCAGATGCCAGCAGGGCCATGCGGCTGCGATGCAGCAAGAACTCTTCCAGCGCCAGGTCACGATCAAAATACATGTGGTCAAGATGCATGATAGGCAACACGCCGGGATATGTGCGCTTGCGGTTGAGATGCAGTTGAATATCGACGCTCTCAAACGAATGCTGCAAGGACTTGGAAACCAGGCCGCGCGTCCATTCGTTGAAGTCGCCGATGATCAGGCGCGGGTGCTTGAGCTGCGGCGACAGCAGGACCTCACGGCTCATCAGCAGACGCGCCTGCTTGCGGCGCTCCATATATCCCGTACCCAGATGCACATTGAAGAGATGTACGATTTTCCCCGGCGCAATTTCAAGGTCGCAGCGAATGCAGCCCCGGGCCTCACGGCGAGAAGCCGTCAGATCGTAAATGCGGACTTCACGCACGGGAAAGCGGCTGAGAATCACGTTGCCGTACACCGCGCCCCGCAGCTTGCGCGTCTCGCCAATGCGATAGTCATAGCCCGCGGCGTCCGCCAGATATTGCGCCTGGTTCTGCTCTTTGCGTCCGCCTTTGAGACTCACCACTTCCTGCAGGGCGATTACGTCAGCCTCAAGTTCATTCAGCACCTCAGCAACCCTGGACGGGCGTATGCGTCCGTCAATGCCACGGCATTTGTGAGTGTTATAGGTGGCGACCCGAAAGCGAGGTTGTTCTTTCATTGACGGCAGTTGCTTTGAGGATAACCTTTGTCACTGCTCGCGGGCAATAATCCAGCCGCAATTTGGAGGCACAAGATGGTGACCCATCGGCGCGACAAGAACGTGCGCGATTTAGTGCGCGATTTAGAATGAAGTGTGCCAACTCTCAGCAAACGTCTAGCGGCAGAGCCGCGTACATCGTCCAGGCCACAAATTCTTACGGCGGCAGACCTCACTCGCATTCCCTGGCTGGTGCACGGATTCACCACGCGCCCCGGTGGCTTCACCACCAGCTACGGCGGCAAGACGCTGAACGTCGGCTTTACCAAAGACGATCTTCGCGCCAGCGTGGAGCGCAATCGCAAGCGAGCGATGCTGGCCGCAGGCGCCGTAACGAAAGGCGAGCCGTGGCCGCTGATCACGCTGCGGCAAGTTCATTCCGACATCATTCATGTTGTGCGCTCGCGCAAGGCTGGTTTGATTCAACAAACGCGTTTTGTTGGCGATGGCCTGGTGACCGATCTGCGCGGCATTGCGCTCGCAGTTCTTACCGCAGATTGCTTCCCTGTGCTGCTGGTGGACACAAAGAGAAAAGCTGTGGGCGCGTTTCATGCCGGGTGGCGCGGGACGGTGAAGCGCATCGTGGAAAAAGGCGTGGGCATCATGCGGCTGGAATTCGGCTCGCGTCCGGAAGATATTCATGCGGCGATTGGGCCGGGCATCCAGCAATGCTCGTTTGAAGTTGGCGAGGAAGTGGAAGAAGCTTTTCATACGCAGTTTGCTTACGCGGCTGAACTTTTTCACACTGTGCAGGAGTCGGACGCCGTGCGCGAGCGCTATCCCATGCTGTTCATGAACCAGCGCGCGCCAGGCCACGGCGATCCGTGTATTAAGGTGCATCTTGACCTGCGTGAAGCAAATCGCCGCCAGTTGCTCGCCGCGGGCGTGCCAGAGGAGAACATCACCGCGCTCAAGGACTGCACCGTGTGCCAGCCGCGAAAATTCTTCTCTCATCGGGCGGAAAGAGGAAAAACCGGACGCCAGATGGCGCTTGTGGGCATCAAATAAGCAGAAGATCGGGAAACTAAGAATTCGCCGCAGATTACGCAGATGAGCGCGGATCAAAACACACCTACCACGGAGGCACGGAGACACGGAGAAGAATCAAGATCGGGTGATAGACGACCGATGTATTCTTTTGGCAGGAATCTTTATGTTGGATATTTTCAAATTCGACTTCTTGAAGACGGTCAAGTCGCCGGAGCAGCGCAAAGCCTGGTTCGTCGCCATACTGGCCGACGC
>DAHUXR010000185.1 GCA_027307045.1 Acidobacteriaceae bacterium
GAGTTCCGCACCGCCGCCCTGCAGATGACACGTAACATGGGGATCGCCATACCGTAAACAAACACTCCACAACAAGCGGCCACGAAAGCTCGGATGTGCTTCATCAGGGGCGCAAAAAATTCCGGAGCGGTGCATAAACCACTCCGGATGAATTCGTAACTGTGCAAAGGCCTTAATGGCTGATAGGTGATTAGACGCAGAAAAGTTGCAGCGAGTTAGTACGGTTTGTCACTGGTAAATAAAACTTTACGAGTCCCGTCCCGTAAATAAGGCCACAGATACCTACGCCAGGAACGTTTTAGATGGTGAGATGCTGTTAAGCGGTTGCGCCAGGAGAATCAGGCCCCTATACCTGGGCGGCAACAGCAGACTTAAACAATTGGCTCGACTTCCTCCGGCGTCTTCGCATCAGCTTCCACATAGACCTTGTCCACAGTCTCAAGGTGCATTTTTCGACCACCTCCAGCAGCGAGCCACGAAGCCAGAGCGGCTGAATGCGCGACGATGTCTGGAAGGTCCCCCCGCACAGTTCCTTGGGTTGCAGCGCTGCGGCTGATTAAGATTCCCGCAAAGCTGCCAAGCCCCCCTGACTGGGATCCACAGGAAAGGGGTTGCTCTCGAAAGGAAAAGAGAAAGGCCAATGACAGATCCTATGACAAAGCCTGGTCCCAAAGTCCTCCCCGAATCAGGCAGGCTTGGAAGTGTGATGGAGAGGTCAGGTTTATCGGAAACAACAACGAGGCCTTTTCCGGGCCGACTGGCTCTTGTCCGCCTTGCCATTCAAACATTTTTCTGCCAACAAATTCCTGCCAAAGAGGGTCAAGACTGCCAACATCTCCTCGTTTGGTGATGAGAGACTAGTGGAAAAAACCACCGGAACGTTTCAGTCGAGGGCAACAATAACCTAACTTTCCGGCAATCTTCACGGGGAAACCCGTCGGAAATAGCTTCCACCAAAGGCGCGCCTCAGAGCCGGCGTGCGTCTGTCTCAGCCGAAACTTACCGAGCGTGCCGGACAAGGTTTCCGTTATTCTTATTCCATGCGTGTTAAGGTGCTGCTGTTTGGGCAGCTCAAAGACATTGTTGGCCGGCAGGAGGAGTCTCTGGAACTGGATTCCGGTGCTCGGCTCTCAGCCGTCATGGAGCATTATTCTGGTCGCTATCCAAAATTTCACGGCCTGACCAAGTCGATTGCGTGCTCCATCAACCAGGAATACGCGCAGGGATCGGCGGTGCTTAGTGATGGCGACGAGGTTGGCCTGCTGCCTCCGGTGAGCGGCGGCAAATCCAAAGCGGCGGAACTCCAGTCCGCGCACTGCGCCATTGTTCGCGAACCCATTGATATTCAGGCGATTAGAAAGAACCTGGAGCGTCCGGAAGACGGCTCGGCATTATTTTTTGATGGAATAGTGCGCAATAATACGCGCGGGCGGCGTACTTTGTTTTTGGACTATGAAGCCTATGAATCCATGGCTTTAAATGAGATGGAGAAGCTGGCCCAGGCGGCCCTTGAACAATTTAAAGTGCGCGACGTTTGCCTGATCCATCGGCTGGGCAGGCTGGAGATTGGCGAAACCAGTGTACTGATCGGGGTTGCGTCAGCCCATCGAGTAGCGGCGTTTGAGGCTTGCCGATGGCTGATTGATACGTTGAAGAAGACCGTCCCTATCTGGAAAAAAGAGTACTTTGAGGATGGCGCCGTCTGGGCCGATGGTGAACCTTTTCCTGAAGAAATTAGGGCAAATAAATAACGCTTTACCGCCGTTTGCATCTAAGTTTGCCAGAATACCCGCTTGATAACCATGAATCGAACTCGCGCTTTGTCGCCGTGGTTCAGTCTGGCTTGCCTGTTGGCCGGCTTGCTCAGTGTGTGGGGCCTGCACGCTGTGGCGCAGGACCCGCAAAAGGGAGACCGTATCCCGCCAGGATCGCAATCGCAAAAAGACGAATCCACTTACCGCGTGAACGTGCGGCTGGTGAACGTCTTTACCACGGTGACCGATTCCCGGGGCGCACCTGTGGCCGATCTCAGCAAAGACGATTTCCAGCTTTTTGAGGATGGCGTGCCGCAGACGATCAAAGTGTTTGAAAAGGAATCCGCCATCCCGCTGAGCATTGCGCTGGCCATTGACACCAGCCCCAGCACCATGCGCGACTTTAAGCTTGAAACTACTTCGGCGCGCAGGTTTGTCCATTCCATTCTGCGGAATGAAGATCGGCTCTCAGTTTTCCAGGTTACGGAGACGATTGACCAGTTGACGCGTTTTACTTCCGACCTCAAGACCATTGAGCATGGTATCGACAATTTGCGCACAGGCCCGGGAACCTCCATATATGACGCAATTTTTCTTTGCTCAGAGTCCCTGCTGGACCGTGAAGGCCGCAAGGTATTGGTGCTGATTACAGATGGCGGCGATACCACCAGCAAAGCTGACTATAACGGCGCGCTACGGCGCGCGCAGCAGGCAGAAGCCATCGTCTATAGCATTATTGTGGTGCCGATAGAGGCCGATGCCGGACGCAACCTGGGCGGCGAGCACGCGCTTATCCAGATTTCAAAAGATACTGGCGGAAAATATTATTACGCTGAAGGCCAGCAGCAACTGGACGAAGCCTTCCGCAAAATCAGCGACGAATTGCGCACGCAGTACCTGCTGGCTTTTTATCCCAGCCGCAAGCTTTCAGATTCGCCTTTCCGCCGAATCAAAGTGGAGCTTAACAAGAAAGACCCTGAAGGGCAGGCCTATCAGGTGCGCCATCGCGCCGGATATTACACAGCGCCGGCGAGATAGCAGTTAGCAATCCGCATTCAGCAGTCCGCAAAGGCCGCAAAGATCGCGAAGAAGAGGGAACTGACCAGTCGGTTTTCTTTGCGACCCTGCATCCTTTGCGGTTCAGTCTTTAATTTGCTGATTGCAGAGTGCCCTTGGTAACTGCTTTTTCTGCGATTCATTGTCGGCTTTTTGGGCTACAATATTGGGCATGTCGTTCCGTGCCGCCGCCCCAGCCTTTACCAAAAAGACCACCAAGACTCCGCCTCCGGACGATACGGGAATGGAGTCCTCTTACCTGAAAGCTCTGGGTGAGAAACAGACGCCGGTCACCGTGAAGCTGGTCTGCGGAGAAGCGCTACATGGGTGGATTGAATACTACGACGTAGGAATGGTCCGCCTTACCCGCGAAGGCTCGCCCAATTTGTTCATCTTCAAGCACGAAATCATGTACATTGCGGAAGATACCGGGCGCCGCGCGCGTTGATGTCCCCCAAAGAAGACTACATTCATCCCATGCAGGAACTGGCCCGCGAGGCCGGCGCTCTGCTCATGTCATTTTTCGGCAAAGTTTCCATCGAATACAAGGGCGATGCCGATCTGGTGACCAAAGCTGATCGCGCTTCAGAGCAACTGATTGTCGAGCGAATCCGCAAGCAGTGGCCTGAGCATGATCTGATTGGCGAAGAAGGCAGCCGTCGCGAAACCGGCAGCGATTTCCGCTGGCACATTGATCCTCTGGACGGCACCACGAACTTTGCCCACGGCTATCCAGTGTTTTGCGTTTCCGTGGCGCTGGAATACAAAGACGAAAGAATCGCCGGGGTGGTTTACGATCCGTCGCGCGATGAGATGTTTGCCGCGGAAAAAGATGGCGGCTCATTCCTGAATGGCGGCGCGATCCATGTTTCTTCTGTGGCAAAGCTAAAAGAAAGTCTTGTGGCCACTGGTTTCCCCAGCCACAAACGGCATAAAAACCCGAACATCCACTTTTATCACCAGATCACGTTGCGTTCGCATGGCGTGCGCCGCGCCGGTTCAGCAGCGCTTGATCTTTGCTATCTGGCATGCGGACGCTATGACGCCTACTGGGAATTTAATCTCAACTCATGGGACACCGCCGCGGGCGTCCTGCTGGTACAAGAGGCGGGTGGCACTGTCACCAACTTTACCGGCGGACCATTTAATATCGATAGCCGCGAAGTGCTGGGCAGCAACACATTGCTTCACGGCGAACTGCTGCAAGAATTTCAGGCGATCATTGCCGGACGCGTGGAAGGCCTGCCTTCCGTGGCGGAATCGTTTCAGTCAAAGTAACAATCAGCTCCAAAAATCTCACTTCAGTTTCTTCGCAATCGACTTGGTAATCATCTCAAGCTCAAGCATGATGTCGTCTTCCAGGTTGAGTCCGGCGGCGCGCATTGCGCTCAGCGGATCACGCCGGAACAAGGCCGCGTTTTTCGGTGAATCGCCGATCCATTTCTGTAAGTCCTGCTCAACCTTGCTCAAGTGATCGAGAAGGCGGTCGGGTTCAGCGGTTTGCGGCTTGCGTCGGCGCAAATCAAACACCTCAACTAGCATGATGGATCAATACTACCTGCGCGCGAGCAGGAATTGTTCCGCTCGCAGTTTACTATTTGAGTAACTTCGGCCAAAGCTATTTGCCATTTCAAAAGAGAAAGCCAGTTGGATCCGGCGAAAATAAGATTTTTGCCGGAAATCGTGCAGGCATTGCAGTTATTTAGCAGCCTGGAGATCAACAGCACGGATTAATCGGAGCGCCTCGGTAAGAACTCTGTCTTTGACCAAATCTGTTGCTCGCCGGCGATCCGCATTTTCATCAATCGGCTTCTTGCAAGATCAAACATCTTATAGCGCCCATAAATATTTTCAATTTCCCTCTGCGACCCGTACTCGCTAGAGTGTCTCTCAAGCCGATTCCTTCACGGCCTTGGAGCTAAAACAACACTATGTCAACGTTCCTGCGCTGTTTGTTGGCTGTGTTTCTCTTGTGCTCGCCTCTGGTTCTGCTGGCGCAGTCCGCCGCGCCCACGCACCCTGACGCACAAAGTGACCGAATCGCCAAGCTGGAACAACAAATCGCGGACTCCAAGGGCTCCGCCGACAATGCCTGGATGCTCATGAGCTCTGCGCTCGTCCTGCTGATGACCGGCCCGGGACTGGCGCTTTTTTATGGTGGCCTGGTGCGCAAGAAAAATGTTCTGGCCACCATGATGCAGAGCTTTGCCCTGATGGCCGTTGTTACGGTGGTTTGGGCCATCGTCGGGTATAGTCTGTCGTTCGGCGAAGGCAACAGTTTCATCGGCGGACTGCATAATCTTTTTCTGCATGGCGTTGGCGCGCAGCCTGATCCCGACTACGCCGCAACCATTCCCGCGCAAACTTTCATGATCTATCAGCTCATGTTTGCCATCATCACTCCGGCGCTCATTACGGGAGCTTTTGCTGAGCGGATGAAGTTCAGCGCCATGGTGGTTTTCATGGTGCTGTGGTCGGCCATTGTTTATAGCCCGATGGCACACATGGTCTGGGGCAAAGGCGGCCTGCTCAATGCCGCGCTGGGCGGACGTTTCCCCATGCTCGACTTCGCCGGCGGCACCGTGGTTCACGTCACATCCGGAGTTTCCGCGCTGGTCTGCGCTCTGTATCTTGGCCATCGCATCGGCTATCCGCGGCAGGCCATGCCGCCGCACAGCATGGTGCTGAGTTTTATTGGCGCGTGTCTGCTCTGGGTGGGATGGTTCGGATTCAATGCCGGCAGCGCGTTGAGCGCGGGCAGCCTGGCTACCAGCGCTTTTGTGGCAACGCACTTTGCCGCCGCTACGGCCGTCATTGGATGGGTGGCTGCCGAGTGGCTTCGCAATGGCAAGCCCAGCGCGCTTGGCGCGATCTCCGGCGCGGTCGCGGGTTTGGTCGCCATTACGCCAGCAGCAGGTTTCGTTACGCCGAT
The DNA here is from genome assembly GCA_027307045.1 of Acidobacteriaceae bacterium. Lineage (GTDB taxonomy): Bacteria > Acidobacteriota > Terriglobia > Terriglobales > Acidobacteriaceae > Angelobacter. Next base: position 5,743 of record DAHUXR010000185.1, read on the forward strand.
GGCGGCTCTCGGCATTGGCGCAATCGCCGGCGTCTTCTGTTATCTGATGGTCGCGCACGTGAAGGCCCGCTTCGGTTATGACGACTCGCTCGACGCCTTTGGCATTCATGGCGCTGGTGGCACACTCGGCGCGCTGCTCACGGGTGTTTTTGCCAGCAGCGCAGTGAATCCAATCTTCAAAGATGCCGGCGGACGCGTGCTGGCCTCCGGCGCGCTGGAAGGCAACACACATCAGTTCG
>DAHUXR010000186.1 GCA_027307045.1 Acidobacteriaceae bacterium
GTTTCCGGTGATTCGCGGGATTACCGACACCGAGCCGCTTTCGTCGCGGGCGGCGGCCATGAAGATTTACAACCGGCTGGTGAGCGACCTTGGCGCGGCCGACGGCGAGAGCGCGTCGAGCGGTACAAATTACGTCAAGCAGCTGAGCGAGGTTGATCTTTCCGATCCGGAGAATGTGAAAGTCACGGCGAATGATCCGGGTGGGACGATGGTGGTGCATCTGGGCAAGGAAGATTTTTTGCCGCGCTACAAGCTTTATGTGACGCATATTGCGGAGTGGCGGCAGCAGTTTCAGAACGTGCAGTCCGTGGACCTGCGGTATGAAGGACAGGTGGTGGTGAACCCGGACAAGGCGGCTGTCGCGGAGAAACCCTTACCGCTGATGAACGCGGATGACGCGGATCGGAAGAAGCCGGTGTTGAAGCCGGTAAGCGCGAAGGGCTCCGCGAAACCGGCAAACCACAGAGTGGAGAAAAGGCCGGTTCACCGCGGAGACGCGGAGGCGCGGAGAAAACAGAACAAAGAAAAATCTAACCACTGATGAACACGATAACACTGATCGGAAAGCTAAGAGCCAACGGCCAAAAGCCAATGGCTAGAAGCTAGTAGCTAGCAGCTTTTTATAAGGATGCACTCATGAGCAGTAACGGTAACGGCAGACACGAGCGCAATGACAATGGCAAGAACAGCGGCAACATGATTACGGTGCTGGACGTGGGCAGCGCAAAGACGGTTGTGCTGATCTGTGAGGCCACGGACGCGGGGCTTAAGTATCGCGGGCACGGCATGGCGGAGAGCCGGGGCTCGCGCAAGGGCATCATCGTTGAGCTGGATAAAGCGGTGCAGAGCATTCACAAAGCGGTGGAAGAAGCGGAAAAGCTTGGCGGATGCCAGGTGGGGAATGCCGTGATCTCCGTGGCGGGATCGCATATTAAAGGAGTGACAAGCCGCGGCGGCGTGACGCTGGGATCGCGTCCCAGAGACGTGACGCGTGAAGACATTCGTACGGCCGTGGAGAAAGCGCGGTCAGTGACGCTGCCCGATGATCGCGAAGTGCTGCACCTGCTGCCGCAGGAATTTATTCTCGATGACCAATCAGGCGTGCGCGATCCTGCGGGGATGATGGGCCGAAGGCTGGAAGTGAATCTGCACATGGTCACGGCTTCCGCCAGCGCCACGCAGAACGTGGTGACGGCGGCGAACCGCGCCGGCCTGCACGTGGACAACATGGTTTATGAAGCGTTGATGTCCGCCGACAGCACGCTGCGCGCCGACGAGAAAGAGCTGGGCGTATGCCTGGCTGATATCGGCGCCGGATCGACCGACATGAGTGTTTATTCCGATGGCATGGTAGCGCACACAGGCGTAGTGCCCGTGGGCGGCGATCACTTTACTAATGACGTGGCCGTTGGATTGAGAACGCCGCTGGTTTCAGCGGAGAAGATCAAGAAGCAGTTTGGTCATACGATCAGCGCGCAGGTTGCCGAAGGCAATGAAATTGAAGTGCCGGCCGTGGGAGACAGACCGTCGCGATTGATGCCGCAGAGATTTTTGGCGGAGATACTTGAGCCGCGCGCGCAGGAGCTGTGCGAACTGATGCGCGACCACCTGAAGCAGGCCGGTGTGATGGATCTTTGTCCAGCGGGCGTGGTGCTTACGGGCGGCGGATCGCGCATGACGGGATTAGCGGAAGTCTGCCAGAAGACGCTGGACCGGCCAATTCGGCTGGCTATTCCGGAACCTCCGATTGCCGATATGCCTGAACCACTGGCGGAGCCGGAGTTTGCCACTGTGGTCGGGCTGGCGATGTATGCGCATCGGACGACGATGGCGAAGATGAATCCGGAACAGGGATTTGGCCACAAGCTGCGCGCTCTGCTGGCAAAGCTGGGAACATAGGAGGAAATTTCCCGAGCGGCGCGAGGGAGCCCTATAGCCGCCGGGGAACATCGGGTGGGAAGAGATTGTAGCGCATTGTGAGTGCCTGGAAGGAATAGCGATCCGTCACCCGCAAAAAAAACGCGGGTTCGGGATCACGGAAAGTTTGGGTAGGCTGGGGGAATCAGGCGTCGCCAAAAGAAAGAACGTGGGACGCAAAACTTAAACGCAACGCTGGAACGCAACATTCGAGTTCCAGCAAAAGGTGACGCAAGTCGACGGGACCAAAACGGATCAGGAGTGTGATGTATGAGCGATCAGCAAAAACGAGCGGACGGAGAAGTAAGAATCCAATTCAATGAAGACCCCAGGACCAACGCGAAGATCAAGGTGATTGGCGTGGGCGGCGGTGGCGGCAACGCGGTGAACCGGATGATCTGCGCCGGAGTTGAAGGCGTGGAATTTGTTGTGGCCAATACGGATTTGCAGGCGCTGCAGATGTCGCGCGCGCCAGTGAAGATACAGCTGGGCACCAAGCTCACCAACGGGCTGGGCGCTGGCGCCAACCCTGAAATGGGACGCCGTGGCGCGCTGGAAGATGCCGACAAAATTATTGAAGCGCTGGAAGGCGCGGACATGGTGTTTGTCACGACTGGCCTGGGCGGCGGAACGGGCACAGGCGCTGCGCCCATCATCGCATCGCTGGCGAGTGAAATGGGCGCGCTGACCGTGGCGGTGGTAACCAAGCCGTTTGCGTTTGAAGGGCGTCGTCGCATGGCGCAGGCGGAACGAGGCTTGGCCGAGCTGATTGACTCGATCGATACGACGATTGTGATCCCGAACGAAAAGCTGTTGGCGGTGGCGCAGAATGCCGGCTTCTTTGAGTCGTTCCGCATTGCCGACGACATTCTTCGTCAGGCGGTGCAGGGCATTTCTGACATCATCACCATTCCTGGCATCATCAATCGCGACTTTGCCGATGTGAAAACCATCATGGCCGGCATGGGCTATGCCGTGATGGGAACGGCCGTGGCCAAGGGCGAGCGTCGCGCAACCGACGCGGCGCAGGCTGCGATTTCGTCTCCCCTGCTGGAAGCGGGCGCAATCGACGGAGCGCGGGGAATCCTGATCAACATTACCGGATCGTCGTCACTCAAGCTGGCTGAGGTGAATGAAGCTTCTACCATTATTCAGTCTGCCGCGCATGAAGATGCCAACATCATCTTTGGCGCCGTTCAAGACGAGAAAATGAAGGACGATCTAAAGATCACCGTGATTGCCACCGGGTTCAAGAACGACGTTCCGGCGCGCAAGGACCGCACCGTCAACGCGGCGCAAGCAGCCATTTCTACGGCCCGCACGGCTTCCGCCTATCAGGTGCAGCAATCTACGGCGGTTCCGCGAGTCGTAAATGCCACCCATATACCTCATGTTCCTCATGGCTCCCCGGTTGCGGCCCACGCGGCTGGTGCTCAGGCGGCTGTTCCCACCCGCGTGATGGTTCCGGCGCGTGAAAACCCAAACCTGGCCACCATGACTGACTCTATCCGTACGGCTGTCGAGCAGGACGACTTGGACGTCCCGGCCTTTATCCGCAAGCGCGGAGAGATCAACTAGTAGTTTCCAACCGGCAGAGCGACCATTGCGCTGCAAGGTCGCAACTGCACGCCACAGCAACCGTTTACCGGGACGCAAACCGCCAGCGTCCCGATCTCTCAACCATCGCGCGACCGCCAGCCAAAAATGGCAGCCGCAAAAATTAGCAACATTAATGAGTCTTTAACGCAGAACCAAAAGCAGGATCTTAGGGTTAATACTGGCAAAGACTTTAGATTCCTGGCTGATGTGCCGACAAAGCGAATCGGCATGCAGCCAGCAACAAAGGGCAGAGCAGCTGCATCTTTTTAATTAAGAGAAAGGTACTACTTCAGTACTAGGAGAATTGACGGTTGCGCGCGATGTAAAGTTTCCCTTACTATCGCGATAAGAGCTGATTTTCCGAATCGGTCTTTATTTTTTTCGACTCTCAATGTTCTGGCCGGCGATCCAACTGGCCGAGAGCGGAAAAGCGGCGGCAACACAGAATTTTCCAGGGTATCCAGGTGGCAGTGATTCCAATGACATTTCGTCTTCGGCTCTTTATCTTTTTCGTTTCCATTTTTGGTTTGTCCAGCGGTTCGTTCGCGCTCGCGGCCAACTCCAGTACCACCGCCAAAGCCAAGGCCAGCGGACACGTAACTGAAAACGCCCGCGCGCAAAAACGTATGGCCCGGCTTCGCCACCAGCGCGCCGCAAGAAGACACGTAGCCGCACGTTCCGCCACTCGGCGTTCTAACTCCGCAAAAGCCACCAGCGCAAAAGCTTCTGCCAATAGCGCGACCCTAAAGACTGTCAGCCTCCATCGCCGCCATGCCCGCCATCGCTGGGTTGAGCAGTTTACCGCCAGCTCGTTTGCCGACGACATCACTGACGGCGACATCGTAGAAGGTGAAGATCCCGTCGTGCGCCAGGCCGCTATTGACGCGCTGGGCAACATGAACGGCACCGTCGTCGCCATTGATCCCACCAGCGGACGCATTCTTGCCATGGTCAACCAGAAGCTGGCGCTCAGTGAAGGTGCGCAGCCCTGCTCCACTATTAAGGTTGCCGTGGCGCTGGCCGGCCTCAGTGAAAAAGTTATTACCCGTGAAGAATCCATCGCGCTCGGCGGACGCGCGCACATGAGTCTTACTCAGGCCCTGGCGCACTCCAACAACGCTTATTTTGAGGCCGTCGGACGCCGCCTCGGCTTCCCCAAAGTCAGCTTTTACGCGCACCAGTTCGGACTCGGCGAGCTTGCCGGTTACGGCATTCAAGGTGAGCATCTCGGCACTTTCCCAGATCATGAGCTCCCGGCCAACCTCGGCGGCGTCGGCAAGATGTGCTCTTTTGGTGAAAGCATTTCCATGACTCCGCTGCAGCTTGGCGCGCTGGTCTCCGCCGTCGCCAACGGAGGCACGCTCTATTACCTCCAGCATCCCACGTCTGTCGATCAGGTCATCGGCTTTGAGCCGCGCGTAAAGCGCCAGCTTGATATCGGTCCGCTGGTCCCGGAAATTGCTGAAGGCATGACCGGCGCAGTGCGTTACGGCACCGCTCGACGCCTGGGCCTGAACTTTAGTGAAGAGCAGATCCTGGGCAAGACCGGCACCTGCTCCAAAGACGGCACGCGCTTCGGATGGTTCGCTTCCTACGCTGACACGCAGTACGGCCACATCGTCACCGTGGTCTTTCTCCAGGGTGGTCGTCCGACGTTCGGCCCCAAGGCCGCCGAAATCAGCGGCAAGTTCTACCGCGCGCTGTACGACCATAACTTCTTCGCCGCGCGTGCCACCACCGCCAGCGGCGCCCCGTCAGAAAAGCCGGCTGTAGGCGTGCAGCAGTAGGCACCTTTCCGAACTAGACAGTTCAGTAGAACAGCGGCGTCCGCAAGGACGCCTCTCTTTGTTCTTTTCGCTGAGTTTCCCGTAAACACGTGCGGGGTGCGGGGTAGAAACGTGCAGCAGTAGGGGCCGGCGCTTAAAGCATTTTCTCAGCGTGAATGTAGACCATCACTGGGTGGAGCAGGCATTTATGCCTGCGTAGAAATGACTCTCTTTACTCTTGTCATCCTGAGCAAGAGCGAAGGAGCATAGCGACTGAGAGCGCGTCGAAGGATCCCTGCAGTTTGTCTTTTCGCCATGCCGCATCAGGGAATTCTTCCCATGCAGTCGACGCCAGCCGAAGTCCCCGCAAGGGACGATTGGTAGTAGCCCGCCGTTTCAACGGCGGGAAAGAAAACGAACGCGTTCCTCCTTGCGCCGCAGGCCAGCGCGCAGCGGCAACAGCACTTCGAAAGATCGCAACCTCGCCTCTCCGTTCAGGGTGC
>DAHUXR010000187.1 GCA_027307045.1 Acidobacteriaceae bacterium
TTGGGATTGGGATTGGGATTGGGATTGGGATTGGGATTGGGATTGGGATTGGGATTGGGATTGGGATTGGGATTGGGTGACCCAAGGGTCACCCAAGGTTCACCCAAGGGTGACCCAAGCGTGCCGCAAGGGCCACGCTTGCGAGAAATGGAACAAGCGCCTTTGTTTGCAACAAAAGGAAGAAAAAGGCCGGGGAGGGGTAAATCGCCGTGATCGGAAAAGGCACGGGGGCTTATTGAATCCTTGTCTACTTTTGTCAGGTGGTCGCCGCAGGCGAGGGCGCCTGCGCTCCACAAGCTGTAAGCGGTGGACAATGCCCTCGCCAGAGTCGTATAAGTTTAGGTTTCTCTGAAGGAGTCTCCATGCATCGTGCCGCCCGTCTGCTCGCCCTTGCGCTGTGTTGCGCCGCTGCAATTGCCGGTCTTTCTTTGACACAACCAGCTTTGTCGCAACCAGCCCAGGCGCAAAAACGTTCCATTACAGAGAAAGACATCTTCCAGTTTAACTGGATTGGCGATCCGCAGATTTCGCCGGACGGCTCCCACGTAGCCTTTGTAAAGGTCACGGTGGACGAGAAGAAGACTGGATACGAAACGGCCATCTGGAGCGTGAGCACGCGCGGAGACGAGCAGCCGCGCCGCATGACCGACGGCAAGCACGACTCTTCACCGCGCTGGTCGCCGGACGGTAAGTGGCTGGTGTTTGTCCGCGCGCCTGAGCCTGCTGGTCCAGCGGCGATGGGCGCTGGCGGAGCCGGAGCGCCTGGACGCGGACAATCCCCACAACTTTACATGCTGCCGGTGAGCGGAGGCGGCGAATCCTGGAAGCTTACGGACCTGCCGCGCGGCGCGGGCGGGCCGGTGTGGTCGCCAGACAGCAAGATGATCGCTTTTACCAGTGACACGTCTGCGGAAGACCTGGCCAAGCAGCACAAGAAAGATAGCGCGGCGGCGAAAGACAAGTCGCAAGGAAAGGGTGAAGGCAAATCGGAAGAAAAGCCCGAAGGAAATTCGGACGATCAATCAGCCAAGTCAGAAAGACCGGAAGCCGGTCCCGGCGCAGCCAAATCCGCGGATTCCGCCGATGGCGAGCATGAGAGTGACGTACGCGTGATCACTCGCTCGGTTTATCGCATCAACGGAGGCGGTTATCTGGACTTCAAGCATCCGCAGCATATTTGGGTGATTGCCACGCCGCAGAATTCCGAAGATGACGCGAAGCCGAAGCAGCTTACAAGCGGAAAATACCAGGAAGACGGCATTATGTGGCCGCCGGATTCGAGCAAAATCTATTTCACCACCACGCAGGTGGACGATCCTTCTTACGAGCATCCGCACGCCGATGTTTACTCCGTGGCTGCAGCAGGCGGCGCGCCGGCGAAGATTGTCACCATTAATATGGCGCCGCGCGAAATGTCACTCAGCCCGGACGGCAAGCGCGTGGCCTTCTGCGCTTCAATCAATGAGCCGGTGCAATCTTATACCGAGCCCGATCTTTGGGTGATGGACCTTGCGGCGGGCGCTGAGCCCAAAAACCTGACTGCCAGTTATGACTATGACGTTTGCAGCGGCGTGGGCGGCGACCAGAGCACGCCGCGCGCCGGAGGGCAGGACCATATCGTCTGGACTACCGATGGCAACAATCTGATTGTGACCACCGCTAGCAAGGGCATGGCCAATCTGATTGCGGTCGATGCGTCCTCCGGAAAGATTATCGAACTCACGAACGGGAAGCAGGCGGTGGAGAGGTTCCGGGGCACGAATGACGGTAAGACTTTGGTCGTGCTGATCTCAACACCGACGAACATCGGCGATTTGTTTGTGCTGAACCACGGCTCGACCGCTCCGCCCCGCCAGATCACCCACATCAATCAAAAGCTGTTTTCGCACCTTAACCTGACCGAGCCGGAAGAGATCTGGTACACCAGCTTTGACGGCAAAAAAATCCATGCGTGGATCCAGAAGCCACCGGATTTTGATCCAACGAAAAAATATCCGCTGATCCTGAACATTCACGGCGGGCCGCATACGGCGTACGGTTTTATCTTCGACCACGAATTTCAATGGATGGCCGCTAAAGGCTACGTGGTCCTTTATCCCAACCCGCGCGGCAGCACGAGCTACGGACAGCAGTTCGGCAACATTATTCAATATCACTATCCGGGCGACGACTTCAAAGACCTGATGCTTGGCGTGGATGAGGTGCTGAAGCGCGGATACATCGACCCGAAAAAACTTGGCGTGACCGGCGGCAGCGGTGGCGGCTTGCTGACAGACTGGATCGTGGGCCACACAGACCGCTTTGCCGCAGCGGTGGCGCAGCGCGACATCGCGAACTGGGCCGCGTGGTGGTACGCCGCAGACTTCACCTTGTTTCAACCATCATGGTTTAAGGCACCGCCGTTCCAGGACCCACAGGACTACGTGAATCGCTCGCCCATCACGTACATTGAGAAAGTCCACACGCCGCTGATGCTGGTGCTGGGTGAAGCCGACTTTCGCACGCCGCCCGCGGCCGGCGGTGAAGAAATGTTCCGCGCGCTCAAATTCCTCAAGCGTCCAGTCGTCATGGTGCGCTTCCCCGGCGAGTCACACGAGCTTTCACGCTCAGGGCAGCCGTGGCACCGCGTGGAGCGGTTGGAGCACATCGTGGGATGGTTCGATAAATATCTTCAGGGAATGCCGAAGCCAGAATATGATGACGTGGCGAATGGCGAAGGCAGTGTAAAGCCCGCCGATCTGCCGGGTAAACATGATGCGAGCAAGGCAGCGGAACCCGCGCCGCCGAAACGAAAGTAGAACGACACTTTAAAGGCGGTGAGCGGATTTCCCTCGCCGCCTTTTTTATTTGCCGGAGCAGCATTTGCAGAGGTTGCCATGGGCGCCCTCAGGTTTTTGAACTGCTTATGTTTGACCCGTGTACCAGGATTTCGTGAGCTTGCAATCTGGCGAACCGGACACACAGACACTCAGGCCACTTCCGTGAGCGTCTTTCACTCTAAGTTTCAGGGTCTGATTTAGGCCAAGCTATTTTTCGGGTTTGAATTGAGGTGGTGAACGTGAAATTTGTTCTGCGCAAGAGGAAGAACCAGACGTTCTTTGAACGGCACGGACTTACGGTTGTGAGCAGTTGCATTCTCCTGGCCTGGATCGTGCTCTATAGCGTGAGCGACGAGAAGAGACACATCGGCTCCTTCTTCGGCAACGCAATCGCTGATTGGAGCGGCGTTGTGGTGATGATTCTTGCCACCAAACATTTGTATGAGCGCGGATCGAGCGAGAGCAAAGAGCCGAAGGAGAAACTGACCGACCGCTTCCTGGAAACTCTGCGCGAACATTCATTAACAATCTTTCTTCTTGTCACCGGCATCGGATGGGTTCTTCTGTATGCCCATTCAAATTCCGAATCGAAATGGGGACAGGTTGTGGGCAACATAGTTTCTGAATGGACACAGATCCTTGGTCTGGTGCTGCTGACAAAAAAATTGATTGAAACAGGATCAAAGGAAAGCGATCGTGGCAAGTGATTTGCGAGGAGATCTAATTTGACCTCTTGTCATTGGTCGGTTTTGGCATCGGCGCCAAATTTGCGCGAATCGTACAATAAACGTACAGTGCCTCCGGCTAACGCCGCTCTGCAAGCCCGGTTTGGAGGCACATGCTCAGCGTTTACACTCGGTATTATCCACCTTGCCAAGCGAAAGACTCCCGCTACCGTAGATGTCGTTGCCCCAAGTGGATCAGTGGATCAATAGCATATTACCGTCCGGCAACCAATTTCATGCCACACCAAGCAACGGATTTCCGGCACATCCGGGTGAACGGTACAGTGACCATCTGACCATCGCGCACCAGAATGCTTTTTATTTTCCATAACATCGATGCAACGTCAAAAGGCTGCTCCCATTTCAGATTTGGAATCTGAAGTCTCACCCAGGTTCCTAAATAACACGCTGAATCGACGTTATTGCAGGAAGGGCCAGAAAACACATTGTTTACAAGTGCTGACTGCGCACATAATTCCACCCGCACGGGCGAAGCAAAGAGAAGGTTCGTCTGCAGGAAATGGGACAGAAATGCGCTGGAAGCATCCACTCCGAATTGTCTTTTATTGCGAAAGTCCGCTCGCCGTGCGGTATCTAACGGGGCTATTGCCTGGAACCCAAACGTCAAGCCTGTCGCTCAGGGCCACAGGCGACGAGGTCGTTCGAACTCATGGATCCGGATTCATCCTAGTCGCCGAGGAAGGATCCCAAGAAACAACGAAGCACAAGCTATTGTCCCTTGTGAGTGAACTCCGCGAGAATGCCAGAACTCTGGTGATCGGAGACGTAACCTCACCCCTATACCTGCGCCACCTATTTCTGGCTGGCATCCACGGATTCATTGATTATGCTGATCTGAAATCTCAATTTAGACCCGCCTTGGCTGCCATTCGAGACGGGCGGTTATGGATGCCGGTGCAAACGGCTGAAGGTTTTTCCCCGTGGCTAGAAGATAAGGCCCGAATGGGGTTTGCATCCCCTGGCGTCCTCACGCCTCAGGAGGGCATAATTCTGAGCCTGCTCTCGAAAAATCTTTCTAACAAGGAAATCGGCCATAGGTTGCGGATCAGCGAGCGCACGGTAAAGTTTCACCTTACCAATATGTTCGACAAACTCGGTGTGCGAAGCCGTCATGCGTTAGCGCGTTTCGCCATGCGTTTGCCGGGTGCAACGGAACAGACCAGCAGGCCGTTTGATTCTGAAGTTATACAATTAGTCAGTTAACTACTGCAGGCACGAGAATGTGCCCGCAAGTGCCCGCATTCAGCACGAATAACAATCCAAATCCCAATCCAAGCATCCTGTTTTGACCCGCCAAAAAACTCTGGCCCCAAGCCCTCCGGGCCGGGACAAATATAACCCGAAGCAATGGCGCCCGACAAAGTACAGGCGAAGATAAAGCGCAGAATGCTAAAAATTCGGCACAATTCGTTAGCGAGGACAGGTGGCCAGACAGGTGGTGGACAGGGTGAAGTACAGGGTCGCCTTGTGGCCGTTGACCTGTCCGCGAAGACAGTTACATTCCCTCTCCTTCTGCGCATAGGATGACGACTTGGAACTGCACCGCTATGCCCGCCGGCATAGGATGACGAATTGGAACTGCACCCCTGCAGGGTTTTCCACAATGTAAGGGGTTAAGGCGAGAGCCTGCCCGGAAGGCTTTTTGAAGCTGCGAATCATCGTTATTTCTCGTGGGCCGGGACATTAGGCACAAGCGTTTCCGTATTGAAAACCCGACTTCGTGAAAGGCTGAACATGAGTACGGTTATCGACCAGCGAAATCACCGCAGTCTCTGTTATGGTCTGGCTCCTTCAACCTCAAACGGCGGGCTGGAAGCCGCCCCTTGGCGTGCGGTTTACCTGCGTCCCCGGTACGAGGCAGTCTCGGCCCGGTATTTGACCGAAAAAGGTCACGAGGTGTTCCTGCCGACTTGCAAAAGCCGCCGTCAGAGATCGGACCGGTATGTGACCCTTGAACTTCCTCATTTTCCAGGGTATTTGTTCTGCAGGTGTGCGGAACCCCACATT
>DAHUXR010000188.1 GCA_027307045.1 Acidobacteriaceae bacterium
CCATTCGTGGCCGCTTTTGCTTTGATGGGTAGCGCCGATGGATCGCGCGGCCCTATTTCGGTGGCGGGACGAATTCTTTGGGCAGCTGCGCTCCGGCGCCAAAGAAATACTGCTGCATCTGTTCGACAAGAAACTGCTGCGCCTCGGGCTTCCACGGCTGGAGCCGATATTCGTTGAGCAGCATCTTGGAATGCTCCGCCCACATCTTCCACGCCTCGGCGCTCACGTTTTCATAAATTTTCTGCCCCAGTTCGGTATCGAAAGGGGGTTCATCCAGGCCGGGGAGTTCGCGTCCAAGCTTTGCGCATTTGACTATACGAGGCATGGGCATATTGTAACAAGACCCGGGAACGACGCGCCGAGAAGGCAAGGGCCCCAGCGGTTCCGGGCAGATTCTAAATCCTTTCTTAGCTGTGACAAAGAGCACAGACACGCTCTGGCATGGCGCTTTATAGTGCGAAAATCGCGGCGTCTACGCTGGCAGAGACTATTCTCTTTGCCGGCCTTTGCCGCGCGCCTGATTTGTAGCGTAAGAAAGGAAGTCGGTATATGTCTAGAAGACTTTCCCAGGCAAAAAATGAGCTTGATCAAGTCCAGCAAAAAAACAATTCTGATGGAGTACATGTTGCAACGATTCCTGCCCCGGTCAAGTCCTCCGCCGATAGCAAGATTGAATCGAAGACCGCGAAGCAGATTTTTAACGACGCCACCGTCCTTGAAGCAGCAAGGAAAGAAGCTGTGCCCAAGGGTAAAAGCACAGTAGATCCGGACAAAGCCCAAAGCCGGGAAGCCCACTATCGGCTTACCGGAGAGAAACGTGATCCGATCCGCGGGTACATGATGGACTTGTGGTCGTTCATCCCTTATTACGTGGCGCGGCTGTGTTCGTCACTGCGCGCGGAATCCGTGGACACTACGCTGGGGACAGTGCGCTATCACCTGGACCGCGAATATCTTCACAAGTCCGGCCTGGTTCCCGACAAGCGGCTGCTTGATTTCGGAGGGGCCATGCACTCGTCTTTTTTGCGCCGGCTGGTCAAGTCATGCGAGTACCTGGTAAACCTTTTTGTCCTGGGCATAAGGTTCACGGTTTCTCCGCCGGACATCCTGCATGTTGAGTATTTGCCTTTCCTTGAGCGAAAGATGCCGTTTGAGCTGTGGTTTTTACGGTGGATACGCCACCGCGGCATTCGCGTGGTTTACACCGTTCACAATGTCACGCGGCAAGACGCTCCGGAGGAAGGCATATCTCTTTTTCAACGCGCTTATCATTCCGCGGACGCTCTGATCTGCCATGGCGAAGAGGCGCGCAGGGAACTCATCCGCAGGTTCGGTGTTGCCGCGGAGAACGTCTGGGTGATTCCTCATGGTCCTCTTTTCGAGGACGTTCCGCCCTTATCCACGTTTGAGGCCCGCGCTAAGCTGGGCCTTCTCCACGAAGGCCCTATCGTCCTTTGCGCCGGGGTGATCAGTGAATACAAAGGTGTTCCATTCCTGCTGGATGGATGGAAAAAGCTCAAACAAGCCGGGACCAAAGGCACACTGCTGATTGCCGGCACGGGCGACCAGCGGACCTTGTCCGGGATACGCGACAAGGTTGAAGCGGAAGGGCTCAGTGATTCCGTGCTGTTGTGGCTGCGCTTCATCGCTGTTGAGCAACTTCCTCTTGTTTACCAGGCAGCCGATATCCTGGTTTATCCCTACAAAGCCGGAACAACCAGCGGCGCGCTGCTGACCGGATTGAACTATGGCAAAGCCGTGATCGCCACCACCTTGCCTTTCTTTAAGGCGTATCTGAAAGACGGGAAAACAGCGCTGCTGGTGGACTATGGAGCGGCCGGCGCGCTGACTTCCGCTCTGCAAACTTTTATTCTTCAGCCCGACGAGCGCGCCAGAATGGCGGATGCACTCAGCCGCGAAGCATCCAAGGCAACTGGCTGGCCGGAGATCGCCAGAAAGACCCGTGAGTGTTACGAAGCGACCCTAGAAAAAAGCAGCGCCGCCTAGAAAATCTGGCTGATAGCTTGAGTGACTTTCTGCCAAGGAACCAATCAGGCATTTGGCTTTATAGCGAATAAAAATAGAATATTTTGCTTGTTTTTGTTCGCCTATGGCGATAAACTGTTTCCCTGCTGTCCAGTGAGGGAAATATGGGTCGATCGGCTTCAACCAAGGCAGAATGGCTGGGAGTACTGGAAACCGCGGCAAAGCTCAGCGTGGAGCAATCGAGCGCGGTTTGGGTGTGGATCATGCAGGAACTGCGCCTGGGGCCGCAATACTTTCTGGCCATCCGCGAGGCCGTCCAACAAGGACGATGGCGTACCGCCAAGAACCCGAAGACCTATATAAAGACTGTGGCCAAGCGGGAAGCCGTGAAGATGGGGCTGGTGAATGAGGACAGCGGCAATCTGGTCCCGGTCGGAGGCAGCAGGAGTGACGGCGAGGAAATATCGGGCGAGGAAGCGCTGGAATATCTTGTCCACGAGTACGACAGCCGCGAAGCGGCCAAAGGCGAAGACGGAATCTGGCGCGTCGGCGCGGCTGGAGCACAAGGTTCCGGCGAACCCGTTGATGAGCATGAGAGTTACCGGGAGTGGCTTGCCTCCGGGATGCCACGGGAATTGACGGTTGTGACGCCGCCGTCAGAGCAATGGAAAGCCACAGTCCACGAAATGAATGACAGATTTGAAGGCCTTAATCTGGAGGCGCGTCCCACGGTAAGGCCTGACTGGGACAAGTGGGCAGCAGCGGCAGGGCTGGATGAATGGGAGATGAAGGTGCTCAGGTGCCGACTTGCCGGGATGAGCCGCGAGCAGGCCCTGGGGCTACTGCCGGACGAAGAGTCGCGGAAGGCGCTGCAGGCGGCATGGAAACGCTTTGATCGCAATGGGATGGACTGGTTACGGGAAGCGGCAAAAATAAAGTTGGGAAAAAGCGTCCCGGAGGGGGGCCCTTTTCGACACTAGTAAGTAGAGGGAGAAATTGGCTCTTGGCTGTTGGCTTGATCCAAAACGGCCAAAACTTTCATCCCCGCCTCTTTCTGTCCCGGGTCATGAAGGCCGGGCTCCGGTAGCGATTTTCCGTTCCACCAATTCACAGCAGAAAAAGCCACCCCCAAAAAGGTGGCTTTTCATTTTTGGAGATAAGAACATGTCAAACGTAAAGAAGGAAGACATCATTGCAGCCATCAAGGAGTGCGCGCAGAATTTGGGGCGCGCTCCCAAATACGCTGAATTGCTCAATCATTTTCCCTCGGCCAAGATGGGAGCGATCCGGAAATATCTGGGGACATACACGCTGGCGCTGCAGGAGAGCGGCCTGGATTGCCTGGGAGCGGGGTTCGAAGTTGCCATGGACGAACTGTTCCGCGACTGGGCGCTGATCGTGCGCAAGATGAAGAAGCTCCCGACGATGACGGAATACGAGCACCAGAGCAAGTACAGCGTGCGTCCGCTCACTGGGCGGTTCAAGAGGTGGGCGCAGATGCCACGAGGTATGCATGAATATGCGCGGCAGCAGAAACTGGATGTCGAGTATGCGGACGTAATGAACATGATTCGAGAGCATTACCGGGGCGAACCGGAGTCTGCATGGATGCTGGAACGGCCGGTGGATTTAAAGGCAACAGGCGCGTATGAGCTGCCGGACCGTCCGGTGCTGGGGCCTCCACTGACATCGATGCACATGTCATGCGGGCCGACGAACGAGCAGGGAGTGCTGTTTCTGTTTGCGCTGCTGGCGAAAGACCTGGGATTTGTGGTGGAGCTGATAAGGACCGAGTATCCGGATTGCCAGGCGCTGCGACAGGTGGGGCTGGAGCGGTGGCAGAGGGTGTGGATCGAGTTTGAGTACGAGAGCCGGAATTTCCTGAAGCACTTTCACGACGCGAGCAAGGCCGACATTATTGTGTGCTGGGAACACAATTGGCCGGAGTGTCCGTTGCCGGTGATTGAGCTGAAGGGGCTGGTGAAGAGGCTGGGGTAGGTCTTTTCACCGCGGAGGCACGGAGGCGCGGAGGCACGGAGGAAGCGGGGCTTACAGCGGATCAACGTGGATTCCGAGTGAGGGGGCTCCCCCAGCACGGCGGGTTAAAAAGGTTGTCGATCTGAGCTATCGTATTCGGTATGGAAGAAATAGTAATTCTCGATGCTGAACTTTTCCGGCTCACTCGTGATGCTGTCAAGGACGGTCTCGCGTATGTCAAGTACCGACAAGAAAAGGGAGGCTACATCGGGCACTATTACAACTTCCCCACCTTATCGTGGCGGGAGAATGGGCTGCCCAGTTTTTCTGAGGTTCCTAGCGGTTCTGGCCCGCTTGACTATAAAGATGCATTCGGAGGTTGGAGCCTCCTCGGACGCATGCCTGGTGCACCTTATGAAGAGTTCGATAGTGACAAGACTGCGTCGTGGAAGGCGGTATATGAATACTTCAGCAAGAGCGAAGTGCTCCGGGAACGATCATTTTTTAATAAAGAGGAAATGAATCGTATAACCGTGCACTTATACATCGAGCGACTCATTGACAGATACATTCATGTTCACGCGAAATTGGACTTTGATGAAAACGATTTCTTCTTAGTTTACAAGCCAATTGAAGAAGGACTTCTCAACGATAAACTTACGATCAATATTCTGGTTCCCCTCCTGATGCTCAGACTAGATGAAAATGAGATTTCGTTAGATGACGGAGCTAAGGTTATCCGTATGAGTGACTCGATCCAATTAGCCAGAGCTCCGGATCGAGGTTTTAGCTATGGCAGGCATCCGTTAGTTCAGAGCGCAGCCACTCATGCACTTTTACTGAGCGATTATTGGCTGCCAAATACTTCAGTGTTTTCCCATTATCTTGATCGCACTGGCTATCCACGGCACACTATCGACTCCTTTTTCGCTGCAATTAGAATGACCACTTCTCATAAAACAGGATATGCACAATTAATAACCCAACCGGTTGGCTGGGCTTCCACGTATGAAGCCAATCTGCCTCCCTTGGATCGGGTAGCAGTGCGCGAGTATCCCATTTCATTTGAGGATGGCTGTTGGAATCAAGAGGTGCCGATTCTGTCTTCCGAAGCGATCAGGGAAAGCGGTGAGCTCTTCCGTTCTTTAGAACACCTGTCAGCGGGGAAATCGAAGTTTGGTTTCGCCATAAAACGATTCAATTTGGCTCATCTCCGCGAGACGGACGACGATATGACGGTCGATGCCGCTATAGGTATGGAAGC